>JALOOJ010000012.1 GCA_025454475.1 Anaerolineae bacterium
CCCAGCACGCGCTGTGGCTGCAGCTTCAGGCCGACGTCTATGGCCGTCCGGTCAGGAGGACGCGGACTCGCGAAGCTGCAGCGACGGGTGCCGCGATGCTGGCCGGCGTCGGCGTGGGGATCTACCCGTCGGTCGAAGCCGCTGTCGCCAAGGTGGTGCGCTGGCACGACGAGACGGTCATGCCGGAGCCAGCGCGCGTGGCAGTCTACAACGATGTCTACAGCCTGTACAAAGAGCTCTACCCAACCTTGTGCCAGACCTTCCGTGCGCTGAGCGATGCCGTGACGCGAGGAAGCCTGTGAGCACCGGAGAGGATGGACCCATGGACCGATCGGCGAGCGCAGGAGCCCCCAGCGTTGTGGATATGACGATTGAGGGGCCGGAGGGTGGAGGCGCACGGCGCAAGCGCGCGGTGCCGGCATTCAGGCCGCCACGGTTCTGGCGCCCGGAGCCCGTGGTCTTCGTCTCCAGCGCCTGCATCATGGTCCTTGAACTCGTCGCAGGTCGGATCATCGCTCCGCAGGTGGGCGTGTCGCTATACACGTGGACCAGTGTCATCGGCGTCGTTTTGGCGGGTATGAGCCTGGGCAACTACATTGGGGGAAAGCTGGCTGACCGGTATGCCTCGCTTCGCCTGCTTGGGGTGGCATTCCTGCTGGGAGGCATCACATCGCTTGGCATCCTGGCGGTTGACAGCCTGGCAATTGCCTCGCAAGTCGAGTGGTCCATCATCGCCGAGATCCTGATCCTGATCGCGGCACTCTTCCTGCCACCCGCGTTGGTGCTGGGCACGATCTCGCCTATCGTGATGAAGCTCGCTGTGGAGGACCTGGCGCGCGCCGGAAGCACCCTTGGGCGCATCTCCGCGGCCGGGACGGCCGGAAGTATCGTGGGCACTTTTGTGACTGGCTTCTGGCTGATCGCCTGGTTTGGCACACATACGGTCGTCCTGGGTGTGGCTGTGGTCCTGCTCGCGATCGGGCTGCTGTTCCTGGCCTCGGGGCGCATCGTGCGCGATATGGCGCTGACGGCACTTGTGGTTCTGGCGCCGGTAGGGATCGTGAGGGCCGGGTGGACGCGCAGCGCCTGCCTGCGAGAGACGAACTACTTCTGCATCAATGTGCGCGACGACGAACGTAACGGTAAGCCGGTGCGTGTCCTTGTCCTGGACCGCCTGGTGCACAGTTACAGCTCGCTGGATGACCCAACCAACCTGGTCTACTACTATGAGCAGACCTATGCTGAGCTGACGGCCTACCAGGCAGAGCGGCATGAGCCGCTGCGGGTGTTCTTCATTGGCGCGTATAGCCATCTCGGCCTGACGCGTGACACGCGAATCGCGAGCTATAACGAGGATGCGCGTACCTTTCTTACACGCGCGCCTGACAGGCGTTACGACGTGATCTACGGTGACGCTTTTAACGACTTCTCGGTACCCTACCACTTGACGACGAAGGAGTTCAACGACCGGGTGAAAGCCTGGTTGACGGACGATGGTCTATATGTCGTCAATATCATCGATGGTGCAGTGGGTAGGTTCCTGCGCGCCTATGTCCGCACCTTGGGCCGAACCTTTGAGCATGTCTACGTCATCCCGCGGCTCGCGGATTGGCGCGGTGTTTCCAGGGATACCTTCGTCATCGTTGCGAGTCGCGTGCCGCTCAACGAGGACGCGTTCGCTCCCGATTCGCGGTTCGTCGAGGGCGTCCTGAGCGCTGCGGCGCTCGAGGCGCTGCTGGATGAGGGCGAGCCGGCTGTGCTCACGGACCGACATGCACCTGTCGAACAGATGCTGGCACCGGTGTTTCTTGGGAGGACGACTCAGTAGACGGAGGCACACAAGCCCCGCAGCGATTCGGGCTGCGGGGCTTGTAGCTGAGACCGTTGGTGGCGCCTGGGTGCCTAGAAGGGTCGCTCGGCTGCTCCCATCAGGTAGCCATAGCGAGCCATAATCTGTTCCGGCGTCATGGTAGTCTGCGCTGCCATCCGTGAGATCAGGAGGTCATCGTCGGCGTTCTCCTGCTTGAGCCGCACCATCAGCTTGTACGCCGAATGGTACTGAGCGGAGTCAACATCAACGATGCGCACCTCGGTCCGGCCCGTGCTGGGATCCATGGAGTCCTCGAAGGGGATCGGGATCACGCGACCGTTCTGGATTGTGATGGTCGCGTGGCTGCCGCCGCCGATCAGGAACTCCGCCGCTGCCTGCCCGATGCTGCGGGTATAGTCGATGTCGTAAGGGCTGGGATCGCAACTCCGTAGTTCGTAGCCGATGTCCTTGCTCACGAGCGTGGTCTCGATGCCCATCTTCTTCAGATCGGCCCGGACCAGTTTGCGCAGCGTGTCGCCTATGTTGATCTCCGCGAGTCGGACGTGCCCGTGCTCGTCGCGCTCAGCGTTCTTGAGCACGTCGAAGTCCTCAGGATCCATAAGCTCGACGAGGCCTTCCGCTACGACGGCGACGCCGTGGCGGCGTCCCTCGGCCATACGGCGCAGGATCGAGGTGGCCAGGACGTCGACCACCTCCTGCATACGAACCTTGCGTCCGCGCCACTCCTCAGGGATCAGCGTCAGTGTGGCGCCGGAGCTACGACCAATGGCCAGCGCCAGGTGGCCCGCCTTGCGGCCCATCGCGACGACGATGTACCAGCGCTGCGTCGTCAACGCATCCTCCATCAGGTTCAGCACAAGCCGTGCGCCAACATCGCGGGCCGTTTCGAAGCCGAACGTCGGGATCTCGTAGGGCAGGGGAAGGTCGTTGTCGATCGTCTTGGGCGCATGGGCCGTGCGGATATGCACGCCCAGGTTCTCATCGGCATAGCGCGCCACGCGATAGGCTGAGTAGGCGGTATCGTCGCCGCCAATGGCCAGGAGGCAGCTTATCCCGTTGTCGATCAGGGCTTGGCCGCATTTCCGCAGCAACGCCTCGTCCTTGGTCGGGTTGGCGCGCGAGGTGTACAGGATCGATCCGCCGCGGCTGAAGATCCGCGTGACGTCGTCGAAGGATAGGCTGTCGCCCACAACCTTGCCCTGCATCAGGTGTTTGAAACCCTCGCGGATCCCGATGACCTCCATACCGTTGTTGAGCGCCTCGATGGTAGCAGCATGGATGACGCCATTGATACCCGGTGCCGGTCCTCCGCCCACCAGAATGCCAAGCTTCCCTTTTCTGGATTCGTAGATGATGCTCATTGTGCCTTTCTCCGCTGATGATCTGATGGTGTTCACCGGACTGCGCGCACGCTGACGGCGGACGCACCAGGTCCGAGTGACCCGTTTGAGTGTGCGCCAACAGCAGCGGTGCCCAAGCCAGCGCGCAGTATAGCGCATCTGGCGGCTGGGGCAATCCAGGTCCGCGAGCGCCACGTCGCAAGGGATATCGGTCATTGGTCAGCGGCCGACGACGTAGTAGCCTGGCCAAGCTGATGTCTGCGTTCGTAGTAACGACTTCAGTCGTTCTGGCGCCTGGGCAGGCGCGCCCAGCAGACTGGGCGGCGGCAGAACCGCTGAAGCGGTTACTACGAGCCAACCTACCTTAGGCCTAGGAGGGAGTACCGCGGTCGCTGCCAGGCACTAGCGGGCGAGCCAGCCTCCGTCCACGACGAGGATCGTCCCGTTCACATAGCTCGCGGCATCGGAAGCAAGGAAGACGACCGCGCCCTTGAGGTCGTCGGGCGTGCCCCAACGACCAGCCGGAATACGGCCTTCGATCGCCGGATTGCGTTCAGGATCATCCCTGAGAGGCCGCGTCAGGTCGGTTGCGATGTAGCCGGGCGTGATCGCGTTCACGTTCACGCCACGAGAGGCCCACTCGTTCGCCAAGGCCTTTGTCAACTGGGCGATACCGCCCTTACTGGCGGCGTAGGCTGGGATGAGGATACCGCCCTGGAACGACATGAGCGAGGCGGTGAAGATGATCTTACCATAGCCTCGCGCCAGCATATCATTCCCAAACTCGCGGGCCAAGATGAACTGAGCGTTGAGGTCGACCTCAACCACCTCGTCCCAGGCCTCATCGGGGAACTGCTCTGCAGGGAACCGCCGGTTCGTGCCAGCGTTGTTGACCAGGATGTCGATGGGCGATGACTCCTGTTTGATGCTGGCGATCACGTCATAGAGCCTCTGCCTATCGCCAAGATCACAGGAGTAGGCCCGGAAACGCCGCCCGGCTGCGAGAACGTCGTTCTCGACATCACTGCCGGTGGCTTCCAGGTGAGTACTGACGCCGACGATGTCCGCACCCGCCTCGGCCAGGGCCTGGGCAAATGCACGCCCGATGCCGCGACGACACCCGGTCACCAATGCTGTCCTGCCGTCGAGAATGAAGCGATCCAGTATGGTCATGGGCACAGGTCCTTGGGGGCGCTTGCTGACAGCGCCACAGTTTCCTTGGGACGTGGTGGCTACCCGCCGAGCGGGATTCCCCGCTGCGCGAGCTGGAGTGATACTCCCCACGGGTCTCGAAGCATGACGAGACGCGTCCCGTCGCCGAGTTTCTCGTCGGAGACCTCGCTCGCGCCTGCAGCCAGCAGGCGCGCCTTGGTCGCCGTCATGTCCTCAACGGCGAAGGCGGCGTGGAGCACGAGGGGGTCCTGGGCGGCATAATCAGGTATTGGGGCCTTGGCGTTCGCGTAAAGCTCGAATATCACGCGGCCTGTCGCGTCACACAGGAAGCGCATATAGGGAGGCCCCTCCACGGATCGGATCACGCGCATGCCGCAGTGATCGACATACCACTGCGCCATAGCCTTGGGATCGGGGACGTTCAGAGCGACGTGTTCAAAGTGCATGGGAATACCTCCTCAGTTCACCATAGGCGTCATGGGCTTACGTGAGCCCACGGGGATTGTACAGGCGGCTGGGCGCTTGGGCAATGCAGGCATGCTCGTTCAGGCGACGTGGGTCAACCTGAGTGGGTGTCATACACCATGCGTCAGGTTGCCGTCAAGCGAGGGGCACGGGAGGTGGTACTCTAGGGGTAGCTGCGCAGGTATTCGTGATGACGGATTCTCCTCCTCCTGGGAAGCCGGGGGCCACTCCAAGCCTCCGGCTTTCCGATGGCGCCAAGCTCGATCTGGCGCGCCCATCCCGCGTGTGCGCGGCGTGCCCACGCGCTGCGAAACCAGACCGCTGTAAGCCACACGTGAGAAAATCGTCAGGTCTACGTCAGGCTTGACCATCTTGATTGTGCTATGATGATCATACATACAGGGACGCAGTAGACGTGAGTTTTCCTCCTTAGGAGAGCCGGGGGCGATGGGGCAGCCTCCGGCTCTTCACGTCCTCAGTAGTCGATGTCCATACCGCATTGGTCTGGGTAGTCCGAGCAGCGGAACCGCAGCCTGTAGCGGTGCCCCGTGTCGTCCACGAGAAAGAGCGGTTCCGCAAACCGGGGCTGCGAGCCTTGATGTGGACACCATCCCAACTCATCCTTGATGCAGTACCGAGTCGACATCACCTGGCGGCCCGTGAGGTCGATGCCGCTTTCTGCGGCAGGCTCGATGGTCGCCACGCCATGGCGACGGTAGAAGGCAGCCGCCTTCGCGTTGAGCACGTTGCCTCGGTAACTCAGCGATGCCTCGGGGTAGGGGACGTCGTTGCGCGCAGTGGCGCTGCGTCGGATCGGGCGGTTCTGGGCGCGTGCGGCGGTTAGCCTGTCCAGTGTCTGACGCCTGAGCTCATTGAGCTGGGAGACCGGCACAAAGTATGGCCGCGACCAGTCCAGGGTCACAAGCTCGCAGCGGAACGGGGTGCCACCGGTCTTCGCCAGTTGTCGGCGCGCCGTCTCTTCAGCCTGCGCCGCCTTCTGCGCAGGGCTCTTCCCTTGCTCCAAGTCGGCTGCCGCGCTGATGCCGTCTTCGTCTTGTGCCTGAAGCCTGAGTCCGGTCTCCGTTTCCGACAGAGTCAACGTGATGCCTACCGTGCGCTCGGGCGGATGCGCCTCCACCTCGGCCTGGAAGGCGTGGTCGTGGTTGCGGAAACACTCCGTGCCGATGCGAATGCCATCCATCGAGTTGGGTGTGATCTCCAGCCCCCGCGCCGTGGGCCGAACGCCGTTGATGACCGTGCCGGATAGCTCCCGAGCAGAGTCAAAAAACGACAGCCCGTCGCCACTGTGGAGCTCAACGTCGGTCCTCAGAATGAAGGTCCGATCGGTGACAGCGACGACGGCGCCGATGGCCTCACCGATCATCTTCGGAGTGTTGATGGCGCCTGGGGACAACGCGCGGCCATGCAGAAAGTAGGGCGTAAAGCCACGGTTGAACACCTTCTGCAGGCTGGGCGTGAAGGCCGACTCGCTCCTGCCCGATGAGCTGCCGCGAAGGTGCCTCGGTACCAGCGCATCGTCAAGCGCCTGGCGGTAGGCGCTGACCACCGTCGTCACATACGCCGCATCCTTGAGCCGGCCCTCAATCTTGAACGAGGTCACACCCGCGTCGAGCAGCGCACCCAGGTCCGCGATGCGGTTCATATCGCGTAGTGATAGAAGATAGCGCCCCTTGAGATGGGTCACGCCACGGCTATCCATCAGGCTATACCGGCGACGGCATGGCTGCGCGCATTCGCCACGATTTCCGCTGCGCCCTCCCACCGCATAGCTCATCGTGCACTGTCCGCTGTAGCTGACACACAGCGCTCCGTGAACGAACGACTCGAGTTCTATGGCGGTGGTCGCATCGCGAATGCTGCGGATCTCATCGAGATTGAGCTCGCGTGCCAGGATCACGCGATGAAACCCAATGTCCTCAAGGAACTTCACTCGCTCCGGTGTGAAGTTGTGCATCTGGGTACTAGCAATCAGAGGGATCGAGGGCAGGTCGCATTCGAGCAGGCCCACGTCCTGGATGATCACGCCGTCGGCGCCCATCGCATCGAGCTCCGCGATCAGGTCGACTGCATGCGGCAGCTCATGGTCGTGGAGCAGGGTGTTGACCGTCACATACACACGCGCCCAGTAGGTATGGGCGTGGTGCAGCAGCGCCGCGATATCCTCGAGGGTGTTCCCTGCCTTTGAGCGGGCGCCGAAGCGCGGCGCGCCGATGTAGATCGCGTCAGCTCCGGCGTTGATAGCGGCGATTCCGCATGCAAGGTCACGGGCCGGAGCCAGGAGTTCGGTGGTGCGATCCCCCGCTCGATGAGCCGCCGCAGCCGGAGAAGTCGGTGCGTGCATCGTCATACCTCAGTGACCAGTCGGAGAAGCGAGCGCGCTCACGTCTGCCATAGGGCGAAGTTGACCTACGCCCATCCGGTAGGAGTGCCATCTGCGCAGGGCGATGGAGCTTGGCCACCGGTCGAACTCCAAGTTCGACCTACGCAGAGGGTGCCTACCGTCGCGCCACCCACGATGAGGAACCCTGACGGACACCTGTATGGGCCTCCGTGCCTCACCGTGGGACACTACTACCGAGGAGCCGAAGTCGCTCAGCCGGCTGTGACTCTCTGAGCCATGCGTTCTCGGTTCGCTTCGATGATGCCCTGGGCGATTTCCTCGGGGAGCACGTCGTAGCGCTTGAACTCCAGGCTGAAAGTACCACGGCCCTGGGTGAGACTGCGCAGGTCTGTGGCGTAGCCACGCGCTTCTGCCAACGGCACTTCGCCATCGATCGTGCGATAGCGACCCCGAACGCGCAGGTCCTGCATCAGGCCGCGACGCCGCCCCACATCGGCGACGACTCCACCAAGGTGTTCCTCGGGTACGCTGATGTCAAGACCCATGATCGGCTCCATCAGTGCCGGCAATGCCTTGCGGATCGCCTCCTTCACGGCCATGCTGCCCGCGATCTCGAAGTCCATCGCCGAGGAGTCGACCTCGTGATAGCTACCATCCACCAGGGTCACCTTGATGTTCGTGACCGGGTACCCCGCGATGACGCCCTCTTCCAGGGTTCGCCGTATTCCCACCTCCACGGGTCGGATGAACTCGCGCGGCAGGCTAGCTCCCGTGGTCTCGTTCTCGAAGACGACACCATTGTCGCCCTCATCGAGCGGCTCAACACGGACCTCGACGCGGGCAAAGTGGCCGTGCCCACCGGACTGCTTGCGGTAGGTCGTCACGACCTGACTCGGGCGCTGGACGGTCTCGCGGTAGGAGACCTGAGGCAGGCTAACCTGTGGCGTGAGTGCATACTCTCGCCGGAGCCGTTCGACTGCGATCTCGAGGTGCAGCTCGCCCATGCCTGAGAGGATCAGCTCGCCCGTGTCCGACACCACTTTCCAGAGCAGCGTTGGGTCCTCGTCACACAACCGGCGCACCGCGTTGTAGAGCTTGTCTCGCTCATTGTTTGAGCCAGGGGCCAGCGCTACTGCGATGACCGGCTCGGGAAACTCGAACGAATCCAGCATGATGGGATCGGTGGGATCACACAGTGTGTCACCGGTCATTGCCGATCTCATGCCGACAAGCGCAACGACGTCGCTCGCGGCCATCGATTCCGTCTGTTCCCGTCGATCGGCGTGCATACGGTAGATTCTGCCAACGCGTTGGAGGTCGCCAGTGCGAGGGTTCAGGACAGTCTCACCCGCACTGAGCTTGCCTGAGAAGACGCGGACCCAGGTCAGGTGGCCCACATAGGGATCGACCATTATCTTGAACGCTGAGGCGCAGAAGGGCGCTTCGAAGGTGCTGGGCCGCTCGATGATCTCGTGCTCCTCGCCAAGGCGGCTCCCCCTGGTCACCGGGACGTCCAGTGGCGATGGGAGGTAGTCCACGATGGCGTCCAGAAGCGGCTGTACGCCGATGCGGCGTTTTGAGACGCCGCACAGCACCGGGATGATGTCGCCGCTGGAGGTCGCGCTGCGCAGGCCAGCCATTAGCGCGCCAAGGTCCGGCAGCTCCCCCTCCAGACGCTGCATCAGAAGCGTTTCGTCGGTCTCGCATATGCGATCGATGAGCGCTTCCCGAGCCGCGTGCACAGCGTCCGCCATGTCAGCCGGGATCGGCTCCACGGCGTACTCGTCTTGACCGCTGCTCCAGACAAGAGCCCGTTCCGATAGCAGATCGACAACGCCCCTGAACGAGTCTTCAGTGCCAATCGGTAGCTGGATGGGGGTTGCCCGATTGGTCAGGCGCTCGCGAATCTCCTCAAGCACGCGGTCAAAGTCGGCGCCAGTCCGATCCAGTTTGTTGATATAGATCAGCCGAGCCAGTTTCTCGCGATTCGCGAGGTTCCAGACAGACTCCGTCTGGGGCTCAACGCCACCGACACCGCACATCACCATCACTGCGCCATCGATGACCCGGATCGAGCGTACTACCTCGGCAGTGAAGTCAATGTGCCCCGGTGTATCGATCAGGTTGATGCGATGGTCGCGCCAGTGGCAGGCCGTGGCTGCGGACATAATTGTGATGCCCCGTTCGCGCTCCTGATCCATCCAGTCGAGTTGCGTGTTCCCGTCATCGATCTCGCCAGCACGATGGATCCGCCCGGTGTGATATAGGATAGCTTCAGACGTCGTCGTCTTGCCGGCGTCTACGTGTGCGAAGATCCCGATGATCCTCACGTCAGATATGGGTGCTTCTTTCCTCGCCATTCGGTACTCCTCAGACTGCTAACCCCAGCAACAAGTGCACCATGTGCCGTTACCTTTGTTCGGTTGCCTGGCACAGAAAAGGCCCCGCTCAGATACACGCGAGGCCCCACGCATAGTGATCGACCGATAAGTATAGCGGAGTGCCCCCGGATGTCAAGATCGAGCCCCCACGCTCCCCAAGGTCCGCGACAGAGCAACTCCCTGGTGCTCGTCGAGCGGGTTGCCTGGACGACAGGAAGCAGTAGAATCGCTGGCAAATGGCGCAGGTGGATGGGTAACCGTTGCACGACTGTCAGACCATCGTCAAGAAAGGACTTATGATGACCAGCTTTGTTGTCGTCACTGATAGCACCTCGAATCTGTCACCTGGCCCGGCTGAGGAGCTCGGTATTCCGGTGATCCCGCTGAACGTACACTGGGGAGAGGCATCGTATCTGGATGGCGTGACGTTGGAGGCTGAGACGTTCTACAGATGGCTACAGGAACGCCAGGATCTCCCCAAGACGTCACAGCCCTCGGCAGGCGCCTTCATCGATTTCTTCCAGCAGATCGCCGACCGTGAAAACGTGAAGGCGGTACTGGGCCTCTTCATCTCAGAGGAGCTGAGCGGCACGATGGCCTCGGCATTGCAGGCCAAGGCGCATCTGGCTGAACACAGGCCGGACCTACGGATAGAGGTTGTGGACTCCCGTTCGGTATCCACGGGGCTCGGACTGCAGGTCCTCGTCGCGGAACGTGTAGCGCGTCAGGGCGGAACCATAGAGGCCGCGATGGACAAAGCTCGCTGGTGCTCCGAGAACACGCACGTGCTCTTTGCAGTCGACACCCTGGAGTACCTGCATCGAGGGGGCCGAATCGGTGGTGCGGCGCGGCTGCTCGGTTCAGCGCTGAACCTGAAGCCCGTGCTGACGATCGCCCACGGGCGAGTTGAGTCGCTGGAGAAGGTGCGCAGCCGAGGCAAATCGCTGCGGCGCCTCGTCGAGATCGCGCGTGAGCGCCTTGGCGACCGTCGACCGACGGAGTTGGCGATCATGCACGCCGCCGCTCCAGAGGACCTGGCGGCCTTCACCGAGATGGTCGTTGAGGAGCTCAAGCCGGAGCGGCTGCTGACCCGTCTGTTGTCGCCGGTTGTCGGAACCCATGCCGGGCCGGGCGCCTTGGGTTTCGCGTTTTATGCGGAGGACCCGATCGGATAACCCCTGGTGCTGTGACCAATAGGAGGGGTATGCGCATCACTGAGGTCATTGAAAAGAAGCGCGATGGCCACCGGCTGAGTTGCGACGAGATTCAGTATTTCGTCACCGGCTACACACATGGCGAGATACCGGACTACCAAGCGGCTGCCCTGCTGATGGCGATTGTGCTCCGCGGCATGGATGACGACGAGGTCCGGGACCTCACTATGGCCATGGCTCAGTCTGGGGAGGTCCTGGACTTGAGCGATGTCGCCGGCATTGTGGTTGACAAGCACTCGACGGGAGGGATCGGCGACAAGGTCAGCCTGGTCGTAGCGCCCGTCGTAGCTGCACTGGGCCTTCCGGTGGGCAAGATGTCAGGCAGAGGGCTCGGGTTCTCGGGCGGAACGTTGGACAAATTGGAGTCTATCCCCGGCTATCGAGTGGATTTGACTGTGGCGCAGTTCAAGGATCAGCTGCGCCGGATTGGGGTGGTTCTCACCGGGCAGTCGGCGAATCTGGCCCCTGCCGATGCCAAGCTTTATGCGCTGCGGGACGTAACCGGAACGGTCCCCAGTCTGCCGTTGATCGTGAGCTCAATCATGAGCAAGAAGATCGCTTCGGGCGCTGACGCCATCGTACTCGATGTCAAGGTGGGCACCGGGGCGTTCATGCGGACGCTCGAAGAGGCACGCGCTCTGGCGGTGGACATGGTTCGCATTGGAGACGCAGTTGGTCGAAAGGTCAGCGCCTATATCTCGGATATGAACGAGCCACTTGGCGCAGCCGTTGGCAACAGCCTCGAGGTTGTCGAGGCTTTGGCGACGCTTGGAGGACATGGCCCTCAGATCCTGGCAGATCACTGCATCCAGATTGCAGGAGAGATGCTCTACTTGGGCGACAAGTGCTCCACTTTGGACGAGGGGATGCGTTGCGCATCAGGTGCGCTGACCTCTGGCGCAGGCCTCGCGAAGTTCCGCGAGTTGGTCGAGGCCCAGGGCGGTGACGTGCGTTTCGTTGACGATCCGGCTCGGTTCCGCCGCGCCCCGATCGCGTGGACTGTATCCGCCTCGAGCACGAGGTACCTGGCGACGATGTCAGCCGATGAGATCGGGCTGGCGGTGGTAGGACTTGGCGGCGGACGCGAGAAGAAGGGACAGCAGATTGATCACGCAGTGGGCGTTGTGATGCATGCCAAGGTGGGGGATCTCGTGCACACTGGGCAGCCGTTGTTCACCGTTCATGCACGGTGTCAGGCAGACGCGGACAGTGCGGCGGCGCGGATTGGGCAGGCTCTGCGTTTCTCAGACAGCCCTGCCGAGGCGCTGCCGTCCTTCTACGCCCGCATCAGTGCTGAGGACATTCGCTGAGGCCGTTGTCATCTCTGGCTGTGGTGTTATAATCGGCCCAGATGTCCCTTTAGGAGAAGGTAGAGTATGCAGACATATCTCAATGTTGCGCAGATTATTCTGGGCGTTGCCCTGGTTGTGCTCGTGTTGTTTGAGGTCCGTAGCAGCGGGATGGGGGGTGTGTTCGGCGGCGCTCAAACCAGCTTGATCCGAAAGCGCCGCGGGCCGGAGCTGTTGCTCTTCCGACTCACAGTCGGGACATCAGTGGTCTTCTTCCTTGTAGCGATTGTGAACGTCCTCATCGTTGGTTAGCCTGGTGACTCCGTTGAGGAGGACGAGTGCTGAGCGCCGGACGGCATCCGGCTTCGGCATCGTCCTCTTTCGTTTCAGCAGGCACCTTCGCACCAGCGCATCCGTCTGAATCGAGCGATTCCGCAGTGTTCCGGCGTATCGGGTGGCAGGTCGTGCTTGTCGGTATAGGTTTCCTGGTGGCTGCCTCCATCCTGATGTACATGGCAACTACCTATACGACCGAGTTCCGCCCTGCACCTGGTGGGACGTATCTTGAGAGCGTGGGTGGCTATCCCCAGTCTCTCAATCCCCTTTTGAGCTTCTACAACGATGCTGACCGTGACGTAGTGTCCCTGGTCTTCAGTGGCTTGTCGCGCCTCGCTATGAACGGGGAGATCGAACCCGACCTAGCCTCAGGTTGGGAGATCAGCTCGGACCGCATCACCTATACCTTCAGCCTTCGTAGAAACGTCGTCTGGCACGATGGTTATCCCTTCACTGCCGATGATGTGCTTTTCACGATCGGGCTGCTGCAGGACCCGGACTACCCCGGGCCGGGCGACATAGGTGATCTGTGGCGCTCTGTGGATGCTGCCAAGGTCGATGACTACACGGTCAGGTTCGTCTTGACCGAACCCTATGCGCCATTTCTCGACTACACGACGGTTGGGATCATGCCTGAGCACCGTCTGTCGGGCGTGACGGCTGCGGACCTACCGCAGGCCGACTTCAACCGCGAGCCGGTCGGCACGGGACCATTCCGGTTGGCCGGCGTCGAGATGGGAGAGGGGCACATCGCCGCGGTAACGCTGCGGCGCTTTACGCGCTACTACGGTCGCAGTGCCTACCTCGAGAACGTCGTGCTGCGCTTCTACGCCACTTCTCGAGCGGCCTTCGAGGCATACCAGGACGGTACAGTCGAAGGCGTATCGCGAATCCCTGTGGATCTGCTTCCAGAGGCCCTGGCTGATGGGAATCTGCGCCTGTACTCCGCTCCGACGGCCGAGATGGCTATGATCTACTTCAACCAGCTCGTAACCGATACGGTGCCCTTCGGTGACGTGCGGCTTCGCCAGGCGCTTATGCATGGCATCAACCGTCAGCAGCTCGTCGATGATGTCCTACTGGGTCAGGCGGTTCTGCCGGATACCCCGCTGATTCCGGGGACCTGGGCCTACTCGACAAGTGATGTCCCGCTCTACAGCTACGACCAGGATCGGGCACTGGCCCTGTTTGCTGAAGCAGGATGGCGTCGCAGCGGGATCACCGACACGTTACGAAATGCCGACGGGGTGGGGCTGGCCTTCAAACTCGTGGCGTCCAGCGATCCTGTCGATCGAGCCGTTGCTGAGGGCGTAGCCCTTCAGTGGCAGACGCTCGGCGTGTCTGTCACCGTGGATACGGTGCCTCCGCTGGCTCTGAGTGGCGTGCTTGACTCGCGCAGTTACCAGGCGGCTCTTGCGCGCTTGATCCTGTCGGGTGATCCCGACCCGTATCCGTTCTGGCATGAGACCCAGGCGCTGCCTGGACAGGGCCAGAACTACGCGGGGTACACGAACCGCGAGATCAGCGAGATAATCGAGCAGGCACGCATCACCGTGGAGCGTGGCGCGCGGGCTGCCCTATATCTGCAGTACCAACAGGCGTTTATGCGTGAGGTTCCGGCTTTACCCTTGTACGTGCCCGTCTATACCTACGCAGTGGATGCAAGGGTGAACGGCGGCCAGCTGGGACCCATGATGGGGACCTCCGACAGGTTCCTTACGTTGCCGGACTGGTATGTGCTTCAGCGCAGGGTTATCGCGAGTGAGGCTCAGGCTGCGGTACCCTAGCGCGGCTGGCCGATCCTTGCGCCCTGCCCTCATTACTGTATACTTGTGCGGACGACTCTCTAGCAAACGTTCGGAGGATAAGGTATGACGAAGAAGTGGGTGTTTTTGGCGCGCAACGGCAAGCAGGCTCTGGCCGAAGTCCTTGGTCACGAGCCGGACCTGGCCGAGATGAAGGCCATTCTCGGTGGCAAGGGTGAAGGCCTGGTGGACATGACCGCGGCAGGCGCTCCGGTGCCGCCGAGTTTCACGATCACGACTGAGGCATGCGTCGCCTACATGGAGACGGGCCAGTTCGCCGAGGGTGTCTGGGATCAGACGCTCGAGGCGATGAAGGACATCGAGAGCCAGACAGGGAAGAAGTTCGGCGATCCCGTGAATCCTCTACTCGTATCGGTGCGATCCGGTGGTCGCATGTCGATGCCTGGGATGATGGATACCGTGCTCAACTTGGGCCTGAACGACGAGACGCGGGCCGCCCTGGCCAGGCTCACGGGCAACGAGTGGTTCTCCTATGACGCCTACCGGCGCTTCATCACGATGTTCTCCGACATCGTGATGGGCTACAGCCGCCACCACTTTGAGGAGCAGCTCGATCACGTGAAGGCCAAGGAGGGGGTTGAGCTCGACACCGATGTGAGCCTGGATGGGCTGAAGAGGTTGGTCGAGGAGTACAAGGGGATGTACCTGAAGCGCTTCGGCGAGCCCTTCCCCACGGACCCATACAAGCAGCTTGACCTTGCGATCAAGGCCGTGTTCGATTCGTGGAACGGGGCGCGAGCCATCGCCTACCGCGAGCACGAAGGGATCCCGCACCACTGGGGGACCGCGGTCAACGTGTGTACGATGGTCTTTGGCAACATGGGGAGTGATTCCGCTACGGGCGTTGCTTTTAGCCGCAGCCCGAGTACAGGCGCCCATGATTTCCTCTACGGTGAGTTCCTGATCAACGCGCAGGGCGAGGACGTCGTTGCCGGCATCCGTACACCGCAGCAGATCAGCCTCGCCAGCTCGCGCGACTGGGCGGCTCGCCAGGGTGTTTCTGAGGAAGTCCGTGCGAAGCGGTATCCGAGCCTCGAGGAGGCGATGCCAGCAGCCTATCACGAGTTCATGGCCATCGTGCGTATGCTGGAGCGCAGCTACCGCGATATGCAGGATATGGAGTTCACGATCGAGCGCGGGAAGCTATGGATGCTCCAGACTCGGTCTGGCAAACGCACCGCTGCGGCGCACGTGACGATCGCCGTGGACCTCGCGAAGGAGGGCATCATCACCAAGAAGGAGGCCCTCGTTCGTGTGACGCCGACCCACGTTGAGCAACTGCTTCGGCCGGCGTTTGATCCATCCGCGAAGAAGGCAGTCATTGCCCGTGGTCTCAACGCATCCCCCGGCGCTGCCGTGGGCCGCGCGATCTTTGACGCTCACCGCGCCATCGAGGTGGCTGGCACCGGGGTCGATGTGGTCCTCGTACGCCCTGAGACTGCACCTGACGATGTGCCGGGAATGATGGTTTCGAAGGGAGTCCTTACCCAGAAGGGTGGGGCGACGTCCCATGCCGCGGTGGTCGCGCGTGGCAATAACCTGCCGTGCGTTGCGGGCTGTGGCGAGATCGACGTTGACACGAACCGCCGCCAGTTCACAGCGCCCGACGGTAGCGTGGTGAAGGAAGGCGACATTATCTCGATTGACGGCTATACGGGCGAGGTGTTCAGAGGCGCCGTGCCGATGGTCGCGAGCCGGTATGAGGAACAGGCGGACCTGATCACGCTTCTTGAGTGGGCAGACGAGGTTCGCACACTCGGGGTCCGGACGAATGCCGACCTACCTGTGGATGCTCGGCGAGCAGTCGCATTTGGCGCCGAGGGCATTGGTCTTTGCCGGACAGAGCACATGTTCTTCGACCCGCGCGCTCGCGATGCGGTGGTGCGGATGATCATTGCCGAGACCGACGAGGAGCGTCAGGTCGCTCTCAACGACATGCTGCCCATTCAAGAGCAGGACTTCGAAGGTGTCTTCGAGGCCATGGACGGCAAGCCAGTGATCATGCGCTTGATCGACCCGCCCATGCATGAGTTCCTTCCGAACCGGGAGGAGCTGACTCGTGAGATGTATAACATGAAGCTCGAGGTCCTGACCACCACGAAGTCGTTCGACGAACTGGATGCTCTGCGCACCAAGTTGGACCAGACTGAGAAGATGCTGCGCATCATCGAGGCGATGTGGGAGATCAACCCTATGATGGGCCTCCGTGGCTGTCGCGCCGGCATCATGTACAAGGGCCTTACTGAGATGCAGACCCGCGCCTACTTCCAGGCTGCGTGTCGCTGCCAGAAGCGCGGCATCGATGTGCATCCCGAGGTGATGATCCCGCTCGTCGGCGTGGTCAAAGAGCTGACGCTTGAGCGCGATAAGCTTGAGGCTGTGGCCGAGGAGGTCATGCGCGAGGAGGGGGTAGAGGTGCCTGCGATGTTCGGCACCATGATCGAGGTCCCTCGTGCGGCTCTTGTCGCCGGTGAGATCGCCAAGCATGCGCAGTTCTTCTCCTTCGGGACGAATGACCTGACGCAGATGACGTACGGCTACAGTCGCGACGACGCCGAGGGCAAGTTCTTGCTGCAGTATGTCGATCGCGGCATCCTGCCTGAGAATCCCTTCCAGACGCTGGACCAGGAAGGTGTGGGCCGGCTCGTGGAGATGTGTGTCAAGGAGGGCCGTGCTGCGAACCCCGATCTCGAAATCGGTATCTGCGGTGAGCACGGTGGCGATCCGAAGTCGATTGACTTCTGCCATCGCGCTGGGCTCGACTACGTGAGCTGCTCTCCCTACCGTGTACCCATCGCCCGGCTGGCTGCGGCGCAGGCGGCAATCCGGAACAGCTAACGGCAGTTGGGTCAGTCGCTACACAACGCAGCGGCGCGCCGTAACCGGCGCGCCGCTGTTCTGTGTGGGCGCCAGGTCGCCAGGTCAAAGGGCGGGCACGAGCTCGCTCTGTGGCCAGGACTGGCCCGAATCGGTCAGAATGGACCCGATCCGTGAGGTATAAGCGGCGCGGATCTCCCGATGAAGGGGAATGTGCTCCAGATAGGTTCGTCGGTAGTGGCTATCGGCAGGGATCAATGCGGACTTCCGCATCATCTCGTCGTAGGCGCGCCGCAGGTAGCGTAGCGCCAGATCCTGCTGATCGTTCGCTGACAGAGCCTGGCTGTACCGTAGAAGTACCTCCTCGCTGACACACTCAACGACCTGGGCGAAACCGAAGGACTGGTAGATCGCGTAGGCCATTTCCGCAGACTCCAGAGCCAGCGCAAGTTGGGCCTCAGTTTCATCCGGCAGAGACTGAGCCAACCCAAGGTACGCGACGGTGGCCTGACAGAGCGCAGCCATCTCGTACTGCCGAGACACCAGGGTGCTCCTGCGCGCGAGGTCGATGACCGCGGTGCACAACTGAACCGCGCGTTGCAATGCCTCGATGACGCCTGCGGAATCTGACCTCGTGGCAGAGCGGACGCCTTTTGCGTTACAGAGCATCACCTCGATAAGGGATAACGACGCCTGGCCGCGATCCTGCAACACGGCACCCGCTGATTCTATGACACGCAGCGTCTCGGTTGCGCCCTCAAGGTCAGCCTGCCAGATCTGTATCTGGGCCACATGGAACAGCGGATAGACGATGTCTGGTGATCTCGCCAACAGCTGTTGGCTGTCGCGCAGAGCGTCGAGTGCGGCAGCGTAGTCACCCAGGTAGATGCCGATGATGCGTCCGCAGGCCTGCAGCGCCTGGCTCTCCATTGGGCGGTGTCCGATCTCCCTGCTGGCGTGCAAGCGCTCCTGCTGGTATTCGGTGAGCAGACGATAGTAGTCGCCACTTCGCTCGAACTCCAGTCCGAGAAGGTTGAGCAGTGACATCTGCACGACTCGATCCTCAAGCCCCTGGCTCATCGCCAGCGCAGCTGCGGCTTCCAGGTATTCCATACCGCGTTCCGGTTGATCACTGAAGGCATAGATGCCGCCCAAGCCAACCAGAAGCCGTGCTTCGTAATAGCGCTCACCAGCCGCACGGGCCAGCTCCAGTGCCTCCTCGGCGATCGACTGCCACGACGGATCGCTAAGGGTCAGTCGCTGATTCACAATGCAGATGAGGCTCTGCAGCTCGCGCGCTCGATCCCCAATCGCCCGCGACAGGGTCAGCGCCTCCTGAGCAATCGAGATGCCTGCCTCAATCTCCGCTTGGCTCTGGTAGTCGCCCACGCCCGGCTGATGCAACAGGGCATCAATGAGCATCGCTGGCTCGTCCTCAAGCTCCCGCGCCAGTCCGATGAGCTCCTGTGCATCCTGCTGCATCTTGTCGAACTGCGCCATCAGGTAGTAAACGTTGCGCCTGCCAAGCAGGACCCGGAAGCGCTGGCGCAGCCGCTCTTTGTGCGGCATCGGTGAGCCGCGGTCGGTCGTGACGCGGTCGAGGAGGGCGAGGGCGTGGGTGTACTGCTGGCTGGCCTCAGCGTTGGCGAAGATGGCCTGTGCGTGTTCGGCGTTCTTGAGCGTATAGAGGAGTTCCTTATCAGCGCGCCTGGCCCGCTCATAGTGGTAAGCCAGTGCACCCCAGTACAGGTCCTGGTTCAGGCCCAGCACCGCCTGACCGCAGTCAGTCTCAAGGCACTCGGCGATCGCCAGATGGAGTGCTGTTCGCTGAGGGCTAAGCAGGCTGTCGTACGCGGCGTCACGGACAAGCTTGGACTCAAACATGTACTCGACGCCCAAGTCCGGCCCGCGGCCCCGTTCGGCGATCAGCTGTGCGCGCTGCAGTGCTGTCAGATGATCTCGCAGGTCCGGAATATCCGGGCTGATTGTGGACAGGACCCGTGACCAGAACGTGGTGCCGATCACCGCCGCCCTCTGCAGCACTAGCTGTTCGTAGTGCCCCAGCCGGTCGATCCGCGCCATAAGTAGGCTCTGTAGGCTGTCGGGAAGGCTCAGGCTCGTCACGGCCTGCGTCACGCGCCAGATGCCTGCCTGTTCGCCCTTCTCGGTCGCCGTCGACTCGCGAACCAGCACGCCACTGGCCACCAGCGAGCGCACTAGCTCCTGGACGTAGAATGGATTGCCCTCTGCTTTCTGGATGATAAGCGCCTCGGTCTCTGCCGGCAAGACCTGTGGGCCGATCATCTGTTCGATGAGCGTATGACTGCTGTCGGCATCGAGTGGCTCGAGCGTCGATGTCGTAAGGCGGTGTGGATACTCCGTCTCCACGTAGTGCCAGAACTCCCAGACGGGGGCGTGACGCTCGGGGCGGAAGACGAAGAGCCAGAGTAGGTTCGCGTCCTCACACAGGGGAAGGCAGTACCTCAGTAGATCGAGCGACGTAGCGTCGCACCAGTGCATATCGCTGAAGCTGATGATGAGCGGCCCGCGCTGCGCCAACTGCTCGATCCATCCCCGGATGGCGACGAACAAGCGCTGGCGCAGGCCCTCGGCATCCAGATGCTTATCCTGCTCAGCGAAGGGTACCTCGAGGGGTAACCCGAGGAATCGCGCCAGGTCTGGGTAGACGTTGGTCATTCCGCTGCCCCAGAGCGCCTCGGTGCGCTCACGGAGCCGGTCTCTTGCTGCATCGCCTGACTCCTCACCCCGGATGCCAAGCCAGTTTCGTAACAGGTCCTGCCATATCGCGTAAGGCTGCGTCTGGTCGTACGACCTGGCTCGCCCGCGTATCTCAAAGATCTGCGGGCTGAGGCGCTCTGCGGAAGGACCTAGGGCGTCACGTGCAGGGCGGGGACCCAGTGCCTCTGCCTCAGCAAGCAGAGCTTCTCTCCTGACGAAGTGGCGACGAGCCTCCTCAACGAGGAGCGACTTGCCCATTCCATGCTCGCCAACGACGATCAGGACGCCCCCGCGACCTGTCAGTAGGTCGTCGACAGAGCCAATGAGCGTGCGGAGCTCTGTCTCCCGCCCAACGATCGGCACCACGAACTCGTACGTCGGTCTGCCCTCGGTCGACATCCGAGAAGCGATGGGCCGGTACACGCTTACCGGGCGGCTGATACCTTTGACACTGATGTCACCGAGCTCGAGCCAGTCGAACTGACCTTCCACGAGACGGTATGTGTTGGCGCTGACCAGAACGGTTCCCGGCTCCGCCGACTGCTCCATCCGTGCGGCGAGCGCGATCGCGCCGCCCATCGCCGTGTCCTCGCTGTACGTGCGTTGGTCGCCAACGTTGGCCACGATGACTTCGCCTGTGTTCACGCCGACACGGAGGGAGAGGCTGATGCCTTCCTGCTCTCTGAGTTCCTCGGCCAGCGCCTTCGCAGCGCGCTGCATCGCGATGGCTGCAAGGATGGCACGTTCGGGATCGTCCTCGTGGGCGACAACTGTCCCAAAGAAGGCCACCAGACCGTCGCCGCGGAACTGGTCGACTTTGCCCCCGTAGCGGTAGATCTCGGCTTCCAGGATCCTGAATATGCGGTTCATCAGGTTTACCCAGGCCTCGGTCCCTACCTTTTCCAGCAGGTCTGTTGAGCCCTGGACATCGGCGAGGATCACGGTCGCAACACGGCGCTCACCGGCAAGCAGCCCGCTGCCGGCGCCGGGTGTGCTGTCCAGAGGGGCAGGCCCGGGACTCTGAACGTCAGGACTCTCAGGTTGGCCCGCGGCGCTGTGGGTCTTGTCCTGGCCTGCTCCATCCTGGTACGGAGACAGGGGCAACTGCGCACCACAGCGATTGCAGAAGCGGTACGAGCGTGGGTTCGCAGAGGCGCAGGTGAGACACATCAGCACAAGGTGCGTCCCACACATGCCACAGTAGTGGGCATCACCTCGGTTGTCGAAGCCGCATTCGGGGCAGGTCATCATAGCGTCAGCAGGCACTGGGCCACGCCACGCCGGTCGCTACTGCCGCCTGAGGCGTGGCCATCTGCTCGACCTCGACCGGCGTCGCCAGGGCTGCTGTGTACCGGCGTGGCACCCAGCTCAGGTGCTTCGGGGCCTCAAGATGCATCAAGGGCCGTACGGAATCTCTTTGCCAGCTCAACCATGATCTGAACTGCGATATCGCCGTCACGCCGGAGAGCTCCAAGGAAGTTGACGCGCGGCAGGATGAGGCATACGGTCGGCTCGGTCGCGATGACCGTGGCAGTACGCGGGCCGTCGTCAAGCAACGCGAGCTCGCCAAAGAAGTCCGAAGGCCCGAACGTGTTGACGACCGTCTCTGAACCATCGTTGCGCAGGCGAACCGCCTTCGCCGCGCCTGAAGCGATCACAAAGAAACCATACCCATCCCGTCCCTGTGGTACGAGGACTTCACCTTCAGCGCATTGGCGCTCTACGAAGATCCGCGCCAGACTGCTGAGTTGGCGGCGTCCCAGGTTCTTGAACAGTGGGACATTGGCGAGTATCTCGACGATCCGATCATCATCAGCCATGTGGAACCTCCCGTTCATGTTATCGTGCCTGCGCGAGTCGATCGTCGCTCTGGGGCGGTCCAGAAGCAGACCATCAGTCCTCAACAGAACCATTATATTCGTGGCGAGCACCGTGCGCAAGTAGGTTTGGCCTGGTTCCGGGATCGTGGTACACCTAGGGCTGTCGCACCGGACGATGACAAGGTGCCCCGGCTGGGGCCGCAGTATCGCTCTTTGTCAACTGGAATCCAAGGAGGCGCAATGGAACGACACGTGTTTGCAGAGAAGCATGCGATGGCTATAGCAGCGGCGGAGAAGACAGCTGCCCTGCTAACAGCGGCGATCGACCGCAGCGGCGGGGCCAACCTGATCCTGGCCACCGGCGCCAGCCAGTTTGAGATGCTGGATCACCTTGTAGGACTGGACGTGGACTGGGCGAGCGTGACCGGGTTCCATCTCGATGAGTATCTCGGTCTGCCCGAGTCGCACCCAGCAAGCTTCCGCGGTTACCTGCGGCGCCGGTTCGTCGAGCGCGTGCCGAGCCTGCGTGCGTTTCATTATGTCAACGGCGAGAGTCTGGATCCCCGATCCGAGTGCGCGAGGTTGGGCGACCTGCTAAGAGGTCGCCCAGTCGATGTCGCGTGCATCGGCATCGGTGAGAACGGTCACCTCGCGTTCAATGACCCGCCGGCTGACTTCGATACGGACGAACCCTACATCGTCGTTGACTTGGACGAGGCGTGCCGTCGCCAGCAGCTCGGTGAGGGTTGGTTTCCAGCGCTGAGCGATGTGCCTCTGCGTGCTATCTCTATGAGCATCCGCCAGATTATGCGGAGTAGAGCGATTGTGTGTACGGTGCCCGATGCCCGCAAATCTGTAGCTGTTCAGAAGGCGCTTGAGGGTCCAGTGACGAATCTGGTGCCATCGTCCATACTGCAGCAGCACCCGTGTTGTGACATGTACCTGGACGCGGACAGTGCGGCGCTGCTAGAGGGGCAGACAGGGCGTGGACAGGGTCGCGATGGACGGAGTTGAGTCGGCAGTTCCCGTCCGCGTGTCAGGCTTCGTGGACCTACAGGTCAATGGCTTTGGCGGTGTCGATTTCAGCGACCCTGGGCTGACGCCTGCCGCCGCAGACGAGGCCTTCCATGCACTGCTCGGGCGCGGCACATCAGCCTTCCTGGCTACGCTCATCACGAGCCCGGTCGAGACATACAGGCGTAATATCCCGCTACTTGTCGACGTGATGAAGCGAGAGGAGTTCGAGGGACGCGTGCTGGGGCTGCACCTCGAAGGCCCTTTCATCTCGGCGCTCCCCGGAGCGGTAGGCGCCCACGATCCGGCTTTCGTGCGGGCTCCTGACCTCAGCTTTCTTCACGAGCTGTTGGACCTGGGGCAGGGGCGGATCCTGATGCTGACCGTTGCCGCCGAGATTCCCGGCATCGAGGCTTTGGTGCGGAGCGCCAGATCGCGCGGGGTCGCTATCTCCGTGGGGCACTCGCTGTATGGGTCGGACGCGCTGGACCGCTTGTACTCGGCGGGTGCCTCAGCACTCACGCACCTGGGCAACGGACTCCCCAATGTGCTCCCGCGGCACGATAACCCGATCTGGGCGGGACTCGCAGATGAGCGGTTCGCGGTGATGGCCATCGCTGATGGGCATCATCTACCAGTTCCAGTCTTGAAGGTCGTCGTGCGAGCTGCGGGCGCCGGCAGGCTTGTCGTGGTCAGCGATGCGTCTCCGGTTGCGGGGCTCCCTCCTGGCGAATATCAAGTCCTCGGCAATCGGGCGATCCTGGAACCGACGGGTCGGCTCCATAATCCAGAGAAGCAGTGCCTCGTCGGGTCAGCAGTGACGATGCTTGACTGCATGAATACGCTGGCTTCGCTGGGTCTGCTCACGGTTTCGGAGCTTCTCCAGGTTGGTGTGACCAACCCGCTGCGCGCCATCGGCGTTGATCCATCGGCTGTGCGACGTGGTAGCGGCTTGTGGTATCGCGAGGGCGCCTTCGCCCTATGATGAGCGGCGGCGCGAGAGGTCGGCCCCGTGGTTGGAAGTCGCCCAACCACGGGGCCGACCGCCTTGCATCAGTCCCCTTGCACGATGTGTACGCTGATACTCACAGGACTCTCGGCTCCATCTACGTAACTCTCAAGAACGTGACACCGGCACGTGCCCAGGAGATCGCCGCGGCCTAGCTCGTGGACCTGCATGACGGCCCAGTACCCAGGCCCCAGCAGATCCCGCGCAAGGGCAAGGAGCCTCAAGCTCAGTGCTGACAGCTCTGTTCCCGGGGCGACATAGAACCACGACAGATGGTCCTCGTCGATGGCGACATGCTCGTGCTGTCGGATGTCATCGCCAGATCCGACGCCACGTTGTACCACGTGACAGATCCGGTCAGGTCTTTCGTCTGCGTATTCCCATTTGATGATCATGTCGATTCCGTTTCCTCGTCGGGTAGCAGAGCTTCCAGGGGTTTCCGATAGCACGCCTGGCGGTTCACTACCTCGTAGCCCATACTCTCGTAGAGCTGCAATGCGCCGTTGGGGTTGGTGGCATCCACGCCCAACGCGGTCTCCGTCATCCCTAGATCCCGGTGCAACCGAAGGCTGCGCGCGATCAGCGCTCGTGCCAGGCCGCGTCTGCGCCATGGCCGTCGAACGCAGATCGTCTCTGTGTACCCCCGTTGCCGGTGGTATTCCTCGTTCTCCGCGTGGTCGACGAAGTTCAGCACCATACCAGCGATTTCGTCGCCTTCCCATGCCACCTGCCAGTAGTCCGGCACGAAGGTGGGGCTCTCCTGCCAAGAGGCAAGATGAGTGTCTGCCCAGTCTTCCTCCGAGAATCCCCAGTGATCCCTGAACGCCTCGCGTGCAGCTGCCCAGATACGCAGGTAGTGCTCAGGCTGGACCGGCCTCACTTCCAGCGCCTCGGGCATCTGTGCCTCCGGAAGGTCACCAAGCATCGGGCGGACCATCTCAAAGCCATAGCGCGCCGGTACGTATCCTTCGCTCTCAAGCAGGCCCACCCAGTCGCTCTCGCGCTCCGAGGCCCAGCACTCGAAGGCCTTTGGGGCGTCGCCGGGATGTCCTGTCGCGATTGCCCGCAACCGTGACTCATTGTGCCGCAGCATAGCCCGTCGGATGCCAGTGCCACGCCACTCGGGCACAAGGAAGGCAAAATGGCCGTAGGCGTAGGGTCCATTGACCTCCTGTCGCCACCAGACGCGCCCGTACCCGATGACCTTGCTGGCGACCTCGGCAAGCACTACGTCCGTGGCCGTATCTGAGTTCACCAAGTGTTGATAGTTGCGCTTGAGATCCTCCAGCGATTCGGTGTGATCGGCACCATCCGCTACTTTGCTTCTTTCGATAACCTCCAGCAACGAAGGGAAGTCACGCTCTTCGTCGAACCCGCGGAACTCCAGTCCGCGCACTCCAGGCACCGCGGCCAGAAACACGAACTCCGGCCGAACTGACGAACCTATAGACTCACCATTGCTTGCCATTGCCCTTACCTCCAGGTGCTCAAAGATCGGCTTATCCGGACAACACAACAGGCCGTGGGTCACCCACGGCCTGGCCAAGGACTCAGAGACACAAGAAAAAACGGCCGTGGGGATCTCAGTCGCCACGGCCGTTTCTGTCCTGTTAGACTATTCTAACCTTTTCCGAGGCGCACTGCGACAGGGCATCCCTGCCAGACCATCCTCTGGCATTGCCCGTAATGTGCTGTACATTGACTCCTGGACCATGTGCGCCCTGCCTCGTTCGCTTTGGAATACGTCAGATATTGTAAATGTGTTTGGCATTCTTGTCAACCCGCTCAGGTGACATTCGTGAGGATTCGCGTCGGTCAGCGAAGGCAGAGGTGCGGGGCACCGATCGCCGGCGCGGCTACATGATGGCGCGATGCGTTCGCGGCCGACTTGCACTATTCGGGCTCCTGTTACTGGCGGCTTGGACGCGCTTCACCGCCCCTGACTGGGACGGCGGCATCGCTGCGCATCCCGACGAGCGTTACCTTCTGGGCGTTGCCGTGGACGTCCCACTTGGCGCCAATGTCTGTCTGCGGGCGCCGGATTTCCCGTACGGGCATCTGCCCGTTCTGCTGGTTCAGTTGCTGGGTCGTTGTGCTCCGGGGCAGGATCCGCTCTATGCTGCACGGCTTGTGTCGGCGCTTGCGGGCGTTGCTGCCGTGATTGTCGCCTTCGGCCTTGGCCGGGAGTTGGCGAGCACGCGTGGGGGCATGCTGGCTGCCGCGGTTCTGGCGTTGTCTCCCTTTCTCATTCAGCAGGCTCACTACTACACCGCGGATACCTTCGGAATGGTCCTCGTCAGCGCGGCCACTCTGGCCGCGATGCGACGACGATGGCCAGTCGCGGGCGCGATGATGGGACTGGCGGTTGCGTGCAAGGTGTCGCTTGCCATCGCGGGTATCCCGATGCTGCTTACCGCTGCGCTGGCAGGACGTCGGGATCCGAGACCGGGTGAACGAATGGTTGCAAGTTTCCTCAGGGGGCATCTGGCCCGATTGCTGCTGGGAGCTGGGGCCTCATTCCTGTTCGCTTCGCCGTGGTCACTCGTGACGCCGGTTTCATGTTGGCGGGGACCACTGATCCAGAGCCTGATGGCGAGCGGTCGATTCGAGATGCCTTACACGATGCAGTTCGTGGGCACCGTTCCGTACCTGTATCCACTTGCACAGATGGCGCTATGGGGTCTTGGCGTCCCCGCGGCCCTTCTGGGTGTCTGGGGGCTGGCGCGCTGGCTACGAGCCGGCCACGGCCTACGATGCACCACGGCCCCCGCTTGGGCCTTCACTGTGGTGTACCTGCTCACGATGGGGGGGCTCAGCGTGAAGTTTCCGCGCTACATGCTTCCCCTGTACCCGGTATGGTCGGCCTGGGCTGCCTACGGGGTCACATCGGTACCCGTTTCGTGGCGGAGCGGTCGTACGATCCTCGGTGGGGTGATGGTCGCGTCGGTGGGTGCGATCGGACTCGCCCAAGTGGGTGTCTACGCGCGCCCCCATCCGTGGATCCTCGCCTCGGAGAGCATCTACGCTAAGGCCGAGACCGGCGCCGCAATAGTGAACGAAGCGTGGGACCATCCTCTGCCTGTCCCCCTGCCTGGCTTGTATGGCGATCGGTTTGTGCAGCTTGTGGCGCCGATCTACGACACCGAGACACCTGAGAAGAACCTGCGTCTCCGCGACTTGCAGGCGCGGGCCGGCGTACTGGTGGTGTCAAGCCGGCGTGGGTACGGTGCTCTGGCGAGGCGTGACGAGCGATTCGCACCAACCCTTCAATGGTACGCCGAGGTCCTTGCTGAGCGACGCGTGGAAGTGTTCACCCGGTGCCCGCGACTTGGTCCCGTGGCCATATCGGACGATCCCCTGAGCGACGCTCACCTGGGTATGGGGGCCACGCTGGCCGAGATCTGTGGAACACGGTGGGCCGTTCGCCTTCCGCGCCTCGACGAGAGCTTCCGTGTGTACGATGCTCCTCTGACCCTCCTTCTCTGGCCCAGACGCTAGCTAGGCCGCGATGCTTGTCGTGAGGACCATCCGTGCTAGAATCAGCCCCTGGGACAGGAATGAGTTACTACTACCCGCTACTTCTCTACCTAGGATCGGGGGGCGGCCTGGTGCTGATGGCCGCAGCCACACTTCCTCGACTTCGTGGGCTGCGTAAACCCCTGTCCGCCACGTGGGCTACGGCGATGGCCCTGGTCTGGGCGCTATCTCCTACGAGTGGTCGGTGGGTGCTATCGGTGTGGAGCCCCGGTCGTGTAGCGAGCGGACTGCTGGTGCTCGATGTCGAACCTGCCCTGTGGTGGTGCGTCCTGCTGGTTCTCGTCGCGGCGACAGGCACTCTGTGGGTGACCGTTGCACAGCGGCGAAGCGATCTACCTCTGACGGGAATGCTCGTCGTCGCCGCAATGACCGCGATCTGGATGGCCCTCGCCTCAGGCTCCCTGCTGATGCTATTGGTCGCGTGGGGCGTCTTTGACGTTCTCTGGGCTGTGGCCCGTCTTGTTTCAGGGGCTGATGTGGAGCGCGTGATCTGGGCGTCTGCGCTGAATGGTGCGGCATCGATCACGCTATGGATCGCATCTCTCTTCCTGTTGCGCTTGGGTGACACAGGGCTGTGGTGGCTGATGCGGCCCTCAGCGCCGGTTCTTGCTCTGCTGTATGTGGCTGCCCTCATCCGCGTCGGCTTCTACCCATTCCAGGTCGGACATGCGTCAGCGCTACGCTCATCGGAGCCGCTGGCGCTGGTGAGCGCCCTGGGGCCCGCTATGGGTGTGGCGCTTCTGTACCGCCTGAGCGCGTTACCGGGCGCCGGCAGTGTGCCCGGGTGGGTCGTCGGCTGGGGCAGCGCCTCGGTGCTGTGGTCGGGGATCAAGGCGTTCGGAATGGAGGGACGGCGGTCGATCCTGCCGGCCGCCTACGGCGTATTGCTGCTGACGACCACAGGCGGATTGTCTCTGCAGCGACCTGATGCAGTGGCTCTCTCGCTGGGGGTGTGGGCAGCCGTATTCGCTTTGGTCGTGACGAACCGCCCTCGGCGTGGCGCATCCTTCGTGCTCACGCTCCCAATGCTGTTCGCGGTTGTCCTGTGGCTGGGGACGCCTCCTTCGCCGCTGCTCGTGCCTGTGCTTGGTGCCCTATCCGGGTCGGCTGGGCTTGTCGGACGCGCTTTCGTCGCGGTGGGTTTGGTTCTGATCGTGGCTTCGCTCCTGCGCGGCACACAGCCGCAGTCTTCGGGCCGCGAGGTCGTCGTCGGAACTCAGCTCTGGCCAGTTCAGGCGGGCGGGAGTCTGCTCATTGTCCTGGCGCTGGTGCTCGTGACGCTGCGCGCAGGTTCTGTAACGACGGTGACGGCGTCGCTGGCGGCCTGGTTTGGTGCAACCCTGGCGGGCGTTGTCCTTGCTCGCTGGGGCAAGCCGATCGGTCGCCGATGGGTAGAGAGCCGTCCCTGGATTGAGCTCGGTGACCTTACGTGGTTCTACCGAGCTCTTTGGCAAGGCGCTCAGAGTGTGCTCGGTGCCGTGCGCGTGTCGGCCGAAATAGTCGAGGGCAGTGGGTCTGTCCTGTGGTCCGTGCTGCTTCTGCTGCTGGCACTAATGGTGATCGGCAGTCGATGAACCCCATCGTAGGCTGGCTCGACCGTCTGTCTGATCTCATCTCGCTTCCCGCGGCCTGGGGCATTTTCGCGGCTGGCGCGGTTATCTACTTGATCGACGCGTGGCGGATACGATTTTTCGCCCTCATCGTGCAGTACATCTTCATCGGCGTCCTGTTCGCGCGCGTCTTCGACACGCGCCCGGAGATGGCGCTGATGAAGGTGCTCGTGGGCTGGCTGATCAGCGGTTCTCTGCTCGTGAGCGCGGGTGTCCGTCGGCGCGCATCCGCTCGCGATTCGACCAAGCTCGTGCGCTGGGCCGCCAACTTGCCGTTTCGCATCCTGGTCCTGGTGACGGTGACGGTCGTCGCGCGGTTGGCTGCTCAGCGGTTCACGCTCCCCTTTGTGTCAGCCGACCTGGGGCTGGCGTGCTTTCTGCTGGTTGTGCTTGCTGTGCTTTTCTTTGGTACCGAAGAGACGGATCCAGGCGTTGTGGGCGTTGGGGTGCTCAACCTTCTGGTCGCGCTTGAGATCTTCTACCTGGCCCAAGATCCGGGCCTGCTGGTGAGCGGCCTGATGGTAGTGGTCAGCTTACTGGTTGGGCTTGTGTCCTCGTATCTGATTGTCTCAGAGGCGTCGCCGTGACCGTGAGTGGCCCGCTCTTTATCATCGGCGCGCTGCTCAGCCTCGCGGCGGTACTGCAGCTGTTGCGACGTTGGACCGGCATCATGGCCTGGCTCGCGGCCGCTGCAGCCATTGGAGTAGTCGTGTTGGTCGCTGTCGTACCCCTCGATGGCACGGTCGCGTTCGGCGAGTTCCGTGTCTCCCTCGGGCAACCGCTGGTGCTGCTGGGACGCCAGTTGGTGATTCAGCAAGTCGATCGACTGCCGCTGATGTTTATCGCTGCGACGTCTGCCTTGCTCTTCATCGTCGCGTGGCGGCTTCTGCCACACTCGAACTTCTTTCCCGCCGGCTTGGCGGTGCTAGCCATGTTATCAGCAGCCCTGATGGTGTCCCAGGTCGTGTACGCAGCCTTGCTGATAGAGATCGCCGCGCTCCTCATGATATTCCCTCTGCATGAGCCTGTTACCACGGCTTACGGGACCACCTACGGCGGGTCGATCAAGGGCGGCTCGCAGTACATGGTGTACGCCTCGCTGGCGCTCCCTGGGCTGATGGTCACACAGCTCCTGCTTGAGCAGTTTGCGATCTTCCCGAGTGACGTTGGGCTTCTGCAGACGGCCACAGTCCTGCTGGGCCTCTCGTTGGCGATGCTGCTGGGGGCTGTGCCGTTCCAGGCTTGGCTGTCGTCGGTTGCCGAAGAGGGTGCGCCGCCCGTGGTGACCTTCATCTTCACCGTGAACCTGGGGACTGTGTGGTTCCTGTTATTGGCCTATCTCCAGTCCTACACCTGGCTGAGCCAGCAAGCAGCTTTCGCCTCGATCTTCACGGTGGTCGGATTGGCGATGATGGTCATTGGGGGAATGCTCGCCGCATCACAGCGTGGGCTTGGGCGAATGGTCGGCTATGCGACGCTTGTCGACAATGGCGCACTTTTCGTGGCGTTAGGGTCCCGTCAGTTTGCCGGTCTCTCTCTCTCCATCGTGATCTTGATGGCCCGGCCCGTGGCTCTCGCCCTAATGACCGTGGGGCTTGACGGGCTACGCCGGTACGGCAATGGGAGCGACGACCTGCGGAATCTGAGGGGTGCCGCCTGGGTGGCGCCGTGGAGAACCTTGGCCTTTGTCATCGGTGGCGTTGCGCTGGCCGGCTTCCCGATCTCGCTGAGCTTCTATGCGCGTTGGGGGCTGTATCGTCTCTTGGCTCAGGTGAATCTCATCCAGGCGGTGCTTGGGTTGCTAGGGAGCGCGGGCGTGATGATGGGTGTGGTCAATGCTGCGCGTGCGTTCACTGCGCCCCTTCCTGAGGGGGCGGCGCGTCAGGAAGGGGCGCTGGATCGTGTCGTGCTGCTCTTTGTCGTCATACTGATCGGCGCCACCCTGGGTATGGGCCTCTTTCCGCAGGTAGCCAGTCGGGTCGCACTACAGATGGTTGAAGGACTCAGGTTCTTCGCCAACTGAATGGTCCTGGATGGATCATCGTCGTGGCGCGATTGACAGGACGGGGTCGAGCCCGTCGGCTTCAGCTTGTCGACTGCGTATAGGTGGGCTGGGGGCATGTCGCTAGACTTTCTAGACTTCCGGATTCGGCAGCGCGATCATCTCCTCGACATCGCCCGTGCGATGGTCTCGCGGCTCAGCGTACGCGGGGTGCTGAGGATGATCCTGCAGGCGTCGGTCGACATGCTTGCGGGTGAGTCCGGCCTCATCGCTCTTTCGGATGACGGCGGCGACTTTGGTTTCGTCGCCAGTTACGGTTTGCCCCCGGCGTTACTGGATTCGTTCCGCCCGCTTGTTGAGGACATTCCGGCGGTGCGACGACTTGAGGACTTCGTCATGCCCGACCTCGCTGAGAAGCTTGTGACCGTCGCCGAGGTTACCGGGTTACTGCTGCGCCAGGTGGTTGCGCTGCCGATGATCGCCGAAGAGCAGCTTCTGGGCATGATATTCGTCTTCAGATCCCAGAGTCTGCGTTTCTCGCCGGATGACCGGCAGATACTGGCTAGCTTCGCAGACTACGCCGCGATTGCAGTCAACAACGCCCGCCTCTACGAAGCTGCCGAGACCGAGCGTCGCCGCCTGGATGCGCTGCTGGACTCGAGTGCCGACGGCATCATGGTGTTGCGCCCGGACCTGAGGATCGAGAGGTTCAACCGCGCACTGGCGACCCTTGCGGGGTGGCCTGCCGCTGATGCGGTGGGGCGGCACCACGATGAGGTGATCCAGTGGTCTCGGCTAAGATCCCGCGTTAGCCTTGACGATGCCTTAGCTCAGGGCCTGCTTGCTGCGCAGGGCCGAACGCTGTACGTCGAGGGCGAGTTGCGGCGTCGGAATGGCAGTGTGGTGTCATTGGCCATCACCTATGCGCCACTCATCGCACGGAGCGGCCAACTGCTCAACATCATCGGAACAGCCCGCGACATTACGCGGTTTCGTGAGGCCGATACACTCAAGGATACCTTCATCTCGGTGGTGTCGCACGAACTCAAGACGCCCGTCGCGATCATCAAGGGCTATTCTGAAACGTTGCGCAGGCCCGAGGCACGGCGCGACCCAGCGATGGTCGAGGAGATGCTTGGCGGGATCACCCAGGAAGCCGATCGTCTCGCGCACCTGGTGGATGACCTGCTCGATGCCTCTCGACTTCAGGCTGGCGGTCTGCCGTTCCGTGATGTCGACGATGTCGATCTCAGGGATCTGGCTGAGAGAGTCGCGGAACGCTACCGTCCTCGGACCAAAAAGCACTCGCTGTCGCTGGAGTTTCCCGCGGATTTCCCGTCGGTGTTGGGTGATGCACAGCGGCTCGAGCAGGTTCTCGACAATCTGGTGTCGAATGCGATCAAGTACTCGCCTCGTGGCGGACATGTGACGATTTCCGGTCGCGCTACGCCGGCCGAGATCTTGTTGTCGGTATCAGACGAAGGTGTAGGCATCCCTCTGGACGAGCAAGAGCGCATCTTTGACCGCTTCCACCGCGTCGAAGGACCCGAGACGCGCGCAGTTGCGGGCACTGGACTGGGGCTCTACCTTACGCGTGCGATCGTTGAAGCCCATGGCGGCCGTTGCTGGGTCGTCAGCACTCCAGGGCGAGGATCCACCTTCTACCTCGCGCTCCCCAGAGAGACGAGCCTGGCAATCTGGCGAGACGGGAGTCTGGTATAATGGCACCTTGCTTCAGGGTGCGTCCACGGTCATGATTGTTGGGTGTCGGGCGCGTCCGGGGAAGAGCCGTCTAGTCTCGATTGAGGAGTGAGTGAATGCCGCCAAGATATGCAGCAGCTGTCAGCTGTCCCTCGTGTGGGACGAGATTCCAGGTGCCGGTCGAACAGATTCTGGATGTGCGGGTGGACCCATCTGCCAAGAGCAGGTTGCTGAGTGGAACCGTGAACTCGGCGGTGTGCCCTTCGTGCGGTACAGGCGGTGCGCTGAACTTGCCGCTCATCTATCACGATCCGGCCAACGAGGTTGCTCTGCTCTTCCTACCCATCGGCTCCGGTCCGACCGAGGTCGAGCGCCAAAGGGCGGCTGGGCGCTTGGCGCGCCAGCTGATGGATGCAATGCCGCCGGAAGAGCGCAAGGGATATCTACTGCAGCCAGAGACGTTCATCAGCATGGAGTCGATGATCAAGCGCTTGCTCGAGATTGACGGCGTAACGGAAGAGGATGTGGCAAGGAGCCAGCAACAGCACGAGTTCCTCGTGGCGCTGCTCCAGGCTTCCCCTGAGGCTTGGCCGGAGCTGGTCGCGGAGCGAACGGCGCTCGTCGATGAGCAGTTGTTCAACCTGCTGGACTATCTACATCAGATCACAACCATGGGTGGCCAGAACACAGACGCTGTTAGCCAGATGGATGCCCTGCGTGAGTACCTTAGCCAGGAGACGGATGTGGGTCGTCTGCAGGCACGTCGCATGGCGGCCATCCAGGGATTTGCCGATGATCCGTCACGCGAATCTCTGCTCGCGGCGCTGGTCGGGGCTCCTGACGCGGAGACGGTGCAGGTGCTGGTGCAGTCTGGGATGCCGCTGATGGATTACGCGTTTTTCCAGCAGCTCAACCAGCGAATCGAGCAGGCTATCAGCCCCGAGTCGCAGCAGACTCTGCAACAGCTCCGCCGCTCGATCCTTGATCAGCGCGACGCTCTCATGCAGCGGGGGGAGGAGGCGGTTCGGGAACGGGCGGTGTTGCTCACCAAGCTTATGACGACCGAGGATCCTCGGCTGATGGCGAGCAGCCATCTCTCGGAGCTTGACGACGTGTTCTTCACCGTGATGGGCGCGCAGATCAGGGAGGCGGAGAAGTCCGGCGATGAAGACTCGTTGCAGGTTCTGAGTCGTGTTGCCGCGGCGGTGAACGAAGTGATGGAGGCGGCAATGCCACCCGATGTCGCTCTGGCGCGACGGTTGATGGCTGCGGCGTCCGACGAGCAACTCGACAAACTACTGAGCGGCAACCGCGATCGCCTGACAGCCCCGTTCCTGCAGGTTCTGAGCACGCTGCAGGAGTCACTCGAATCGCAGGGTCAGGAAGAGGCGGCTGCGCGGATGGATAACATTCTGACCCGAGCACGCCGCATTGCGCCTGTTGGCCCCGACGCTCAGCAGCAGAGGCCGGCGGTGGCCGCTGAGGCTCCTCCAAGTGCGCGCGAGACGACGACGGCCTCAGGTCTGATCATCGCCAAGCACTAGACGCGCATCGGTCCTTGGATATCCATGCTAGAATGGGATGGGCGCGCCTACGCCCATCCCATTCCTGTTTCCAGTACTAGAGTGAGGGAGCTGCAACGATGCGCAGGAAACTGATGCTGGTAGATGGGCATTCGCTGGCCTATCGTGCCTTCCACGCACTGCCCCCGGAGCTCCGAGCCCCCTCGGGCGAGCTCACGAACGCCTCCTACGGCTTCACCATGATGCTGCTCACGGTGCTCGAAGACGAGAAGCCCGACTACGCGGTTGTGGCCTTCGACAAAGGGCCCTCTTTCCGGGTCGCCGAATACGGCGCCTACAAAGCACATCGTGAGAAGATGCCTGAGGAGATGCGTGGGCAGATGGCTCGCATCCGGCAGATCGTCGAGGCATTCGGCATCCCGATCGTTGAGCTCGACGACTTTGAGGCCGATGATCTCTTGGGTACCTTGTCGCTGCAGGCCGAAGAGCAGGAGCTGAGCGTGGTGATTGTCACGGGCGATCGGGATGCGCTTCAGCTTGTGGATGAGCACGTGACGGTGCTGACGTCAGGGCGGCGCTTCTCGGACACGCTGCGCTACACGCCAGAGGCGGTGCGCGAGAAGTATGCGCTGGAGCCGCGACAGTTGATCGACCTGAAAGCGCTCATCGGCGACACCTCGGACAACATCCCTGGCGTCAAAGGGGTAGGAGAGAAGGGGGCTACGCAGATGCTTCAGGCCTACGAGAGCCTGGACGGTGTCTACGCGCACGTGGATGAGCTCCCATCGCGCTATCAGAGCGTGCTCACCAGCGGGCGCGCCGATGCGTACCTGAGCCGCAGACTAGGACTGATTGTCCGCAATGCCCCGGTCACCCTCGACCTCACAGCGGCTCGGCGGGACGAGGGCTATGATCGTGGCGCACTTCTGGATCTGCTGCAGCAACTAGGGTTTCGCACGTTGGTCGATCGCGTACCGGCCCAAGGCCCCGGGGTCGGGCAGCGGAATGAGGGACAGCTGAGCCTGTTCGAGGAGGCGGAGTCGCCCCAGATGGCTGAAGCGAGCCTCGGCGTCTACCGGGTCGTTGCCACTGAAGGCGATCTTGCGGATCTCTCGCGACGGCTGCAGGGCAGCCGGGCCCTTGCACTGGACACTGAGACGACCGGTATTGACGCCGTGACCGCTGAGTTGGTGGGGATATCGATCACGAATCGACCCGGTGAGGCGTGGTACATTCCAGTGCAGGCTCCGCCCGGTGAGACCACGATTGCGCCGGCGACCGCTGCGGAGCTATTGGGACCGGTTCTGGCAGATGCCGCGATCACCAAGCGCGGACACAACCTCAAGTATGACCTCAAGGTACTGCAGCGGGCAGGTTTGGCGGTGCACGGGCCGTTCTTTGACACAATGATTGCCGAGTGGGTGCTGAATCCTGATGCACCGCTCGGCCTCAAGGCCCAGGCCTGGGCGCGACTCGGCATCCAGATGACTGAGATCGATGAGTTGATCGGGAAAGGCAAGGACCAGCTCACGATGGACGCGGTGCCGTTGGCTAAGGTAGCGCCCTATGCGGGTGCCGATGCCGACGTGACGATGCGCCTCGCGGGGGTACTAGAGGGTGAGCTGCACGAGCGGGAGCAACTCGAATTGTTCCACGATCTTGAGATGCCCCTGGTGCCTGTTCTCGTTGAGATGGAGCTCACCGGGATCCAGCTCGACGCTTCGTGGTTACGCCGGCTCTCGCTTGAGCTAACCGAGCGTCTTGCCGTACTGGAGGAGGGCATCTACCGGCACGCCGGAGGTGACTTCAACATTAACTCGACACAGCAGCTCTCGCAGATCCTGTTCGATCGATTGGGTCTGCCGACCCGTGGCATGCGCAAGACCAAGTCGGGGCACTATTCGACCCGGGCCGATATTCTCGAATCCCTCCTGGGTACGCACCCAATCGTCGATGGCCTCCTGACTTACCGCGAGCTCACAAAGCTCAAGTCGACCTATGTCGATGCGCTTCCCGATCTCGTGAACCCGGCGACCGGTCGAGTCCACACAACCTACAACGCGGCGGGCACCGTGACCGGGCGGATCTCGTCGACGAATCCGAACCTCCAGAATATCCCGATTCGCACTGATGAGGGGCGTCGGATCAGGCGAGCCTTCGTGGCTCGGGAAGGCTGTCAGCTCATGGGGGCTGACTATTCGCAAGTGGAGCTTCGGGTGATGGCGCACATGTCACAGGACCGCGGGCTCCTGGACGCCTTTGCGCGCGGGGAGGACATCCACGCCACGACGGCGGCCGCGGTGTACGGCGTGGACCTTGGTGAGGTCACGTACTCGATGCGCAGCATCGCCAAGGCCGTGAACTTTGGCCTTATCTATGGACAGGGCGCATTTGGGCTGGCGCGGCAGATCGGCGTGTCAGTAGAGGAAGCTCAGGCCTTCATCGATCGGTACTTTGAGCGATTCCCTGGTGTTAGAGCGTATATGGACCAAGTCCAGCGCGATGCGGCCGCGAAGGGTTACGTCGAGACGTTGTCGAATCGCCGCCGCTACTTCCCCGAGCTTTCTGCCGGCAGCACAGCGCAGGCGCGCGACCGCCAGGCAAGCGCGCGCATGGCGATCAACACGCCAATCCAGGGCAGTGCGGCCGACATCATCAAGCTGGCGATGATTCGAATGCACCGAATGCTGGTGGAAGAGGGGCTTGCCGCGCGTATGCTGCTTCAGGTTCACGACGAGGTCGTGTTGGAAGTGCCTGACGATGAGCTCGACGCGGCGGAGCGGGTGGTCCGGGAGGCGATGGAGCGGGCTGTCGAGCTCCGCGTGGCGCTGCGGGTGGATGTGGAGGTCGGGCCCAACTGGCTGGATATGGTGCCGCGGGACTGAGCGGCGCCGCTATCTGCCCTCCAGCCAGGTTTCGATCGTGCGCCCGACCGCGACAAGGCTAGTCGCCGAGACCTTGTCGGGCGTGTCCTGAGTGGTATGCCAGTAGGGGTAATCGAAGTCGATGATATCGACCGCCGGAATCCCCATACGCACGAACGGTATGTGGTCGTCGAGCATGCTGTGTCGGGTCTGGGGAATGAACTGACCACCGAACCCAAGCTCGTGAGCGATACCCCATATCTCACCGCTCAGAGTGGGATCGGAGTTCCTCTCGTAGAATAGCTGCAGGTCCTGGTCCCCGACCATGTCGACGAGCACCATGGCCTCGAGGGGAGGCTCGCCGGCGCTTCCCCAATGCTCCGCCATATAGCTCGATCCCACGATCCAGTCCCACCCATCCAGGTTGCCTCCATCCTCCGCGTCGAAGAAGGCGAGGTACACCTGCTTCCCCGCACCAGGAACGTCAAGCACGCGCGCCAGCTCAAGCAAGACGGCCACACCACTCGCTCCATCATTCGCGCCCATCACGGGGACGGTGGGGTCTTCTTGGTCGGCCTGGCTCCGTGTGTCGTAGTGCGCGCCAAGGAGAACTGCCGGTCCCGAGCCCTTCTTGGCCAGAATGTTGCGGACCATGACGCCATTGGTCACGAACTCCTGTACCCCAACGTCCCATTCGAGTCCCCGCAGGTTGTCTATGATCAGGTCGGCAGTCTGCCTGTGGGCTTCTGTGCCGGGGATGCGGTATCCGAACTCGCATTGCTGGATGACCCAAGCATAGGCTTGGTCGCCGTCAAAGGTGACTGTCGACGGGTCCACTGCCTTGGGCGCACACGCGATGGCAATGTAGCCCAAGAACAGAGCAAGAGCCACGAGGGTTGCGGTGGTCCAATGGCGTCCACCATCTCGGGGTCGCCACGTACCGCGTCTAGCGTTCGACGGCGCGATGCGGCTGTCGCAGACCACTCGAGATGACACGCCAGTATGCGCGGATCCGCTCAGCACGGAGCTTGCGGCGGTGGTTGAGCAGCCACTTGAGACCCTCAAGAGCGCTCTGCCATACGTATTGCCCAAGAAGCCAGAATCGGAGCACCTCTGCCACGGAACGACCATGATGTTTTCTCGCATAGAGGATCTTGCTCGCCTGGAAATAGACATGGCGGGCAGCGACCACCTGGTCGCTGCTCTTGCCGCCGTGATGGATGACCTGCGCCGAAGGCACGTAGGTGATACGCCAACCCGCTCGCCGGATGCGCCGGCACCAGTCGAGTTCCTCCGAGTACATGAAATAGCTCTCGTCAAAGGGGCCGACGTCCTGCAGAACCTCACGGCGGATCATCATCGCAGCGCCGGTGACCCAGTCGACATCCTGCTCCTCCGTGTCCGGTCGGTCCTGGATGCAGTACCGCCTGAGTTGGCGGTCTGAGAGCAGCGGCTGCAGCCATGTGCTTTCGAGGAAGAGGATCGCCAGGTTGGGGAAACGGCGCCGAGACGACTGGGGCGTGCCGTCGGAGTTGAGCAGTCGCGGGCCGACGAGGCCGACATCGGGGTGCGCTTGAAGGTAGGCGACAAGCTCCTGAGGTGCGTTGCCGACCACCTCTGTGTCGGGGTTCAGCAACAGCACATAATCCCCTGCAGC
>JALOOJ010000120.1 GCA_025454475.1 Anaerolineae bacterium
GAAGTCGACGAGTTCCACCAGTGCCTCGCTGACCCGTGGAGTCACCGGCACATCCTTAGGTGGTTTGATCACGAAGGGCACGCGGGACAGGGCATCCTCGAAAGTGTTCTGCGTCTTCTCGACGATGCCGTAGTCGCCCGTGTAGTCGCCGTGGTCGGCAAATACGAAGATCGCGGTGTCGTCATAAAGCCCAGCCTCTTTGAGCGCTGCGACCAGCAGCCCGAACTGATGGTCCAGCCGCGCACACATGCCATAGTAGACCGCGCGAAGCTCCGTCCAACGCTCTTCCGGCCAATCCTGGAGGTTCTGTGTCTCGTGGATCGCCTTGAGCAGCGAGGCCTTTGTCTCCCAGCTGTCGGGCGAGGGCGCCCGCGGCGGGATCTTGTCGCGGTCGATCATGCTGTACCACGGTTCCTCGACCCCGTACGGTGGGTGGGGATAAGTCAGGGGTAGGTAGATACACAGCGGCTGATCCTGTGGAGCGTTTCTGATGAAGTCGACGGCGCCAAGGACGTTGGCCCAGTCGCCGTCGTAGTAGATGTCCTCTCCGCCGGTGTCGAGCGCACCGACGTAGAAGGAATAGTAGCTATCGCTACCGGGCGCCTTGCGCCACAGGTCTTCTCGATCGATCATCCACGGCGGCTTCGGTGGGCGGGCGGGCCGGTACTTGACGTCGCAGTCCGCATCATAGCCGAGCTGCGCCGGCACAAGGTCGTTCTTGCCGCCCCACCAAACGAAGTAACCGCTATCGCGCAACACGCGCAGGAGGTTGGGCTCGCCGTGTTGGGCGCGGAGCATGTGGTGCATCGTGCGATGGCCCCGGACGTGGGGGTACCAGCCGGTCATAAAGCTGCAGCGGCTGGGCGTGCACACAGTATTCTGGCAGGTCGCCACCCGGAACGATACGGCGTCGGTCTCGACCAGACGATCGAGGTTGGGCGTCACTGCGGCAGGATTTCCGAGGTGCCCCATCACATCGCCGCGCCACTGGTCGGGGTTGAAAATCAGGATGTGGGGTGACTTGGGCATAATACTCCTTCTGCAGTAGGGAGAGGGGAATCTCTAATCTCTGCCTATCCCGCGTAGCGCTTAATCAGCGCCTCAAGGTACCGAGATTTGACCTGCTCCGATGCCAATGCACGCTTGACCGGAGGTAACCTCAGAATCACACCCAAAAGTGCTGCCATCGCCTGGTGGCTCGACAGCACCTGGTTGTCAAAGATCAGGTTCTGGAGCATCCCGCGCTCAATCGCCATCATTACGACACGGTGAGTGGTGTTGTAGGGTGTGATGACGCGCTCCGGTCTGGACTCCAGATGGATGCTCTTCGTCGGGCAGACTCGGGCGCAGACGCCGCAACCGAGACACACGTCCGGATTGACCCACGCCTTGCGCTTCTTTCCATGGGTGGGATCGTGCGCAGAGACCAAGGTCATAGCCTCCACAGGGCAGACGTTGACACATTGTCCACAGCCGGTGCACGTGGTCTCGCTCACGACGGGTGCGAAGTTTGTGGTGTGGATTGGCCGGGTGAGGGCGAACCGCCGCGCGGCGATCATTGCCTCGCAGCAGCATCCGCAGCAGTTGCAGATGAAGTTCACGCGCTCACGCACGTTCTCTCCGAACTGGACCAGATTGCTGTCGTATGCTTTTTGAAGCAGATCCAGCCCTTCGACAGCGTCCACCCGCCGCGCGAACCCATGGCTTATTAAGGATGCCGCCGTGCCTCCGAAAGTCATGCAGATATCCTGAGGCGCGTCACAGGCCTCGTCCGCCAGCTCCTTTTTGAAACGGCAGTAGCACTGGCTGATGCCCATGTGCGGCGTGGTCTTTATGACCTCGCTGGCGCGTTCGTAGTCCAGGACATGCACCTCGGGTTGCAGTACCGGCTCGTTGACAAAGACCCGCCCCAACTGGGTGTCACCTTGGGCGATCAGAGCCTGCATGAAGTCCTTCTCCACCGTGCAGTACTGGTAATAGAGCTCGGCGAGCGCCTGCTGATCGACGTCGTCGCGCATGCGCATCATCGAGAACTCGAAGAAACCTGCCATCGGCGGGGGAAGCGTATAGACTACATCGCCGTTACGCTCAATGTCCACCAGAAGGGCTCGGCCCGCCAAGGTGTCGAGCACCTTGCGTGCCTCGGGAACATCCATTCGCCAGACCCTTGCCGCCTTCTCAACAGTGAAAGGGCGGATGGGTAGCTGTGCTACTAACTCGGCTTCACGCTCGCTGAAGAGGATGCCGAGAATTCTGTGCAGGCTCTCCGCAGGTGGGGCGCCTTGCGGGAACCGGTTCAAACGGTCGACCAAACGATGATAGCTGCCGGACGTGATCCACGTACTCGCCACGCTCGTGGTGGGGACCCAGACCTGCGTCATGGTAGCCCAGCCGCTCGTAGAGCGCCTGGGCTTTAGGATTGCGCTCGTCCACGCTCAGTCCGATCCGGTGAAACCCGCGGGCAAGGGCGAGGCGTTCGGCCTCGCGCAGAATCTGTGTGCCGATGCCGCGGGACCGGTACGCCTCGTGCACGAGAAGGTCCTCGATATCGGGGCACGTGCCGTGCATCGCCGACGCGATCGGCTCTTCACCCGCGCCCTGCCACTTTAGCAGTCCGTGGCCCACGGGCCGGCCCTCGTGCCAGGCCACCAGGTAGACGACCTCACCCCGCTCCTGACGGTGCAGCCGCTCGGCGTGCTTGTCCGCTGGGCCTTCGGGCAGCGAGCGCTCAAGGTCCGCCAGTTCGTGCGCGGTCAACGGTCGAATCTCGACGCGCACCCCCTGATGCTCAGATGAGATCCCGAAGTGCTTGCGGATGAAGGGCCAGGCTCCGGCTTTGTAGTACCGGTGGCCTTCGTGCCCAACATAGAGCTCACAGGCGTCCGGGGCGCCCGCCACCGCATAGATACGCTGCAGCTGTTCGAAGGCGCTCCTGACGTGTTCGATTGGGAAGATGGGGTCATCCTTCCCGGCGATGGCACAGAAAGGACGCGGGGCGATCAGGCCCGCGACATCAGCCATCTCGCCCAGCCGTAGAATCCCGGGCACGTAGTTGCACTCGCAATGGCGAATCGATCCGATGCTGCCGGCAAAGGTGCAGAAGTAGCTGCTCGGCACGGCGATGGCGATCCGCGGATCACACGCCGCGGCGAAGAGCGAGATCGTCCCACCGCCGGAGTTCCCCGTGATGGCGATCCGTTGCGCGTCGACGTCCTGCGTCCCCAGCGCCCAGTCGATCAGGCACGAGATGTCCCAGACCCTATCCCCGATCGGCGTGCGCCCAACTAATAGGTCGTGCAGCAGTTGCGTGTGACAGGAGTGGGTGGCATCCGCAGCCTTGTCCGGCGCCGTCCGTGTCTCCCCGAAGGCGCGCGTCGTGGGCGCGATGACGAGATATCCCTCCTCCACGGCCTGGACCGCAATATCGCGTTCGCCTGCCTCGATCGAGTTGCGCTCCTGCTCCGAGTGGGCGATGCCGGCGTAGATGTGGGGATGGTTGTGGCCGTGCGGCGTCAGGACCAAGGGTAGAGGACCCACAACGTCCTTGGGACGAAGCAGGTAGTAGGGAAGGGGCACGGTTGGCTCGACCCACAGGTGCCACGCCTCGCGGATGTGGGTGCTCAGATCCTCCGAGTCTACCTGCTGGGCTCGCGGCACGTGCCCTGCCAAATCGGCGGCCATCGCGTCCAGGCCCAACGCCTGTCTAAGGCGAGGGCGGAAAGCCTCATGCCAGGCGATCCACTCCGCACGAGTCTCGGCCCTGAAGGCGAACTCGCCTGGTGCGGCCCGGTACAGCGCGCTGAAATGGGCTACGGCGTCATACATAGCGGCGGGACTCAGCGTACTTGCGCAGGGCCGCGCGACGGGTCGTCGCCAGCTCCGCACAGGCGCTCGCGACAGTGGCCGCCAGCTCGGCGGGCAGCATAGCCAGGAAGGTCCATGCGTCCAGGTCGCCACGAAACATCGCTTTACCGTGCGCCAGCAACGCGTGGGCGCGCTCCCAACCCAGCAGCTTGAAGATATAAAGCGACAGCGGGGAGTTCTGCAGGTCGAAGCTGGAGGCACTGGCTCGTCCGAACGCCAACAGGCCGAAGAGCGTTGATGATTCATCCACCGAGGAGGCGACCGGGAACTCCGGAAGGTACTCCTCCATCTTCTGGCTATCCTCCCCCTCGCGCAGGGCTCCCATGAACAGCGCTACGGGCGCATCCCCACCGGTGATGACGGCAAGCGCCTCAAGGATCCCGATGGCCAGCAGCTTCAGCCCCAGATACTGGCGCGCGGTCTGTACGTTTCGGTACGCCAGCGCGACCATGCGCTCGTGCTCGCCGGGTGGCGGCTCGTCCAGATACTGGCTGAAAATCGTCTCGGGGTCAAGGTGATCGAGGAAAGCCTCCATCTTCTGGAGCGCTTTGCGATAGCTGCCGATAGTGTAGATGCCTTGAAGTCGCAGCGACGCATTGGTCTCAGGCAGCAGCTTCCACGTGTTGTCGAGGAATCGTCCCGTATCGCGCTCCGAGAAGTTCTCGACATCCCTGTTGGAAAAGGCAACGGCCCACTTGACTGCCTGCTGCACCTCGACCTCAGATAGCCCGAGCGCGTGGCGGGCATTGGCGCCGTGCAGCCTGCGCTCCAGGACCATCGGGTGGGATTCGCCCTGCGCATTCTGACCACGGAACGGAATCGTCGCCTCGATGCAAGCCGTGATCTGTGCCAGATCCCCGGGTCGAAGGTTCTCCTTGAGCAACTGCACCATGAGCAGTGCGCTCAGAAACTCATTTTGCCCATGGGTCGGCGCAAGCGATTGCCCCGCCTGAAAGCCGAAGATCTCCAGTACGAGGTCAAACAGTGCATCGTGCTCACCCGGTGCCATCGCCAACCGCAGTCGTCCACCCGTCTGCTCGATGTAGGGCGCTAGCACGCGCTCGATCTCCGGCGTGAAGCCCTGATCGATCTCATAGTAGACAACATCGTGGAAGAGCGCGGCCAGAGCCTGAACCGGATTGGATGGGTCGGCGAGGTTGAAGATATGCTCGGGCGTGTGGAAACTTCGCGCCTGCACCGTCATTGCCTCGTGGACCATGATGCCCAATGCCTCGAGGTGCAACATAGAGATGTCCACGCCAAGGCCCTCAAACGCGTCACGAAAGAGGGAAATCGTCTTCTGGATCGTTCCCGGTGCCATCTACCATCCGCCTCCAGGTTAAGATGCGCCGTCCCACCATATTAGCCGGAATACATCATACGTCACAGACGCGGATTCTGTCAAATCGGCAAGAACACTGAGCCGAAGCAGCTGGTCTGTGCTATACTGAAAGAGCATCGCTCCACTCCATCAGAGGCGCCCGCCTAGGTTCGTGAACGCGACGCATTCGTAGCACCGGCACTGCCAACATGCCTCCTCCGTATGCCGGTCCTTCTTCTGCAGCCTGTGGCTTTGTTCAGGAGGTCGGAGATGGGAATCGGGCAGTCTACCCGTCGGTTGTTAGTGGTTCTTGTGCTGCTTTCAGGCCTGAGCACCCTTGGTGTTACCGGTACGCATGATCAGGTCCAGGCCCAGCCGCTCTATCCGCAGGACGACCCAGCCTCGCTAGCTAGCCTGGACGTTGGGCCGGCGGCAGTCACCGCCTTCTGCACGGACGCAGGAGTGACGGGGAACGACGGCCACCCGCTCAACGAATGCCAAGGCACATCTTTCGAGTTGGGGGGCAACACCTGGGATCTCAGTGTCTACTACACCCTAGACACAGCGGCAGGAGATGATTGGATCATCACCCATACTCAGGCATCGCCCATCGTGGGTTGGATGCAGGACGCCTATGAGGCTTATTTCAAACAGACCGGCCTGACCTACGGCGCCGGGGCTACCTGTAACCGCCACATCCGGGCCAAGGTGATGAAAGGCGACGGATGGTCCGGCATCGCGTGGTGGCCCAACTCATGTAGCATCGGTCTGGATGCGCCGATGATCCGCGGGAATGGCGGGCACCACACCACGCTGCACGAGATGCGCCACAAGGTCGTGCAGTTCGCATATCCCAATTGCCTGGACGACTGGGATGATGACTACCCAGGCCAGACAGTGCATATCGTTGAGGGCGATGCGGACTATGGGCCCTCGACGGTAGGGGATTATGGCTATATGAACACCGGCTACAATCCGGCCAAGAGTCTGCAGGACCACGGCTACAACAACATGTTCATCCCTTACTATTCCGAACACGTTGACCTGTATGCAGGCCCCTTCGGCGCCCCAGGTGATTCGGATTACCTGGCTGGGGGGATGCTGGAGCATTGGAAGCGGTGCGAGGCGTTGGGTGATCTCCACGTATTACGCGACGTGGTACAGGGATTCACGCCTTACAGTATGGAGGGGTTTTTCCTCAACTTCCTTGCTGCACTCGATCTCCACGCCTATGCGGATCCCGCAACGCAGCCGGAGCTCTACTTCCTCGAGGAAGATGCGCCGAGCGTTACGGTTACCTACGCGCCGCCGCTGACGGATGAGGTGTGGCTGGCGAGCGGCTCGAAGAGCTGGAACGCTCAGAGCACGCCCGATACATGGGCCGGGAAGTACTACAGGATCCATCCGCAGACTGGGTGCGACTACGTCATGCTCGAAGGTAGCGGATCCGGCAAGATGGGCTGGGCCTATATGGCGGCGGACACCGGAGGACCAAGCGCTGAGTACAGCGGGTGGGTGGGCACGGAGTTCAGCCGTGTCTTCGCTGCATATGGCGCCTACGACAGGATCGACGTCGCGGCGGTCGCCTTCGGAAGCAACCGAACCTATGATCTGGTGGCAACGTGCGTGACCCCGGTCATCGAGATCCAACGCCCCATCGGGCCCAACTTCCGCGCCCTGGTCGGCGATCCGCTTAGTCCCGTTGCCTTTATGGCCACCATGAAAGTCACCGATGGATCCGGGACGCCTATCACCGGCATCCCCACCGACTGGTTCGTGCTGGATGCTGAAGGTGGTACGGTCACCGCCACCGCGCTCTACGAGATCACCAAGGGATACTACCTCGGGGTCTTCGCGCCGCCAACAAAGGCCGCAGGCACCACCATGGTCGACCTGCAAGCCTGCCTGGGGACCTCCGGGATCTGCGACAAGAATACGGATGCGCTACTCTATGTGCCACCGGGCAACATGGATATGGTCCTGCTGCACGATGCCTCCGGCTCGATGAGCTACGTCGATGTCCCAGGTGACCTGCCCCGCCTCGATCAGGCCAAGCGGGCTGCCGAACTGCTGGTGATGTTGGCGCAGGCGGGGGACTACTACGGGATCATGGACTTCTCGGCAAAGGACATTCCCGCCGGATGTGCGCCCAACTGCCCACATGACGTGCGCGTGGTCTATCCGAAGACGGAAATCACCGACCCGGACGCGCAGATCCCGGCTCTGATCACCGCGATTAACACCATGACGGCCCGTGAGTGGACCAACCTGGGCGAAGGTCTAAGGCGGGCTCAGCTCATGGTGCTCGGAACTCCCTACAGCGCCAACAACAAGGTTGTCACTATCCTTTCCGATGGCGAGGAAAACGTCAACCCGATGTATGATGACGTGGCGCCCGACATCTCGGTCGTGGTGAACACGATGGGCTTCAGCGGTGATGCCCCCAACGACTTGTTGGCGCGCATCGCGGCGGAGAAGCTGGGGCAGTTCCTATACGTCCCCACATCGCCGGGCAGCGCGCTGACCAGCGCCGGGGAGGTGGGCAGCAGTCAAGGGGTGCGCACTGCCATCGAGACTATGCTGGCGGCCGAGGGCATTGAACCCGGACAGGCCGCCAACTTAGCCGGTATCCTCATGTCCACGGCCACCTATCTTCCTGCGGGTTTGGGCCTCCGCGATGCCTACGACTATCGCCAGGCCGAGGCTACCGGCGCCTCGCGTATCGCGGCCGGGTCCTACATCGAGGTCCCTGAACGCGAGTGGCAGGTCCAGAGCGCCAATGTCAGCAAGGCTGACAACACGCTGGCGCTTGTTTCCAGTAGCCGCGAGGCCGACTATGGTACCTGCGAAGGCTGGCACAGGGAGGTCGAGGTCCTCTTCCCAGGCGGGACCGACAAAGATTGGGTCCCCATCTCACCGCCCATAGCGCCCCTACCGGCCAACTGGGACGTGCGGAACAGCATCTACCACGATGTGCTCTACGTTAGGAATCCTGATCCGGGGACATGGCAGATCCGCACGCTCGAGTATTACCTCGTCTGTGTGCAAGAGAACGGCGCGGAGGTTATCGGCCCCACCTCGCCGCAGGCCGGCGTTAGCTTCATACACACGGCCAAGGTCTTCTCGACGATCAGAATCGAGGGGGAGATCCTTCTCGAAAACAAGCAAGGCGTGGTCGGCGAGCCGGTGCCGTTGCTCGGCACCGTCCTGACGCGGGCCGGCGCTGCGCCTGGCGCGTTGGTCCTCGCGCTCGTGGAACGGCCCGGCGGTACTTCGCATGCCTTGTGGCTGCGCGACGACGGTGCCAGCGGTGATGGCGCAGCCGGGGATGGGCTCTACGGCAACACCTACCATCAGGCCGTCATCAACGGCGCCTACAATGTCACCATTGCCGCGTACGGGCTCGATCCCTTCGACCCCAGCCAGGCCCTCCTGCGTATGTGGAAAGGCTCTTTCACCATGGAAGGCCCCGGCGACAATCCCGATGACGACAGGATCCCGACCTGGTGGGAGGGGCAGTATCCTTGCATGGATCCCAAGTCATTCGATGATCCGCAGGGCGACTATGACAGGGACAACCTGACCAACTGGGCTGAGTGGGACAACGGAACGAACCCATGCGATCCCGACACTGACGCCGGCGGAGAGATGGATGGCAGCGAGGTCGCTGGTTCGCGCAACCCTCACTGGCCCAACGACGACAAGGTACGTAGGATCGACGCCTGGTCCGCCAGGGCACTCAACGGGGCGGCGCTGATCCGCTGGAGTTACCCGATCTCCTATACCAACATGCTTATCCATGTCGCTGACCCCAGCGGTCGCACAGCGACGCACCAGGGCGGCAGGTCCGGCACCTTTACCGTCACTCTGACCAATAACCTGATCTACACGGTGACGCTCCAGGGTCAGACGGTGGACGGCACCGGTGGGCCCACGGCGCCGGAGCAGGTCACGCCCAAGGCTGACCCCGATGCACCGTCGGGATCCGTGTTAGTCAACTACGGGGTGGACACCACTGAGAGCCGCCTCGTCACTCTGTATGTCAGCGCCACCGACATCCCCCTTGACGGGATGCCCAACCAGGCCAGCGGCGCTGTAGCAAGCCGATGGACCCGGACCAATGAGATCAGCGGCGATGTCCAGATGCGTTTTCGGAATGCAGACAGCGGCGCCTGGACCTCATGGCAGCCCTTCACGAATCCCGTCCCCTGGGAGCTGTCGCCGAGCTGTCGCTTCGGCACGGATTGCACCGTCAACGCGCAATTCCGAGACGCCGCGCTGAACGAGAGCCTGATCATCGCCGATAGCATCACACTGGTGCCTCGTGCGACGCTTTTCCTCCCGATCGTTATGCGACAGAGCCCGTGATCCGCCGGCCGCAGTGGCCATAGCCGTCAGAAACAGGCCACGCCAAGTCCCTCGTGACGTGGCCTGTGGTTACAATGCCTTCCTGGCCTGGCGTGAGCTACACTCGGCCGCCACCGCCCGTGAACCCAGGCACGCCTCTGGTAGCGGTCGGGTCGGCCGCGCGCCTCAGCTCGCCGCGGGCGAGCGCCGGCCCAGACGCCGTAGGTCGAAGGGCCTGAGGAGTAGCAGGAACATCACCGCAGCAGCCATCCGGCCGAACCCCGACAGTGCGAAGGTCCACCGGTAGCCCAACGACTGTATCACGAGCCCGCCGGCCAGTGGGCCGAGAACATTTGCCACGGCCATCAGCGTATGATAGCTGGCGATGGCCTGGGTCTTCTGGTCCTCGCCGCGCCCATCCTTGCCCGCCAACTCAAGGATCAGGTTGAAGTTCCCGGCCTCCTGGCCTGCCCAGAGGAACCCACTGGGGATGTTAACGAAGATCACCTGCCACGCCGCGGTCAGCGGCAGCCAGATGAAGGGGATAATTGGGATGAGGAGCAAGCAGAGAGTGAAGACCCACTGAGATCCCCGCTGGTCTACGGCGCGTCCCCAGACCGCTTGGCCGAGGATTCGCGCCAACGATGAGACGATGGCCAACCACCCAATGACCTGCGAGGTTGCGCCGAGCGCCTGCACCTGATACACGCCGAAATAGGGGCCGGCAAACTGCCAGACGAAGTGAAAGAACATGCTGATCAGCGTGAACTGCCAGAATGCCCGGTTGTGGCTCAGAGCTTTCCAGAATGCCAGGTCAATGTGCCTCGACGAGGCTGCCGACTGGCCCACCTCTTCGGGGATGCGTGCAAAGCCAATAAGCGCCAGCACACCCCAGGCGACGCCCAATGCCAACGACACCTGATAGCCCAGGGGCTCCGGGAAGAGGCCGATCAACTGACCAGCGAGTGGCACGAACACGAGCGAGGCCAGCGCCATCACCATCTTCCGCGACGAGAAGTAGCGCCCCCAGCGGTGCTGAGGCACGATCTGCCCGGCAAGCGATGTCCAAGGCGAGTTGCCAAGGTGCAGGAAGGCTGCGCGCAGCGCAAAGAGTCCGATGACGACGTAGACCGCGGCGGGTCCGGAGAGCACGAAGGGCGTGACTACCGCCAGCAACAGGACTCCATACCGCAGGCCATATGAGATCAGAACCACTGGCTTGAGCTTGCCCCAGCGCGCCGCCCACTGTGCACCGGGCAGGGGCATCAGCATACCAAGGAAGCTGGAGAGAGAGGCTAGTGTCCCGACCTGTAGGCTTGTCGCGCCTAGCGCCAGGACAAAGAGCGTGACAAAGTTGTCGACGAAGGCGGACGAGACCGAGATCAGGACGCCGTACCACCAGAAGAGCGCCATCCCCAGGCGATAGCGCCGCGGCACGCCCTGGGTCACATACGGGTCGGCGCGCGTCCACCAGAATCGGGCTCGCGCTCTCAGATCGGCGAGGGTCAACTGGTCACCTGCAAATCCGTGTATGGCACATCGACAGAGGCCGCTGCCAGGCATCACTGATCTGGTTGTCTGTGATTTGGTCGTTTGCCCATGTGCTCACAGGGTACGCCCCTCCAGGAGCTGGGCGCGGGTCCAACCGTTGAGGAGCGGGTCCCGCGTTGCCTCCATCCACGCAACCACGCGACGACGCAGGCGGGCCAGATCATCCGCACAGGCTCGATCCGTCGCTCGGTTCACTACCTCGCCCGGGTCGGCCTCGAGGTCATAGAGCTCGTCCTCTGCCGTGGCATTCCAGACGTATTTCCAGCGCCGGTCGCGGACCATACGCTGGCTGAAGAGGCCGAATTGGTTGCCATGGTAGACAGAGAAAATGTCCTCCCGCCCATTGTCCTGGCTGCCCGAGAAGAGTGGCAGTAGGCTCTGCCCCCGGAAGGTCGCGGGGATCTCCGTCCCGGCCACGTCGCAGAACGTCGACGCCAGATCGATGCTGTGGGAGACGAAGGCATCGCAGGTGCGACCGGGCGAGATCCGTTCGGGCCAACGCGCGATGAGGGGTACGTGGACGACATCATCGTACATCACGTAGTGCTTATCAACCATTCCGTGACCGCCGCAGAGATCACCGTGGTCGGTCGAGTAGACGACCAGTGTGTTCTCAGCCAGCCCGAGGCGTTCGAGCGCGTCGAGTACCCGGCCTAGCTGCGCGTCCAGAAGGCTGATCTCGCCGAAGTAGCGGGCCACGATCGGCGCCCAGTCCTCCCATCTCCAGGTTGCGACCCCCCAGGTACGGCGTTGCTGGGCTTGCATATAGGGCTTGCCGATCAGCGGATCTGGAAAGCTAGGCCACGGTGCGATCGAGTCGGGAGGGTACAGCGAGGCATAGGGCTCCGGCACGATGTTGGGCAGGTGCGGCTCGCTTGAGTCCCAGCGGATGAAAAAGGGAGCCTGTCGTTCAACTGCACCTTCGAGCATCGCGATCGTTCGTTCGGCGCACCAGGCGAGCTGCGATGCCTCGGGCGGCGTGGAGGGGTCGGCGTTTCCACGCCACCCACCGTCCCGCGGTTGTTGCGGCAGTCGCCTTTCCCTGCGCCAAGCCCCATAGCCGCCGATATCCACATAGTCGTGGAATCCATAGTCCGGGTGCGTTGGCCCATTCACCGGGTGTACCCCCCATTTGCCGACACAGCCCAGGTAGTAGCCGGCGTCTCTAAGGGCACGGCTGAATGTGGGCAGGCCAGGCTCAGCAGGCCTCGGCGCCTCCGTATCGGTGTTGGCGATGCAGTGGTGTTCCGTCGACCATTGGCCAACCATCAACGAGTTACGTGTCGGCACACAGACGGGGATCGGCGTGTAGGCTTGGGTGAAGTCGATCCCTTCGCGGGCCAGGCGATCAAGATTGGGTGTCTCGATCAGCGGGTGGCCGTGTGCAGCCACGCAGTCAAAGCGATGTTGGTCCGAATAGATCAGCAGGATGTTGGGCTGCGCCAAAGACATCTCCCAGTCCGACCACCTTTCATACAGTCAGGTAGCCCAAGTATAGCGGGCGTTACAGATCGATCCAGTAGCGCGATACGGGCTTGCCTGAGAAGTCCGAGATCACCTCGCTCTCGAAGACGCCGCCATTTGACTGGATAACCCGCGCCGACCCGATGTTGTCGGTGTCACAAGTGACCAGCACGCGGTCCAATCCCAGGCTTTCGTGGCGCCGGCGGACTTCGTCCAACGCCAGGGCAAGCTGGATCGTCCCGTAACCCTTGCGCCGCTGGGAGGGCGTGATGGTGTAGCCGATATGGCCCCCTTCTTTCTGCAGCGACTCCGTGAGCCAATGGCGCAACTGGACCGAGCCGAAGATCAGCGGGACATCGGGGCGGACCAGCCAGAGTGTGGTGTAGGGTACCCAGCCGGGCTGAAGTCCGAGCCCGGTGGATGCATCGGTGAGCTGCCGGACATAGGCGCGGAACTTGAGGGGGGTCAGACCTCGCAGATGACCGTAGCGATCCTCGCTCGCTCGCCGGTAGTCATCGAGCATGGCGATAAAGGCCTTGCGGTACCGCGTCGCGGGCTCGACCAGGACGAAGCCTTCGCTCACCCTATCACCTCAAGACTCCGGGAGCCATGGTTCGCCGCCCGTGTAGCGGGCCACAGCACCGAAATCCAGCGCGATGCCCAGCCCAGGCCTGTCGGGTATAGCGAGCATACCCTCCTCATCCAGATGCCAGCGGTCCTCCACCAGATCGTCCAGATAGGGCGATCCGGTGATGTATTCCACAAGGTCCGTGTCCGGCAGTGCTGAGGCCAGATGTAGGTCCGCTGCCAGACCGATTGCCGTGTTCCACCCGTGGGGGATAAGGCGAATGCCGTACGCTTGCGCCATCCATCCGATGCGGCGCGATTCCGAGAGGCCACCCACTTTGGTGGCGTCGGGCTGGACGATGTCGAAGGCCCCGGCCTGGAGCCAGGGCAGGAAGGCCTGGCGCCGCGTAATGACCTCGCCACCAGAGATCGGCACTGGGGCGCGCTCACGCAGCCGAATGTAGTCCTGCAGTGCGTCGGGCTGCAGCGGCTCTTCGAACCAGGTCACGTCGTAGTCAGCCAGCATCTCAGCTGTCCGCAGCGCCCATTTGTAGCCGTTGGGCCAGAAGGCGTCGCTCCCGCCGGCATCGACCATCAGCAGGCAGTCAGGACCAAGGGCGTCGCGGGATGCCCGGACGATGGCCTCGTCGAGTGCGTGGCTGACGCGACCGAAGGGGCCCCAGCCCATCTTGAACGCCCGGAATCCCTGCGCTTTGATCCGGAGCAGGTGCTCGGCGAGGGGCGCAGGCTGGTCCATCAGGAGCGAAGCATAGGGTTTCACACGGTCGCGGTACCGTCCACCCAGCAGCCTGCCCACCGGTTGTCCGGTGGCTTTGCCGAGGATATCCCAGAGTGCGATGTCGATCCCGCTGATTGTGTGAGTGATGCTCCCGCCGCGCCCCATCCAGAACGTGGCCTGATGGAGCTTCTCCGCGACCCGCTCAGGCTCCAGCGCGTTCTCACCCAGAAGGAGCGGTCTAAGGACTGATAGCGACCCGCGGACCAGTTGGTCGCTTGTGTACACGCTGCCCAAGCCGGTGACACCCTCGTCGGTGATCACCGCGACGAGCGTGTGGATGCAGTCCTCCTGCTCGATCTCGTCGGACCAACCACCCTCGGGCGTTTGCCCGCGCAGGCCTACGGCGCGGATGTCACGAATTCTCATGCTGCCTCCTTGGCATCAGCCGCCTAGTGGTCAGCTAAGTTGGTTCGTAGTAACCGCTTCAGCGGTTCTGCTGCCGCCCAGTCTGCTGGGCGCGTCGGCTGAGGCACCAGAATGACTGAAGGCGTTACTACAAGCCCCAAACATCAGCCTAACTAGGCACTAGCACTATGCAAAGTGATGGTTGGGTTCTCCTAGACGCTGCCACACGCGCCGTCAAGCGCCGGGCACCTCATCCGCCCTCGATCGCGGGGAGGAAACGGATCTCGCTTGTTTCGGTCACCGCCTGCAGGAGCCCCAGTCGCGAGAGCCGTCCATCGACCGCAACCGCCAG
>JALOOJ010000298.1 GCA_025454475.1 Anaerolineae bacterium
TGCGAGACGCAGGCCCCGCACCCGCCCAGGTGCGAGCCGTCGCCACATCCAACCAAGGCCGCCCAAGATCGCCAGGACCACCCACGGCGATTGCACGGCAAAGACCAGCACCGTGCCGAGTAGAAGCCACCCGAGCTTCACCAGCGGATGCAACCGGTGCAAAAGCGTTCCACCGGAGCTGTAGGCAATCCGCGTCCTTCCGCGGCTCACGAGCGCGCCTCCCACCCCGCAGGCAGAAACGCCGTCTGACCCAGGAGCTCAAGGCGAGCAAAGGCCGCCTGAGGTGGTGCGTCAACCGTGACTCGCCCCTCTTCCAGATAAACAACTCGGTCGGCATACAGCGCCGCCACCTCCGGGGCATGGCTAACCAACAGCACCGCGGTCCCTCGGTCCGCCAGATCGCGCAGCAGCCCGAGCAGAAAGGTCGCATTCACCGGGTCCTGGCCAATCAACAGCTCGTCCAGCAGCAGCAGTCGTGGCCCGTGACCGATGACCGAGATCAGGTTAAGACGTCTTTTCTGCCCATAACTCAGGCGGTACGGCGGGTCAGTCTCCCGTCCACTCAGCCCAGCTCGCTCAACCAGGCCCTTGACGCCACGCTCCCGTTCGGAGTCAACAAGCCCGAAGTTCCGCAGGGCGAGGACAGCCTCATCCCAGACCGTGTCGGCAAAGAGCTGGTGGTCAGGATTCTGGAAGAGATAGCCCACATCGCGTGCAAGTTGCGAGACCGGTACCCTCCGGGTATCGCTTCCCACTACCTCCACGCAGCCGCTATACGGCTTGAGAAACCCCATCAGGCAGTGCAGCAGCGTGCTCTTGCCCGAGCCATTGTTCCCCATCAGTACGACGAACTCGCCTGCCGCTACGCTCAGCGAGATGCCATGGAGGACCGCCTCTCCATCCCGATGGGCGGCATCGTAGCCGACAACGAGATCGTCCACCCGTGCTACCGGCTCACCCGACACGGATCGGGCAGACCTGACGTGGCCACTCAGTTCACTGCGCCAGAAGCTCTCCGGCGGTCTGGTCGATTCACTGGCCCTGCCCGCGTCCATGGAGATCCAGCGCGGGCTGAAGCGTCGCAGATAGTCCACCTTGTGTTCCAGCACGATTATCGTAAGCGACTCGATCTCACGAACCCGGGCGATGACGTCGAAGATCTCCTGCGTAGCCGTAGGATCGAGGTTCGACGTCGGCTCATCGAAGATGAGCACGTGAGGTTTCGCGGCTAGCATCGACGCGACCGCCACCCGCTGCTTCTCACCCCCGGAGAGTGTGCTTAACGCACGATCGCCCAGATGGGCGGCGCCCACTACCTCGAGCGCCCAGGCGAGGCGTTCCCGGATCTCTTCGCGAGGCAGGCAGCGGTTCTCCAGCCCAAAAGCCACCTCATCCTGGACCGTGAGCGTGCAGAACTGCGCCTCCGGGTTCTGCTGTACCAGCCCGACGATTTCCGCAATCCGGTAGACCGCAGTCTCTCGCACGTTCACGCCGTCGACCGTGGCCTCGCCGTCAGCCTCGCCGGCATACTGACTGAAGAGGAACCCCGACATCGCCAGAGCCAACGTCGATTTACCCGAGCCTGAGGGCCCCGTGATCACAACGAAATCGCCCGGCGCGATATCCAGGGTGACATCGATCAACGCAGCCCGGTCGCTGCCTTCGAAACGGTATGAGAAGTGCCGGAGTGAGATCATTTCGCGTCCGGAAGAGCTCAAAGCTCTTCGGTAGAGCTTTGAGCTCTCAGAAATGGAGCTACTGCACTTCCAGCGCCGTGACCTGTGGCGCAACCACCGTCCCATCCATCCAGGCGACGGCGAACGTGATCGCATCCTCGCCGATGATGGTGAAGATGCGCACATCATCTTCGCCAAGGACATCGGCGATCGGCAGGGAGGGCGAGCCCTCCGGGGTCTCGATCAGGACCTCAGTGGCATCCGCCGCGGGCGACATCGAGGCCAACACGCGGCCAAGCGGCGCCCCCTGCAGCTTCTCCGGACCGCGTCCCACATCGAGCTCCACGCTGTCCATCTCGAACTGCCAGGCATCCGGATCGTAAACGCCGGGCGCGCCAAGCGCCCCACGCACCTCCAGCGTTGTGTCGCCAATCACGGTGAGCTCACTGACCCCACGGACCCAAGCTTTGCTGTTCTCCGCGCCGACCAGGTCATAAGCCGCATCTGAGCCTGAGCCCTTGGGCGCCAGGAGCAGCGCCGGGTTGTCTCGCACCTCATCGATGCTGACGAAGAAGGCGTAGCCATCAACGGCGCGAACCAGGAGCAGACCCGCATTGGGTAACGGGTTGGCGCGATTCAGCAGCTCGAGCACCGGAACACCGGTATAGCGCGACGCAACCCCGCGCAGCGTCCCCTCTGCGGTTACCTGAGCAATATCAGCGTTCGCCTGGGGATAGGCGTAGGGCGCCGATACGGCACCCCCGATGCTGACCGTTGTCGGCCCCGCCAGAGAACCCCGAAGATACACACCAAAGAGCACTGTCAGCACGGCGGCGCATGACAGCAGGATCGGGGCCATCCGTGTACGCTGAACCGGCGCTGGTTGGTTCCTGACCACCCCGGCGCGGTGCAGCGCACCTAACAACACCCATCCTAACAGGCCGGCGAAGACAACGCCCGAGACGGCAGCCAGGCCACCCACGAGCAGGAGCGCTCCATACGCCAGCATGTCTGCGGGCAATGCCGCGAATAGCTGGAACACAAAGACATTCGAGGCGGACGCCAGGCCGCCGGCGAGCAGGTACGCGGGCAAGCGGTCCTTCCTGCGGAAGAACAGGAAGACCGCATCGACCAGCAGCCCTGCGACCAGGTCGATCAGAACGACCAGCAGTCCGTGAGTATTGCCGGTCAGGAGTTCAACGGCACCCTTGAGGAGTCCGGTCAGCGTCCCGGCCCCGATACGCCCGGTGAGTCCCATCGCCAGTGTCAGCCAGACGACGTGCAATCCGGCGGCCCACTGCGTCGTGCCGGCAAAGCCCAGGATCGACTGCATGAAGTCGCCAATGGCATTGACGTAGGTGCCGGTCACGCCGCCCAATGCAGCCAGGGCTGACATCATCAGCCAGTCGCGGGTGGAAAAGGTGTGCTTCTCTGCACGTATCACGCGTCACCCTGCCCTTCACAAAGAGAAACGGCATGCCCTGGAAAGGCATGCCGTCACTCGACGCAGCAACCAAGACGGTCGCGCGCGCGAAGAGTAGGCATCTCCTTTCCAAGCACGGGAGGCATGGCCGTTTCCGGCCATACCCAATGGTCTCACGCCATAGGTCGGGACCCTTAGGCCGTGAGACTCGGAGACAATCTATCTAGCTACCTGTGAAATGTGCTGGTGTACGTATCCTATCATATCAGATCACGAACGCAACCCAGCCTTGGGCATGGGGCATTCCATCTCGAGGGCAACCGCCCGGAACGTGCCGGGGACTGCGAAGGCGGTCCGACACCCAAGTCCCCGGCACTGGTTCTGGGACGGTCAGGGCGCTAGCCCCAGCGACACAGCCACCACGGACAGCGGCGGGAGCGTCATCGTCGCGCCCTCGGACCCGAGACGCACACCGCCGAATGGCCGCGCCGTCACCAGATGCGGTTCAGCGTAGGAGTTCACCGCCTTGGCGTCGGGCCCGGCAAGCAGTTCCGCAGA
>JALOOJ010000121.1 GCA_025454475.1 Anaerolineae bacterium
CTTTTCGCAGTGTACCACGTCCTTCTTCGGCCCTTGACGCCTAGGCATCCTCCGAACGCTCTTCCTATCTTCACAACGTCATACGGAGACCTTGACGCTCGTCTCCGCCTCCTGCTTGCTTCCCGTGTCTCAGATTCGCTTGTTAAGGTGCTGGCGGTAGACCCAATGATCTACCCCAGGGACCTCTCGGTCCCGCCAGGTTCACACCTGGTCTTTGTTTTCCACGCGCCAGCGCCACGTGAACTCCAAAGACCAACTGTTAACCGAAGCCCAAACTGACAGAGAAAACCGGCCTGACACATCAGGCCGGTCACCAAACCGTCCCGTCTGCCAGTATCTTGTCAGCCTGTCGCCACGACGATCAACAAATGCGAAAGCTCCCGAACTCCGTAATACCTGCGCTTCGACCTAGACTCGCTCAGGTGGAGATGAGGGGATTCGAACCCCTGGCCTCCTCCGTGCAAGGGAGGCGCTCTCCCATCTGAGCTACATCCCCAAACATACTGTGGGCCTGCGTGGACTCGAACCACGGACCCCGCCCTTATCAGAGGCGTGCTCTAACCATCTGAGCTACAAGCCCATAAAGCTCAACAACCAGGAGCCCTTAACGGCTGAGCAGTAACAGGAAACGAAGCAGAGAGTATGGAGACTGAGCAGTGCCCAGTCTCCGTGTCCCTTTAGAAAGGAGGTGATCCAGCCGCACCTTCCGGTACCGCTACCTTGTTACGACTTCGTCCCAGTTGCCAGTCCCATCCCATGACGTGACGGGCGGTGTGTACAAGCCCCGGGAACGTATTCACCGCACTATAGCTGACGCGCGGTTACTAGCAACTCCAGCTTCATGCAGGCGAGTTGCAGCCTGCAATTCGAACTATGACCAGCTTTGTTGGGATTCGCTCCACCTCGCGGTCTCGCTGCCCGTTGTACTGGCCATTGTAGCGTGTGTGTAGCCCTGGACATATGGGCCATGCTGACTTGACGTCATCCCCACCTTCCTCCGGCTTACCGCCGGCAGTCCCCTTAGACACTTGTAACTAAGGACAGGGGTTGCGCTCGTTACGGGACTTAACCCGACACCTCACGGCACGAGCTGACGACAGCCATGCAGCACCTGTGAACGCTCCCCGAAGGGTCGGTCCGCTTTCGCTTCCCTACCACGTCCATGTCAAACCCAGGTAAGGTTCTTCGTGTAGCATCGAATTAAACCACACGCTCCGCTGCTTGTGCGGGGCCCCGTCAATTCGTTTGAGTTTTAGCCTTGCGGCCGTACTCCCCAGGCGGGATGCTTATCGCGTTGGCTACGGCACGGAGCCTGTCGGCCCCACACCTAGCATCCATCGTTTACGGCTAGGACTACCAGGGTCTCTAATCCTGTTCGCTCCCCTAGCTTTCGTCTCTTAGCGTCAGGCCCACCCCAGGGCGCCGCCTTCGCCACTGGTGTTCCTTCCGATATCTGCGCATTTTACCGCTACACCGGAAATTCCACGCCCCTCTGGTGGCCTCTAGTTCAGTAGTCTTGTACGTCCTCTCCGAGTTAAGCCCGGAGCTTTCACGCCCAACTTACTGGCCCGCCTACAGACGCTTTACGCCCAGTAAATCCGGATAACGCTCGCGTCCTACGTCTTACCGCGGCTGCTGGCACGTAGTTAGCCGACGCTTATTCCAAGGGTACCGTCCTGCCTCTTCCCCCTGAAAAGGATTTTACAACCCGAAGGCCTTCTTCATCCACGCGGCGTCGCTGCATCAGACTTCCGTCCATTGTGCAATATTCCCTGCTGCTGCCTCCCGTAGGAGTATGGGCCGTGTCTCAGTCCCATTGTGGGGGGCCGTGCTCTCACACCCCCTACCCGTCGTCGCCTTGGTGAGCCGTTACCTCACCAACTAGCTGATAGGCCGCAGGTCCCTCCTGTAGCACCAAGGCTTTCCTTAAGGCTGCGACCCCTTAAGGCTATTGGGTATTAGCGCATGTTTCCATCCGTTATCCCCATCTACAGGGTAGGTCACCTACGTGTTACTCACCCGTCTGCCGCTGATGGCCCCCGAAGGAGCCTCATCGCTCGACTTGCATGCATTAAGCGCGCCGCTAGCGTTCATCCTGAGCCACGATCAAACTCTCCGTTTGATCTGCCTACACTTCCGTGCAGGTCTTCTCCGCAACTCATCCGAGTTGCCGGTTTGGTTTAGCTGCTCTCTCTGCTAGCTGTTTCCTGTTACTATTCAGCTGTTAAGGTCCCCGCCCCACGCTCCGACAGTAAAGCCGATGCCGGGTGCTCCTTCTGCACCGCGCATCGGCCGGGGCAACTTCCGGGCCTTCCTCCGCCCGCTGTCTTGCCTGCTGTCGTTAGCTTTGAGCGTCCTTTAGTATATCACACCCGCAGGTTTCCGTCAAGGGCGCTTCCCACTCCGCGTGCGCTCCCCTCCCCCGCGTCTGAAGGTGCACTGTGCCCTACCGCAGCACCAGCCAGGATTCTACCACGCCCTTCATTCCTGTCAACCCCCGCGCCCCGCGCTCGCGGCAGTCGGAACGAATCCGTCGTCCACATCGTCTATAGGACGGGATCCGGACACGGACAGGGGGCCACCATGAAACGCATCCTGGCGCTGATTGCTCTTCTTGTCATTTCGCTTGCATCTGTGCCGCCCGTATCAGCGGACGGTATTATTATCATCGATCCACCTTTCCCCGTGCCGCCACCTGACTTCTCGCAGTGGCTCACGATTCGGTACCATCGTGTCCATGTGGCCATCAGAGACCAGGTCGCCACAACCAAGGTCGATCAGGTGTTCCGCAACGATGCGACCATTGCCGCAGAAGGTACCTACATCTTCCCTCTCCCCCCCGGCGCGGTGGTCGAGGACTTCACGATGTGGGTGGATGGCCAAGTGCTGGAGCCGGAGATCCTGCCTGCAGACGAAGCTCGCGCGATCTACGAGGGGTATGTCCGCCGCAGCCAAGATCCCGCGCTACTTGAGTACGTAGGCCGAGATGCCATCCGGGCCAGTATCTTCCCCATCCCGCCGAAAGGGGAACGCCGCATCCAGCTTCAGTACAAACAGGTCTTGGCCTCCGAAGACGATATCATGCACTACCGCTATCCGCTGAACACCGAGCGCTTCTCGGCCAGGCCACTTGAGCAGGTCAGTGTGGTGGTCGAGGTCATATCACCGATCGACATCGGTACGCTCTATTCGCCGACTCACCAGGATGACATCGTCATCACACGTGAGGGAGACCGTGCAGCGACAATCAGCTACGAAGCGACCGATATTCTCCCCGATTACGACTTTGAGCTGTATGTCGGCGCGCGCACGGAGGCGCTTGGGGCGAACCTCCTCTCCTTCAAGCCGCCCAGCGTTCCAACGCCCGACGACGGGTTCTTTCTCCTGTTGTTGAGCCCTTCCCTCACCGACACAGCAACCGAGATCGTGCCGCGGGATCTGATCCTGATCCTCGACACCTCCGGCTCGATGGAAGGCGACAAGCTCGAACAGGCAAAGGCCGGGCTAACATACATCCTGCGCCATCTGAACACAGCGGATCGGTTCAGCATCGTGGCATTCGCCAGCCAGGTCCGCACCTTTGCCCCAGGGCTCGTTAGTGCCGGTGAGGCCGAGGAGGCCATCGCGTGGATCGAGGCACTGGAGGCTCTCGGGGGCACCAATATCTATGTGGCCTTCTCGGAAGCGCTCGCCCAGGTCGACAGAGGGAATCGCTCCACGATCGTGTTTCTCACCGATGGTCTGCCCACCGAAGGCGTTGTCGACGAGGACGTGCTCCTGAACACGCTGAGGAACGAAGCCCCAGAGGATGTGCGGATCTTCCCATTGGGCGTCGGCTATGATGTAAACGTACTGCTCCTTGATCAGCTGGCAGATGACCACCGCGGGCGTCCGACCTACATTGAGCCCGATGAACGTATCGACGAGAAGGTCTCGACGTTCTTCGCTCGTATGCAGAGCCCACTCCTCACCGACATCAGCCTAGACTTCGGCGGCGTCCAAGTCTTCGACATCTACCCTACTGAGTTGCCTGACCTCTACGCTGGGACACAACTGATCGTCACTGGACGGTACGCTGGCAGCGGTCCCCAAACTCTGACCTTGTCCGGGCGAGTCAACGAACGTACAGCAACCTTCACCTATGACGTTACCCTCTCCGCTCACGACGGTAAGGACTTCATACCCAGGCTATGGGCTGCCCGAAAGATCGGTCACTTGCTCACCCAGATCCGCATCCACGGCGAGCGGGCGGAATGGGTGCAGGCCGTCGTCGACCTCAGCCTGCGGTATGGCATTATCACGCCCTATACGTCTTTCCTGATCGAGGAGCCAGAGGCTGCTCTCACGCAGGAGGGACGTACCCAGGCAAGCGAGACGTTGCAGGAGCAACTAGCCGCAGCACCCACCGCAGTGTCCGGTGAGAAGGCCGTGGACGACGCAAACTTGCGGCTAGGTCTAGGTAACGCCGAAGCCCCGAGCGCGGGAGGCGCGTACGCGGTCGACCCAGACGGAGGCGAGGTGAACCACGGAGCCCGATCGATACGCTATGCCGGCGATAGAACCTTCCTCTGTACGAACGATGGTTGTACCGATACCCGCTTCGTGCCCGACACAATGATGCCACGGCTCGTGCCCTTCCTGTCCGGAGCCTACTATGACCTGTTAGCTGCCGAGCCAGAGCTTGCCCTCGTGCTGGCCCTTTCAGCCGAGACCATTGTCGTGGCGAAGGATGGCTCGGCCTATCGGTTCACAGTCACCGAGACGGAAGACCTGCCGCGCCCCCCCCTCGCCCCAACAGAACCCGGCCCGGAGTCTACATCTACGCCGCCGGCGCCTGCAGAATCGACACCAACAGGCTCAACCACGCCCGAGGCGCCGGCGATTCCAGCGCGCACGCCATCCGGCGGCCCACCCCTGCCTTGTCCTGCTCCGCTACTGCTGTTGGCGCCTATCCTGGCGGTCGTGGTGAAGCGAAGGCTGAAGCTGGTCTGAGGCCGGTGTCATGGCCTCGAGATGTCGTATCGGGGACTGCGGAAGGTCCCCGATACTGTGACAGCACATATGCCGTCGAAGGTGGGCTGCACCTGTGCCGCAACCTGTGGTATACTGTTCATCAGGATGCCTTCTTCGGGGCAGGGTGAGGCGTCGCAGATGACGCTGACTCCCGACCGGCGGTAAGCGAACGACGTAGAGCGCGTTCGCGAGCCCGCGAGCGGGGTAATACCCCGTAGACCCGGTGAAATGCCGGGGCCGACGGTAGAGTCCGGATGAAAGAAGAAGCACCCGCACTCATGTGTGACCACGCCCCGAGGACACAATCCTCGGGGCGTTTTGCGTACCTATCTGCGCCGGGACACTACAGCAATGGACGACCAACTAGGCACTGGTTCGGCGCCCACCTACAGGGCGAGCAAGCGAGCGCTGCCGCAGGAACTGCGGAGAGCGCCATTCTACCTGCTGTCGGTTGCCTTTCTCTTTTTGGTCTGGCAGGTCGCTGTCGTCCTCACTGCGGAAAGCGCGCGCCGCTTCCTCGTGCCCACACCCAGCGCCGTAGCCACGACACTGCTGCGCTTGCTGGGCGATGGGACGATTGCCCGTCACGCCGGCACCACGCTCCTGGAGATGGCCCTTGGACTAGGCTTGGGGATGACGGTCGCCCTGATTCTCGGCTATGGCGTGGCCCATAGCCGTCCGGTTGCCTACATCCTCGAGCCGGTCATCGTGGTGTCCCAGGCCGTGCCAATCGTGGCCCTTGCGCCGCTCCTCACTGTCTGGTTTGGACCGGGGCTCGCCTCTAAGGTTGTTGTCTGTGCCCTCACCGTGTTCTTCCCAATCCTCGTTAGCGTGACCACGGGGCTCCGGAACATCGATCCTAGGCAGACTGATATGTTCCGGATGCTCGAGGCGACCCGGATGCAGGTACTCCGTCACCTGGAGATTCCCGGCGTTCTGGCTTCCTTCCTGTCCGGGCTGAAAGTCGGGGGGACACTGGCAGCTATAGGGGCAGTCGTGGGTGAGTTTGTGGCGTCGAGCAAGGGGCTTGGGTATCTGGTGAAGCAGGGCCAGAACCTGTACGATCTGCCCCGGATGTTTGCCGCAATCCTCACACTGATGGCCATCGCCGTCGCCATCTATGGCGCGTTGACGTTGCTTGAACGCCTGCTCCTCCGCTGGAAGCGCGCCGGCGTCTGACCATTTGCCGCTCTGCGCGACGCCTAGACGCGCGCAGTCCGCGGTGCATCATTCACCTTGCGGCTATTCGTGAAAGGAGAGCACACAATGAGACTGATGTCGTGCATGAATTCGGTTGGGAGAGCAGCCATGCTTGTGGTCATTGCCACCACGCTTCTGGGCTGTGGTCCGAAGGGCGAGATGGAGGCATTTGCGCTTCCTATGGGGTACATCGCCAATGTGCAGTTCAGCCCGTTCTATGTCGCCCAGGAGCGTAGCTACCTGCGCGACGCCGGCTTCGACGTAACCTTCGATTATCGCTGGGAGACCGACGGCATTCAACTCGTGGCTGCCGGTGAGATCCCGTTCTCGGTCGCCAGTGGAGACCAGGTCATCCAGGCTCGCAGCATGGGACTCCCGGTGGTCGCCGTCGCCGGGTGGTACCAGACGTTCCCGGTTGGCGTGATGGCCTTGCACGACGTGACTCTGGATCGACCAGAGGATCTGCGGGGACTCCGCATCGGCATTCCGGAGACATTCGGTGCCTCCTACATCGGCCTGCGCGCGCTGCTCGACGTGGGTGGCTTGACTGAGACCGACATCGAGCTCCAAGCCATCGGCTATACGCAGCTGGCTGCACTCACTGCTGGCACCGTCGACGCCGTGGTGGTCTATGCTAACAACGAGCCCGTTGTGCTCGCACAACAAGGAACGCCGTTCAAAGTGCTATATGCCGCCGACTACGTCGACCTCGTCTCGGCAGTTATCGTGAGTAGTGACAGCTACGTGCAATCACACCCCAAGTCTGTCAGCCGCTTCGTCGGTGCGTTCCTCAAGGGCCTGAGTGATGTACTGGCCGATCCCGACGCCGCCTTCGCGATTTGCGAGACCGCCGTGGAGGGACTGAGTGACAACGCCGTCGTGCAGCGTGAGGTGCTCAACGCCTCAATCGAGCTCTGGCAGGCGCCACAGCTTGGGCTGATGAGCCCTGAGGCTTGGGCGAAAGCACAGGAGGTCATGATATCGGCAGGCATGATTGAGACCGCCAGTCCCGTGGAGCAGCTCTACACGAATGCTTTTGTGCTGAACGACTAGATGCCCAGCGATTTGGCGCCGGTACCAACGCACACGGAGGCGCGGTTTCTGGAGATACACTCACTCAGCGCCCGGTTTGTCAGCCACCTCGGGGAGTTGGATGCCCTCGATAATGTGAGCCTGTCCGTGCAACAGGGCGAGTTCATCTGCCTGGTCGGCCCATCGGGCTGCGGCAAGTCGACGCTTCTGCGAATCGTGGCGGGCCTCATTCCCCCCACTGTCGGCACAGTCGCGCTTCGCGGCAGCGCACACCATGCGCCGGGGCGAGAGCTCGGGCTCGTGTTCCAGCAACCCACGCTTCTGCCGTGGCGGTCGGTGGAGAGAAACGTGGCTCTCCCCTTGGAGCTTGCCGGGGTCGCCCCCGACGTTCGGGGACGACGGGTAGCTGACCTGCTGGCGCTCGTGGGTCTCACCGACTTCGCGCACGAGTACCCCGCCAATCTATCCGGTGGGATGGCTCAGCGCGCAGCCATAGCGCGAGCGCTGGCGCAGAACCCCGAAGTGCTGCTTCTCGATGAGCCGTTCGGAGCACTCGATGCGCTGACACGAGAACACATGGCCGGGGAGTTGCTGCGCATCTGGGAGCAGACGCGGAAAACGGTGCTGATGGTCACCCATAACGTCGAAGAGGCGGCGCTGCTTGCCGACCGCGTCATCGTGATGAGCCCGCGGCCCGGGAGGGTGATCGCGCGAATCACAGTACCCTTGCCGCGCCCCCGTTCGGTGGCTCTGCTCGGAACGCAGCCCCTGCAACAGATCGCACAGCAGCTCCGGGCTGCCTTGAGCCGCGGTGGCTCCGAATAGCCTCGCTACGAAGCGAGAGCCCTAACCCTGGCTCCCCATGCGATCCGCAACGTCGCCACTCGGTTCACCTGGCAGGCGATCGACCACACGCCCGGCGCCACCGCTCGCACGGCCTTTGCCGGCAATAACCCGCCATCGAGCCACACGCTATCGGGTCTGGCGGGCAGCGAGAGCCAGACGGCGCCCCGCGCAGCTCGCCCAAGCTCAATGCCCACGTTGATCAAACCGTCATCGGCCGACCAATGGGTAACCTCTCCACCTTGGGAAATGTGGAACGTGGTGGCCACAAGGTGCGGGTCAGGCAGTTGGGGGCGCACGCTCAGCAGCACGACACCATGGGTCGGGATGTGCAACACGGGCCTCGGTGCGCCGAGTCCCATAGATAGATAACGCTGCTCCCAGAAGTCCACGATGTGGTAAGCGACCCGATCGCTGAGCGCCAGCCCATCCGGAAGATCGCGCTCCACCGGGGTGTCGGCCCAGTTAAACACGGCAACCAGCCGCCAGCGCCCCCAGGGGCGCGCAACAGGCACCACCGCGACCTCGGGCATCGGGTTCTCGAGCAGGTCAAGCACATCGGTGCCCTCGAGGAGCTGCGGGAACAGACAGGCCACCATCGCCCGGCGTGCAGTGGGGATGTGGTCAAGGTCATCGGACAAGATCGGTGCGCTCCCCGACAGACCCACAAGCGTCGCATGAGACACCACTTCATCCATCGTCAGCTCGGTTTTTGCATCCCCGACCGTGAGCGCGTCAGCGTCGTTGGCCCACCAGCGACCATGCATCCAGCTCCGCGTGGCGATATTGCGCAACGCATTCTTCAAGCTGGGCTGTGCCGATCGTCGTGTCCCGACTCGGGAAAGAGACCGGGCCTTGGGAGCCCACCACGGCGCACTGTCCGCGCCAATACGCATCGCGTCTACAAGCCCTACGGCGGGACCAAGAGGGGTGCCGCTGGTCGCCAGATAAGTGTCCGGCCCAGCAGCTTCCCGGATTACCTGAAGCGCCTGGCGCACTACCTGGGCTCGGGTGAGCTGGGGGTTGTGGCGTCGCCCCCTCAATGCAGCGGCCACCAAGCCGTCAATACTGAGGTAGTTATATCCCCAGGTACTGACTGCCATGCGAACCAACTGGCTCAGGTGATCGATCACCTCAGGGTGCGTGGCGTCGAGGGCGCGACCGACAATACCGGAAGCCAGCTGGACCCTCACAGCCCCTCCGTGAGGTCCCCTGAGAAGCCAACTGGGATGGTCGCGCGCAAGCCGGGACCGCCGATCAGCGATGAGTGGGGCCAACCAAAGGCCCGGCGTGAAATCCGCTCCCGTGATCCGATCAGCCAACCACTGCAGCGCGTGAGGGAAGCTGCTCGACCGCGTCGACCAGTCGCCCCAGGTCGCCTGGTACCCATCGTCAAGGCGAAGGAACGACAAGGGGAGCTCATCGGCGAGAAGTGCTGCCGACGCCAAGTTGGTCATCACATCGCCCTCGCCCACGGCGCTGCCCGCAACCTGCCACGAACACCACCCCGCCGGCGCAGGTCTGATGGCGGGCACCGCCATCGCACGAGCCACCGCAACCGCGTACTGCGAGAAAGGGTCGGCGTTGGGCAACGGAACCCACTCCAGGTAGAACCACTCGGATTGGCGCGCTTCGCCAACCGCCAGGGGTACGTCATCAAGCTGTGTCTGGAGGACGACCTGCAGATGTGCTGGCCTCAGATCGGCATAGAGCTGCCCGAACTGGTCACCCGTCGACACGATCCCCCCGATCAGCGCCTCGCGGGGTGTCACGATCGCACCTACAGTCTCACTCCAGAAGCGCCCCACCTTGGGCGCCTGGGGAGTCGCCGGGTTCCACGCCGCACAACGCCGGATGGCAGCCGCTTCGCCGGATCCGCGACCGTCTCTTCCGTCGAGGACCTGGAGGCCCGCCCGCGATCGTGACTGCCAGCCACTCGCAAAGAAACCTGTCGGGCGCTCAACCGTTGTCAGCCCATCGGGCTCGGTCCGCACGAAGAAACGGCGGAGCGCGGCGCGATCCGGCCCGACGTTGGTCACAGAGATGCGCATCAGCACGAAGGGGCGCCCCGGGTACAACCGGATGCGGAACGTCAATGCTAACCCGTGAGCTTCCTGGAACTGCATCTGCAGTTCCTGTGCCGCGCCATGGCTATCCTCGACCGGTGCCTCTACTTCCCGACCTGCCTGAAGGTCGAGAGCTGTGAGCGTCCTTACTCGATGACCAACCACGAACTCAACGCCAGGCACACCCTCAAAGACGCGTCCCGGCGTCTCGAGCCGAAACGCGTCCATCCAGGGCTCCCACGACAGGACGAACGAGGGGCTACTCAGCGACCGACGTGACACCAAGAAGGCCCTCCTCCCCTACACCTCGTCGGCCAGCCGAATATGCAAGTCATGAAGCTGTCGTTCGGGCACTTCAGCGGGGGCATCAGCCATCAGATCTGTGGCCTGCGATGTCTTCGGGAAGGCGATCACCTCGCGGATGTTGGTCTCATCGGCGAGGATCGCCATCAGGCGATCAATCCCCGGGGCGATGCCTCCATGCGGCGGAGCACCATAGGAGAACGCTTCCATCATGTGGCCGAACTTCGCCTGAGCGTCTGCCGCGCTATAGCCCAGGACGCGGAACACGTCGGCCTGCACCTGGGGATCATGGACCCGGATGCTGCCCGAGGCGATCTCCCAGCCATTGCACACGAGGTCATAGGCATCCGACAGCACCGCTTTGGGGTCCGCCATCATCGCCTCATAGGTGTGCGGGCGCGGCCACGTAAAGGGATGATGCGCAGCATCCCAGCGTTCCTCCTCAGCATTCCACTCGAACATTGGGAAGTCCAGAACCCAACCAAACGTGATAAGGTCCGGATCTGCTAGCGCCAGCCGATCGCGGAACGCCAGTCGGAGCGCCGACAGCGATGCCGCCACAACCTTCGGCTCGGCGGCCACAATGCAGACAAGATCGCCTTCGCTGACCCCCAGATGCTCCATCATCGCCGCAACCTCGGCTTCCGTAAGGAACTTGGCCGCTGGTCCCTTAGCGCCTTCATGCGTCAACGCCAAAGTGACAAGGCCCCTCGCCCCCTCACGTCTGACGATCTCGGTCAGTTCGTCCAACTCGCGGCGTGTGTAGCCCGCACATCCAGGTGCGACGATGCCCTTGATCTGGCCATGTGAGGCGATCGTATCCTGGAACACACGGAACGTGCTCTCCCGGAACACACCGCTCAGTGACGCCAACTCCATCCCGAACCGCAGGTCGGGCTTGTCGGTCCCGAATCGCTCGAGGGCTTCGGCGTGTGAGAGCCGCGGGAAGGGCGTAAGCACGCGCTTGTGCGGCGTAACCTCGGGCACCATAGCGGTGAACATCCCCTCGATCACGTCCAGGACATCGTCGCGGTGCACGAATGACATCTCGAGGTCCAACTGCGTGAACTCCGGCTGCCGATCACCTCGCAGATCCTCGTCGCGGAAGCAGCGTGCGATCTGATAGTAGCGCTCGTAACCAGCGACCATCAGCAACTGCTTGAGCTGCTGGGGCGACTGAGGCAATGCATAGAACTTGCCCGGGTGGACGCGACTCGGGACAAGGTAATCGCGAGCACCCTCCGGAGTGGACTTGAAAAGGTATGGCGTCTCGATCTCAAGGAAGCCTTGCGCATTCATGTACTGCCTGATGAACTGCACCACCCTGTGGCGCAGAATGATATTGCGCTGCATACGGGCGCGGCGCAGATCGAGGTAGCGGTAACGCAGGCGCAGAGCCTCGTCCACCACGCTGTCGTCGTAGATATAGAAAGGTGGCGTCTTGGCCGAGTTGAGGATGAGCACATTCCTCGCCTCAACCTCGACCTCACCGGTTGGCCAATCGGCGTTAATCTGATCCGCGGGGCGGCGCCGTACCGTGCCCTCCACCTGGATTACATACTCGCTGCGCACCTCGGACGCTGCAGCCTGTGCATCGGGCGCGACATCCGCGCTTACGACCACCTGCACAACACCGGCGCGATCTCGCAGCACGATGAAGATGACGCCACCGAAATCGCGGCGCAGATGCACCCAACCTGCCAGCGTGACATCGCTCCCGACGTGCGCCAGCCGCAGATCGCCACAGCTTTGGTTCTTAAACATAGATGTAGTGTTTCCTCCGATGCATGGCTGACAAACACTATACCACACCGATCCATCGCCGCAACGCATCGCGACCCGAAGAACCGATGCATCAGCTAATGCGCTCGTTTGCCCTCGTGCGAGCCGGCACGGCGGCTCAGCCAGGTCGGCGTCGCCGCCCCGCCCGTGCTCCCCAGCAGGTTGTGATCGTCAACACAAGAGGAAGCAGCACACACGACGGTGGTCCGTCCCCTTCCACGACGGACCGCGGCGACGGGGCAGTCGCTTCGCTGACGTCCGCCGGGGCGGCTGGCTGAGGCGCCTGCGTCGGGGCGACTGGGCCTGACGTCGGGGTCGGCTGCATCGCAGGGGACAAGGAAAGCGGCGTGGGGGTTGCAAGACGGAAAGGAGTAGCTGTTGGCATTGGTGTCAGTGTTGACGTTGGGGTGATCTCAGGCGTAGCCGTAGGCTCAGCTGTCTCCGTCGCCAGAAGCGTGGGTGTGAGCACCTCGACGGGCTCCCGCACAATAGCGGTCACAGTGGGCTCAGGTGAAGCCGGTGTGACAGTCGCTGGCGCTGTCGAGAGACGGTATTGGAACACAAGATCGGCCGTGAGAGCCATGTAACTGTCACCGAATGCGACGGAACTCTCGATGTGCGTGCAGCGATCCCACTCGTTCAGACTACGTATCAGGACCCAGTCGGCGTCGCTGGCCACCGCAGCGGCCCAATGGTCGCGGTACGTCGCGCCCGCCTTACGTTGTACGACATAGGCTTGATCGGCGGTGACGCTGAGGCGATC
>JALOOJ010000122.1 GCA_025454475.1 Anaerolineae bacterium
GCGTACTGCGCGACGCAAAGCACCGTGTAGGCGATCCCCCACCCCTTGCCCAGGTCCCACATCGGGAAGAGGAACCCGAACAGCGTGACCGTATAGCCGGCCACGTAGGGGATGAAGATCGCGAGGCGCGGCGGGTCACGCCAGGGGATTTTCAGGATCGGGTCGACGATCAGGCCGAAGGCGGCCCAAGCGACCAGCAGCCACGGCCCGATAACGAAGTTCGTGGGCACGTGGCGCACCGTCAGAACGATCGCCAGCGTCAGCCCGCCCACGACGAGCAGCGTGTACACCAGCCATCCAAAGCGCTGCTCGAACTCGGGTCCCATCAGGCGTGCGGTGAAATTAACGGTGAGTAGCGCCATCAGGGCGAGTGCAAACACGGCATAGCCAACACGAAGACCCTGAGGTTCCAGCATCTCGCCCCTCCTTGCGGTCAGAAACCCACCCAGGCCTGCTCTCAGTGCCGGGGGCTTACCTACGCCTTCCGAGGCGCGTCCCCGGCACTTTCGGGCCCGGCATGCAGCACGAGCGTGGGGTCCGCGCGCCAGGTGCCGGGGACTCGGGAAAGTCCCCGGCACCGCAGGTTTCATCTCGTCGGCAGCACCGACTTCGCCACCCGCGCCACCATCGTGTATGCCGGGTCGTAGACATTCCCCACATCGTACGCGATCACCTGCCCGAGCAGCGTGCTCGCCACCTTGAGGTCCATCCCGTAGTCAGCCCCGAGCCAGCGTAACAGCTCCGTTGTCGCGATCTGCAGCGCCTGGTCGAGTGGGCGCGCGTTGCCCACCGCCCAGATGCAGTCCGCATCCTCGCCGCGCGGCCACCACAGGTCCTTGCCCTTCAGCACGTGCACTGTGAATCGAACGTCGAACGATGTCTCGATCCCGGTGCCCACGATCTCGCCATCGCCCTGCACCGCGTGCCCGTCGCCCAGGTGGATCAGCGCCCCCGGCACAAACACCGGGAAGTACGCCGTCACCCCGGCAACATAGCCCCGGTAGTCCATGTTGCCGCCGTATGGGCCCGACGTCGCCGTGCTGATCGCCTGCCCACCGGACGGCGCCACGCCCAGGCACCCGAGCATCGGGGCCAGTGGGAGCACAAGTCCCTCCAGCCCCGCCATCGGCTCGACCAGCCAGGCCTTCCCTCTCCCCAGCCCTCCCCCGTTCGGGGAGGGAGCTCGCGCTTCGAGGTGCCACGTCACGATCTCACGCTCCGGCAGCAGTGGAACGCATTCCGGCACCACCACGTTGGGCGCCACCTGCGTGCTCGTCCAGCCCGTGTCCCGGTTTGGCGCGAGGTGCTCCAGCACGATCGCGATCGCGTCGCCAGGCTCAGCGCCCTCCACGTAGAAGGGGCCTGTCTGCGGGTTACCGGGCGGCGTCACCTGCTCGAGGCGAGCATCGTACCCCCGCGCGTCGAGCGTGGTCGTCACCACTGTGTCGCCGTCGGCGATGCGCAGAGCAGGCGCGTGCGACCCGAAAGTGGTGTAGTATGTCGTTGGCACAAACGTGTGGATCGTCATGCGCACCTCGTTTCCCGGTAGCTGAGTTTGGAAGCCAGATCCAGGGCGAGGTAAGCCTAACACGAAGCGCGGGAACGCGCAAGTGCCGGACGCTGAACCGAAACATACCTGTCACCCGATGGTCTGTTGTGCGCAGGTCAGGCGGGCCTATAGTGGAGGTATACGGATCGGCGCGGAGGTTCCGTGGCAGGGAGCCGTGGAACGCTGCCCGTTCTACCTTGCGATTAGCTTGGGGGGAGGGTACGATGAAACGCTTTCTGGCTGCATCGACGTTGATCTTGCTGGGGATATTGCTCTTGTCCGTCGCTGCCACGGGGGCGGCGGCCCAGACCGCGGCAGGAACCTGCCGCATACTGGATGAAGCGCGCGATTGCACAACCGGCTACGCGGCGACGAGCGCTATGTTCTGTGAGGACTGCTTGAGCCTGACATTCCCGGATGTGTCGTGGGAATCCGCCACCGGTTCATGCCTCACGCAGCTTGGTGAGTGCTCACCCACAGCCGTAACCTTCCTCAACATTGAGACGCCAATCACGGCCTGCAACGCCAGTTGGACTGTCCCTGGGGTTGGGCTCCTCGGCATTGTCGTTGCCGTTGGGGGCCTCGGCTTGCTCAAACGCGGCAAGCGCGCCTAACCCCCGCCCCCACACCATTCACGCCAGAGACACGGCGGAGCTCCGACCCCGCTGTGTCTCTGTACGCCTGGACCCCGTCCGTATGCCCTTGACACCGGCTCCGATCTCGTGTAATATACTCGACAAGTATCTTACAAATACGAACGCCCGGGTCGGGTGCAGTAGCCCGGTCCGGGTCTGAGGAGAGGAGAGGACACGTGGACACCTATATGCTACATCACACTGTACGTCTGATCACTGCCCAGCCGCAGTTCGAGGTCCGTGATGAGGACTGGGAACGACGGCAGGAGAACGGGCCATCGCCGCAGGCGCGGCTCAACGCCATCTGGAACGCGCTCGCGCGATCCGCTACAGTTGACCAGGAGGCCTACGTCTACTGCACCGCCCGCCCCTGGGAGTGCTAGACGAAGGCTGTAAGCCGGCGCGCCCGCGGAGGAGTTTCCTCCGCGGGCGCGCTGCTTTTCTGGATCACGCCACTCCCTAGTAGGCCCGGTCGCTCCCCTTCCGAGCGCTCCGCTTCCGAGGGGCCTGACCCGTCCGGCTCTGCACGTGGGGCGAACTGTCTTGTTCGCCCGCCGACCCACCTCAACAGAGTGTGACAAGCGCCGCGTCGTCAAACGGCCCACTCACTCGCGTGCGCGGAACCGACCAAGGCCCGCCGAAGGCCCTTGGTCGGGCGCCTCGCCCGCGTCCACCAGATGCATTACGCCACGAGGCCCAGCCCACGAGCCCGCGCCACGGCCTGGGTGCGGCTGCGCACTTCGAGCTTGCCATAGAGGTTGTTCAGGTACCATTTGACCGTGCCGACACCGATGAAGAGCCTCTGCCCGATCTCCTGGTTCGATAGCCCCGCCGCCACGAGGTTCAGGATCTCGAGCTCGCGTTCGCTGAGTGGCTCGAGATCGAGCGCGAGGTCCCACCGAGCGTCATCGGCCGATGCGCCGTGCGGCGGGCGGTCGGCATCGGGCGCCGGCCGACCGTCACCGCCAAATTCCGCAAGCAGTCTGTCGACGTGTACCGGTGCCACGGGGCGGATCACCTTGAGAAGTGGCACGACCTCGGCCCCGGTATCGAGAAACACCCGCAAACAGCCCTCAGGCGCGCCGAGGCTCAGCGCCTCCGTTATGGCTGTCCTCGATTCGGCGGTCCTGCCCAGTCGTTGGCACAACAGCGCGCGCCACACAAGCATCTCAATCACCGCGAGCGCGCGCGTGTTCTGTCGTGCGGACGCCAGCATCGGATCGAGCAGTGCCAGGGCCGTCTGCGGGCGGCCCTGGGCTGCCGCAAGATGCACGGCGATCCACGTCTCGTACTCGCCCAGGCAGGCAAAGGCCACGGGCATACATACGCGTACCTGGCCCGCCATCGGCGCATCCTGCGCCGCAGCCTCCGCCTTCCGCCGGATCTCAGCCAGACGCAGGTAGAAGGCATTCCCGATCTCCTCGGCAATCGCGTCCGACTGACGCAGCGCCTCGGCGACACCTTCGGCGTCCCCCTGCACCTGGCGCACCCGCGCCAGCCGCAGATAGGCCCACACTTGGTGGGCGCGCACCGGCGCACGCGGCGCCAGCCTGTCGGCGAGCTCGATGCCTTGTTGTACAACGATGGGCACCTGGTCCAGCAGATTCTGCTGGTAAGCCACCTCGCCCAGCGTGACAAAGGCGCCAGCGACGAGCACGTTGTAGGCGTTGCCCACGCGCGCGCCGGCGATCAGGTCAGCGGCCGCCTTCGCGGCGGCTCGCAGGCGCCCCTGCATCACCAAAGTGCGCGCAGCGCACTCCCCGGCGTTCAGCCGCGCCGTGGGGCTCTCCACCGAGGCGCTTACCTGCTCGAACAGCGTGAGCGCTGCGTCCATGTGGCCCAGACCGTAGTGTGTGCAAGCGAGGCAGAGCTGCGCGCGCGTGCGATCGAGTGCTGATGCTGTGAGCAGATAGGCAGCCCCGGTTTCGGCCAGCGCATGGGCCGACTGCGTCTCACCAAGCTCCAGAGCCGTGTGCGCCTGATACATAGCTGTGGTGGCCCTCAACCACGGGTCGGCCCCCGGATCGGTCGCCAGGCTCTGTCCGACCGATGTGAGGATCCGGGCCGCATCGGCCAACTGTCCAACGATCTGCAGCGCCCGCGCGTACGAGAGCTGGAACTGCGGACGACTGCGGCGGATGTCGCCCGGCACCTGCGCGACCCAGTCACAATAGCGCTGGAAACCTCGGGCGGCCCAGATCGCGGCGGCGTTGTCGGCCGAGCCAAGGAGGTCGGCCGCCATTTCGTGGTCCTGCGCCTCCAGCGCGTGGTGGATCGCCTGCGGGAGCAGGCCGTGCGCCGCGTGCCAGACCGCCGCACGGTGATGAAGCGCGCGTCGTTGCTCCGCGTCCAGCTCGGTCAGCAGCGCGTCGGCAAACAGGTGGTGATAGCGGTACCACTGCCGCCGATCATCGAGTGGGATCAGGAACAGGTTGGCGTGCTCCAGCCGCTCCAGCATGGCCTGGCTGTTGCCGGCTGTTGCACTGTCAGGTAACACCCCGCCATCGCCGTGACCCATGATCGCGTCGCAAAGCGAGCCCGATAGGCGCTCAAGAATCGCGGTCTGTACCAGGAACGCGCGCACCTCGGGAGGCTGCTGGCGGAGGACCTCTTCCATCAAATAGTCAATCACGTAGTGGTGGCTGCCGCTAAAGGCCTCGATGAACTCATCAACGTCGTGGCGCTGCTGCAACGACAGCGCCGCAAGTTGCAGCCCCGCGATCCATCCCTCGGTTCGCTGCTCCAACGCGGCGATCGCCTCGGGAGCCAATGCCAACCCCATCGTGCTGAGGAACGCATTGACCTCGTCCGCGCTGAAGCGTAAGTCGGGTACGCGCAGCTCGACCATCTGCCCGCGCACGCGCAGTCGCGCAAGGGGCAGCGCGGGATCAGCGCGGCTGGCGATGACAAGGTGCATGCTCGGTGGCTGGCGCTCGACCAGCATGGCCGCCAGGTCCACGACGCGCCAATCGTGGATGACGTGAAAGTCATCTAGCACGAGAAGGATGGGCTGCGGAGCAGCCGCCACGTCGTTGAGCAACAGCGTTAGAACACCCTCGAGCGCCGCGAAGTCGGCTCGCGACAGCGCTTCCTGCGCGCTCTGACCCAGGTCGGGCACGGCGTGTTGCAGCGCCGCAAGCACGTACGTGACGAACCTTCCCGGATCGTTGTCACCTTCGTCGAGCGAGAGCCACGCGAACGTAGGTCGGGCGCCGTCCGATCCTGGCCTGGCGACGGACGGCGCTGCAAGGGCACCCACCCATTCGGCCACCACCGTCGTCTTGCCGAAGCCTGCGGGCGCCGAGACCAACGTGAGCTTGCGCGCGAACTCTGCACGTCCCCCACCCCAATCCGCCCACAACCCGGCGTTCAGGCGGTCGGCCAACAGGGGCCGCGCGACTGTGGTCGCGCGGAGCGGCGGGGCATATAGCTTGGTACGCAGGATCACCGGCGCCATGAAAGGTTAGGCCCTTACGCCGTCACGGTGCGACTGGATCCGCCCCACGACCTCGACGGCGCGGCCGACCCCGTCCTCCGCCCGGATCGCCGCGCCCATATCAGTCGCGCGCCGTCGCATGCCGGGATCGGTGACAGCCACGCGGATCGCCTGGGCGAGCCGCTCAGCGGTCAGCTTCTTGCGCGGGATCGGGCTAGGCCCGACGCCATGATCTGCGAGCAGCCGGCCCCAATAGGGCTGATCGCCGAAGAACGGGACGACAACCGAGGGCACACCCGCTCGGAGCCCAATCGAGGTGGTGCCGGCACCGCCGTGGTGCACGACGGCGGCGACCCGCGGGAACAACCACGAGAACGGCACCGACTCAACCGCGATCACCGTTTCGGGCAGATCGGTCGTGCTCATGCCGCCCCAGCCGGGAAGTATGACGGCGCGCTGCCCGGCCTGGGCCAGCGCTTGCAGGATGAGGGCTGTCGTCTCCTCGGGCTTGCGGCTGCTCATACTCCCGAATCCTACGAACACGGGCACCGGTCCGGCCTGCAGGAACTCAACGAGGGCCTCGGGCGGGCTCCACCCGGCGGGCGGGTCAAGGAACCAGTAGCCGGTCACGTGGACGTCTGGGCCCCAGTCCGGCGGCGGCGCGATCACCGATGGGCTGTATCCGCAGAGGACCGGCATGCCCCGCAGGCACTCGGCGTCATAGGGTCCGCAGAACGGCGCGGACGGCAGGCCCAGCACCTCGCGCCGCGCGATCCCGTCGGCCCGCCGGAACGCCTGCCACATCATCTGCCGTGTCGCGGTGTGCGACAGCCGGTTGAGCGCGCCAGGTAGTGGGAACGGCGCCGCGGAAGCCGCGAAGCTGGGAAAGCCACGTGTGGGCGTAAACGGGATGTAGTAGGCCTGCAGCAGTGGCAGTCCGAGCTTCTGGGCCACGGCGATCCCGACGAACAGCCCCCCGATTCCGGCGAGCACAAGATCCACGCCCTGGCAGGCTGCCAGGCTGCCCTGCGCCAGGGCGATCGCGCCGGTCTCGGCCTCTCTTGCCATCAGCCGCATAAGCGCGACGAAGTTCCCGCGCTCGATCAGGTCGCGCATCGCGCCGCCTTGCGCGATATCCTGAACGCTCCCGCCGCCGATCGCCCAGAACGCCAGCCCGTGCGCCCCGACCAGCGCCTCGAAGTTCTCGTGCGTCACCAGGCGCACGTCGTGGCCTGCGGCCTGCAGCCCCACGCCCAGCGCAATGTAGGGCTCCACATCCCCGCGGCTCCCCGACGCGATGATCGCAATGCGCATGACATCTCCCCCTGGTGTCGTGCCTGTGCGGCACACCGGGGGAAAGTATACACCGATCTTCGCACGTCTCGCGCCTTGGGGCATTCTCCAGGCCCAAGGCGCTTCTGCGCCCGTCATTTCGGCGAGCTCGGCCGGGTGAGCGGCTCCGAAGCCTGGCGCCTACTGCCCCAGCGCGAGCAGCCTCTCGGCGGCGCTCACTGCCGGCGACCAGAACCAGCCGGCGTTGTCCCAGGTCCGGGCATAGGGCAGCAGGAGCGCACTGCCGTAGGCCACCCGAGCGTCCGCGGTGCGCACGGCGCGCTCGTGCGCCTGCCCTATGATAAAGTAGGCCGTCGCGACGTCGTTCAGCGCCCAATTCTGAAGGATCGCCTGCTTGGTCGCAGCGTCAACCGCCCCGAGCGGCGGCGCCGCCGCTAGCGCCTGCTGTTGCGCAAGGGCTTGGCCTTCGAACAACCTCACGCACTGCTCCGCAAGCTCGATCGCGCGATCATTCTGGCCACGGCCGAGAGCATCCCACGCCGCACCCACCAGGCCCTCGGACGAGAGCACCGTCGGACTCGGCAAGAGCTCCGGCGTGGGAGTGCTCGTCGGCGTCGCCGTCGGTTCTGCCGTGGGCGTGCTCGTGGGAGCAGGGGACGGTGTGAGGGTGGGCGTGGTCGTTGCCGCAGCCGTGGATGTCGCTGCGGGCGTGACGGTCGGCGTTGCTGTCGGCAACGGCGTCGGGGAGGGTGTGGCAGTCTCAACCGGAGACGCAGACGGCGTGGTCTCGACCTCGGGAGCCGCCGGCTCCGCTTCACCACAGCCTGCGAGCGCAGCCATGGCAATCAGCATCATCCCAACGAAGCGCATCACCATCCGTGTCATGCACGACCTCCTCATCGCGCCGCCTGAGCAGCCGCTGGTGTGACCCCTCTGACAACCAGCGGCAGATAGAGACTACGCGTCCAGAGCGACTTGAGCACCCCATAGACGGCCCGTGGCTGTAGGATGTCGACCCCATTCCCGTTGTCGATCCGCCGCACCATGCCCCACCACTCCTCGTTCGCATACCCATCCGGATGGGACGACATAGCGAAGCCGCAGTCGCTATGGTAGCCCGCGTTCGCGTCAGGGCAGTCGCTGTGCGCAGCGTCGGTCTGCCCGACTCGCCCCTTCCACCATTCGTCGCTGTAGGCCATGAGGGAGCCACCGGCGCAGACGTCACGGTGCGCAGCGATCTCGCCCCACAGTGACGCTGCATATAGGGCCTGATGGGCGGGGCCGTGTAGCTCATACTCCTCCCCGGCCCCATCGTCATACGCGTCGATGCCGTACTCGGTGATGACCAGGGGTTTGGTGCTCACCGCGGCATAGTCGGCGAACAGGCTGCCGAACGAGGCGCCGCGATAGGCCTGGACGCTCCACACATCGAGGCTAGGAACTCCGGCGTCGCGGGCAGCGATCGTGGCGATCAGGCCAACGTCGGCAAGTGGCGTCGTCACGGGATGGTGGTCAGCGCCCTCTTCAGCGTGGGCGGCCTGCGCCATCTCCTCGATCAGCGTGAAGAGCGCACTGCTGTCCCCGTACATCCACGGCCCGTTGAGCTCGTTGCCGATGGCCCACATCAGGATCGCCGGATGGCTTCTGTGCAGCGCCACCATCTGGACGAACTCGGCCTTGATGCTGGCCCGCACCGTCGTATCCAGGAGGTCCAGCCCCGGCTCGATCCAATAGGAGGCGATCACGTAGATCGGGCGCACCCCGCCGTTGTAGGCCGCATCCAGAAAGCCCGTGTGGTCGGCGTTGACCTGCCAGCCCCACAGCCGCACGGTGTTGGCCCCCATGGTACGCAACAGGGCCAGATCGCGCTCATAGCCGGCGGCGTACCCGCTCGTAAAGTAATCGCCGTGAGGCGGGTAGCTCGGGTCGTCGCCGATCGGCGTCGGTGCGTAGCCTATCCCACGAACCACGAACGGGACGCCCTTGACCCGCAGCTCCCTCCCCACGACTTCGACCGGGCGTGGCGTCTCCTGTCGCGCGGTGGGCGCCTGCCGGGAACACGATAGCTGCACGGATTCGCCGCACGTCGGGGGCGGCAGAAGCAGCAACCCGGCGAACAGCATATAGAACAGACCGTGGCGCGCCCATCCGTTCACGGGTCCGGCCTCCCTGTCGCCGTTCGCCCTATGGCTCAAAGCGAATATCGTCGAGGTAGATGACGGCGCCTTCGGGGTTCTGCACCTTGCTGGTGACCCAGGCGAAGCCGCTGAGGATGTGGTCCAACGGCTTGCCATCGAGGGCGATCGTGTACTGGGCCCAACTCTCGGTCAAAGCGATGGGGCCTGTAGAAACGGCCGGCTGGAGCGAGCACTGGTACGTGCCCCGAAGCCCACCGACCTTGAACTCCGCCTTCTCACCCCCGCGCTCGCCCCGAGCCCAGAACGTCAGCTTCTTGGCGCAGGACAGATCGAAACCGCCATCGACCTCCGCCCAGTTGCCGCCTGCAGGGTCCCACCAGTAGATGCCGGCAAACTGCGCGCTTCCGGACGGGGTGTACTGGATCCGGATCACGCTGGGCCGCTCGGGATCCAACTTGTGATTGTCATCGAAGGCAACATCGGCGACGTCCCCCATCCAGCCCTCAGGCACGAAGTGGTTCTCCGCTGAGCCCCACTCCGAGTAGACGGTGAAAGGGCAAGTTATCGCCTGCCCAACCGAGGGACCGGCCACGTCGGTGGGCTCCTGCGCCGTCGAGCGGCAGCCGCCCGCGAGCATAACGCAGACAACCGCGAGACACACACAGAGCACTCGTACCATGGAATCTCCTCTGTAAGCCTAGCTAGGGGCGGCCGGCCACGAAGCGGAGATCCGCGACATAGATCGTGCCGGGGCCGGTGTCGCTGCTGAAACTTAGCGTCAGGTGATCGAGCGACGTTGGATCCTGACCCTCAAAGCGGTCCAGCGGGATCGAGACCTGGTGCCAGGCCGCCCGCGCCCGTCGAATCGCGACCGCGCCCTCGCTCCCCGGCGTGGCATCGCTATCGCCAAGGCTGATGGTGAACGCCTCGCGACCGGTAGCGCCCCTCAGCCGGAAGGTCACTTCCGCCTGGCCGCTGGCATCGTAACCTCCGAGCCTGAACCCCCAACCGCAGTAGCTTGTCCCCGCCGTGCCGGGATCGAAGCTGATCTGCGTCACATCGCCCAGCTTGGGGTCCTCCGCCGGCTCGACCTGCACGATGCACCGGCCTTGAGGATCGCTGTATGTGAACGCGCCAAACTGCGATAGCGCCGTGGTTGTTGGCGCGGCTGCGCAGGACGCGATTCCGAGTCCTTGGCAGATGAACCGCTGGGAGGGGCGGAAGCACACCAGGAAAACGCAAACCACCGGGACCAGCACCAGGCCGGCCCGTGCCAGCCAGCTCAGCCAGCGCGGTGGAGCCTGGTGCCCGGAAATTCGCGCCGCGACCGCAGCGTACCACCCAGGGACACCCATCCGCACCGACAGGTACAGGACCACGCCCAGCACGAGCGTGCCCAGCACTACCGCCGCAGTCGCGTAGGCCCCCTTGAGCAGGTTCGCCAGGCTGATCACGGCGGCGATCAGGCCCACGATCTTCGCCGCTAGCTCGACGCGGGCTGCGAAGCCACTGGGCCTCGCGGCCGGCGGCGTCCCCGCAGGCGTGGCAGACTCAGGATGGCGACGATCACCGACAGGTTCGTTCACGGATCCTCCAACGCGTCGCATAGACCGAAGCGTGCGTCGAAGGCGCGCGCCTATGAGCACTATAGGCGCCTCGTGGGTCAGGTCAAGCATCGAGCGCCTGCAGAGCGCTCGTGGTCCTGCAGGCGGTACGTGCACAAAGTCACGAGGGTCGCTCCGGGACTCGAGCGCTATGCCTCCCCATCCGGACCCACCGCCGGTGGTGGCGATCAGGATCTTCGGGCAACCCACACCCGCAGGCTCAGACATGCCGAAGCCACGGCTCTCGCCCGTCTCCCCTAAAACACCAGCCCGAACCCGTACGGGTACAGCGGCGCCTCGGAGTCGTGCGGCAGATCCGGTTTCTGGGCACGCACGGCCTCCATCGAGGACGGAAGCTCAAACGGCAGCTTGCCTTCGGGTCGGGCCCTGCCGAAGATAACATCGAGCACCGCAACGTCACTCGCACCGTAGTCAGCCAGCAACGCCCGGCAGGCGTCGCTGATCTCGGGTATGACCGCGGGCCGATCCAGGTACAGCACCACGATGGTGGGAACGGTTCGCAGCAGCGTCAGGATCTTGTCCAGGGCGTCGCCCTGGAAATCGAGATCGCCGTGATGGAACCCGCGCGCGAACGGGTTGTCGGTCTCCACCGGGTACCAGGGGGTCTGGACGCGCAGGATAGCGATCTCAGCCTCTTCGGGCGTGCTCACAACCTCGCCGTACCCGGCGGCAATCGACGCGTCCAGGCCGCGCACGAAGAGCCTGGGATGCCCGCCGAGCGGGAGTACGCCGCCCTGGTTCTTCAGCAGCGTCATGGAACGGCGCTGCGCAGCCGCGCCCGCAGCATGCGACGCCGGACTCCCCAGCACCTCCGGCACGCGGGCAGGGTCGACAAAGGGGTTGTCGAACAGGCCGAGCCGGAACTTGAGCCGCAGCAGCCGCCGCACCGACGCGTCGATACGGGCTTCGGGGATCAGGTCCTGCTCGACCAGCCCGACCACAAGCTCGGGCACGCTCTCCCCGCCGAACTGGTCCACACCGGCATCGAGCGCCTTCTTCACGCGCTCCATCTCGCTGAGATGCTCGACACCCCACGCCCGCGCGGGCCAGACGGTTCCGCCCATCCGGGCATCGGTGATCAGGCCCCAGTCGGTGCAGATGACGCCGTCATATCGGTACTGCTCGCGAAGCAGCCCCGTGATGATCGCCTTGTTGAACGACATGGCGACGTTCTCGTTGGTCTGGTCCACCGGGACTCCGTAGTAGGGCATGATCGCCGCAGCGCCGGCGGCGATCGCTGCCTCAAACGGGATCAGATGATAGGCAAAGGCGTTGCCCGGGTAGACCTGGCCCTTCTGAAACTCGAAGTGCGGGTCCAACCCCTCGCTCTGCGGGCCGCCGCCGGGGAAATGCTTGGCCATGCAGGCAACGCTGTGGGGGCCGAGGCTTGCGCCCTGGAACCCCCCGATGTAGGCCCTGGCGAGCGCCGCGGTGAGGGCTGCATGCTCCCCGAACGTGCCGCTAATGCGCGCCCACCGCGGTTCGGTCGCCAGGTCGATCTGGGGATGCAGCGCCACCCGGATCCCCACCGCCAGATACTCCTGACGGACCGTGTCCGCGAACCGTCCGACCAGCTCAGGGTCACCGATTGCGCCGAAGCCCAACGGCTCGCACCACTGCGAGAACTCGGAGGCGGCCACGGCGAAGATACTACGGCTGAAATGGTTGCGCGGATCGGACGCGATCGTGACCGGGATGCCGAGACGGGTCCCATGGCCTTGTCAGCCATCTGGGCGACGGCTGAGCGCGCCATCACCAGGGACTCCGGTGTACCCTCGACAGACCCGTCCGCGCTGACTGCGGCGCCGTTGATGAACATCATCCCGGCCTTCTCGACCAGTGTCATCCGGCGCAAGACGTCCTCGACGCGAGCCTCCACAGGCTGGCGGGGGTCCTCGTAGATATCAAGCCTGCCGTTTTTGTTGAGGTCGCGGAAGGCGAAGCCATCCTCGAACCTTACAAGCGTGGAGTGCTGCGCTACGGCATCGTCGGTAGTCTCAGCGGGGTTGACCGTCATCTGTGCAAGCCTCCCTTCTGGGTGCCCAGCCGGCGCATCTAGGCTTGAGGTGATGCGCCCTGGGTCCCAACTCCCCTCAGTCTACAGCCCCCGCGCCCGCGTGCCAAACGAGGTTGCTGTCGTAGGGCGAAGTTGCACTGATCCGGTGGTATGAGTGACTCCT
>JALOOJ010000299.1 GCA_025454475.1 Anaerolineae bacterium
GCGCCACGAACTCCACGCCCCACGTGTCGCCCTTCGCGACTCGCACCGTAAGGTCGCCGCTGGTCAACGTGGCGACATCGTCAGCCTCAGCGACTACGACCTCGGACGCGTCATCGGTCAGAATCCCAAACGCCGGGCCGTCATCGCGTCCGCCCTTGAAATGATACGCCTCCACGCGGATCACGCTCGCCACCGGCGACGAATAACGCACCGTCATAACCGGCGTGTTGAGTGTGCTGCCGCGACTCTCCACGCGGTTCGTCGGCGCATATACCGTCAGCGCACCCGGCTCGATCTTCACGTCGTAGACCTGCTGCGCGAGATGCGCCGTCAGCCCGGGCCGCATCTGCCAGTAACCGTTTGTGAACTTCATCGGAAGACCTCCTGAATCCGCGAATGAGCGGAAAGGCGAAAAGGCGACTGAACGATTCAGTTTCGCAACATCAGCCCCGTATCAGGGAGTCGGGCCGGCCATCTGGACCAGGGTCACATCATCCCACGATGCATCGCCACGCCAATAGCCCCGTAGCGAGCGTTCCCAGTTACCAAGACGAAGCACGGCGCTGATCACCGTCGTGTCTGCAGTGATCTCGGTGGTCAGATAGACCCACTGATCCTTGACCTCAGTAGAGGGCGAACAGGCGCCATACGGAGGATCGATGATGTAGGATCCGAGTTTGCTGAGGCAGATGTACGCCGAGATGGGTGCGGGATTCTCTGATACCTCGCGGTTGGCACCCGAGCTTGACCAGAGACGCACCCACGCGCCCAGGCGATAGGTCGCGCCAGGGATCGCCGTGTTGATTTCGTTGAACACGAGAAACTCCGGGCCCATCAGGCGTCCGGCAAAGCTTCCGGAGCGCACAGAAAGCGGCTCTCCTGCACGATCGACGATGGCCATCGGGACGTCGAGCCCGGACGCCTCCATCGCGCGCGGCGTCCAGTAGGCAGCACCCTCCTCGAATCCGCCATTGGGGAGCAGACTGGTGCCATTGGCCACTGGCGCTGGCGACTGCGTGGGAGGGATCGGGGTAGGTTGGACCGTGGCCTCAGCGCCTAGGGTGGGCGTCGGCGCCAGCGTTGGTAGCGGCAGAGGCGTAACGACCGACAGGCCCTCTACTGCTCCGGTCACGCCCGCGAGGTTCGACAAGAGCCAGACCGTCTCATCACCGTGGTCAGCAGCCAACCAGCTCCCATCCTGATTGCGCCCCAGAAGTTTGAACCGGTCCCCGGCTTGGGCCGTCGCTACAACAGCGTAAGCTACGTCGGGGCCCATCCGCAGGTTACCTGACGCGGCCGTCAAAACGGCATAGAGCCCCTGCTCCAGTGCAAGAGGTACCGGCGCGGGTGGAGCAGCGGCCTCCGACACCTCCACCCTGTCCCAATACCCATCCAGGCTGAGCTGGACGGTGTATGTGCCTGAAGCCACCGGCAGGACAAGCACGCCGGCACCGGACGTTTCTCCCCGCGCGACCTCCGCACCATCGACATCCAGCAGGACCGCCAAAACTCCGGAGAGCTCAGCCCCGCTTTCCGCATCGGTGATCTTGAGCGCAATGCCTGGAGCCAGGGTCGGAGTGCTCGTTGGCCGCACGGTAGGGCTTGGCCTGGGGGTCGGGCTCGATGTCGGTGAATGAGTCTCGGTGGGCACGCACGTTGGCGTTACCGTGGGCTTGTCAGTTGGGGCAGGCGAGACGGTCGGTGTGGCGAACGTTGACCTCGCACAAGCACTTCCGAGAAGGCCAATGCTGATGCACACAATCACTGCGACTAGTATATGCACATCAAGTCGGTACCGTCGCACTCCTACCTCCATAGTGCCAACATTGGTCAGACTATGCCTCACCACGAAAGTGGACCAACCCGATCACACATATCGCGCTAGCCACGCCATTGCTTCGGCCACCATCCGCGGCGGGGTCTCGTGACCCACATCAGGGTACGTCCGCACCACGAGCTTCGCCGGGCCGGTGGAGTGCGCCGAGACCTGCGCGTGGATCTCGCGGATCGCGTCGATCGGGATAAGCGGGTCCGCCTCACCATATTGCATCAGCAGCGGAAAGTCGTCCACACCTTCCAGGAACGGGGGATAAGGAATCTGCTCCGCCTCGCGGATCATCTCGTCAGTGACGCCGAAAGACGGGTAGAGCGGGCGCGCGTTACGCAGGACCGTGGGCCAGATTGCGGGAATTCCGGCGATCATCGCGACCGCGGCTTTCACCGCCGGATGTCGCTGTGGCAAATAGTGACAGATGATGGCACCACCCATCGAGGTGCCGATCAGGCCCACACGCCCCGCGTCCGCAGGCCCGTCTTCGGCGGAGAATGCCGCGATCAGGGGACCGAGCGCGCCCGCCGTGACCACGGCAATCTCGGCCATCCGCGCAGCCACCTGGGCCGGATCAAAGGGACGCGCGCCCAGCTCGCCGTGCAGGTGCGCATCGATCGCTACCGCGTAGTAGCCCCGCCGCGCCAACGCCGTGGCCTGACCAAGGCTGTCTTCCTTCCGCCCTGTGAAGCCGTGAAGGACCAGAACCAAGGGCAGTCCCGCCGCGGCGTCCGCATCGTAGCACGACAGGGCCGGAACCCCTGCAATCCACTCAGTCTTCGTGACGATATCCATCGTACCTCCCCATCTCGGACCGCGGGCGATCAAAGCTGGCCTTCAGGCGACCCGCAACCGCTTCCGAGCGGCACGGACCCGCAGAACAGTGGCAGGTGTGTCGTTTCCGCGTCGTCGCCTGATCGCCTACTCGCTTGCTCGCTTGCCCGCTCACTCGCTCGTTCGCGCGTTCACTGCTCCCAATGACGCAATGAGCGACTCACGCAGCGGGCGATAATCCACCCCCGCCTGCTCCATCGCGAGCATCACGGCGCCGACGACGGGAGGCACCGTTAGCCGCACGAGCCGGGCTCCGGGTGCCACGACGTGGATGGTCTCCTGCATCACCTCGGTGAGCAGCGGGCTCCCCTTATACAGGCTGCCAATCTGCACGACGTCAAACGAGAACGTCTCCAATCCCAACTTCCGGATCACACCGATGGCCAAGCTGCCGAGCTCGCGTCCAGCCCAGCGGACGATCTCCAGCGCAACCTCATCGCCCTCGGCGGCTACCTGGAAGACCAGCGGCGCAGCATCCGACGACAGCTCATAGTGCCCGACGTAGAGGCCCTCCAGCAGGTCATCGAGGCTTGTGGCACCCACGCGTGAGATAAGGGCGTCGCTCAAGCGCGTGCTCGGCCCACGCAACGACCATGCCAAGCCCACCGCCTGCACGGCCCTGCGAACAAGGTCACCACCGCCGGCATACTCAGCAAACATGTCACCGCCGCCCGACATGTGTGCCTCACGCCCGTCCCGATCGCCGAGATCCCCAGGGAAGCGATCGCCTCGACATGGCCGGGGCGATTGCTCGGCCAGTCGTACCCCGCCACGCCGAAGGCCATGCCGGCGAGGTCGCCCTTGTCCAAGCCCGCCGATCCTAGGGCCTCACCGGTTACCAGGTGCAGCGTCTCGCGCAGACCCTCCCAGCCCACGATCTCGTAGCTCCCGGCGCCCGCGTCGCCGAAACCGACTGCGCGGCCCTGCTCATTGGCGATCAGCGCATGGCTCTTGGTGCCACCGATGTCGATGCCGAGAAAGTGACGTGTCATAGGGACCTCCTACGAGGCGAATCAGTGATACTCTCCCAGCGACGGTACATATCAAAGTCCCGCCGGAAGAGACGCTTTGTGAATCGGGGCAACGGGAAAAGCACGGCGGCGAGCTTGCAGGCTATATCAGCGGCATCACGCAGCGAATCCCGCGACCCAACCATACGATGGCCCCGGCTCTCTAGCCTGTGAACTGCGGCAGGTAGGCTGCATTAGTGGCAAGCAGGTCATCAAGTACTGCGCCCACACGATCGCCCGCAGGCCCCAGCGGATGCACAAGCAGCGCCTGGTAGGCTGCCCGGCGGTCACCCGAGACAGCCGCCTTCGCCGCCAGGATCTCATAGGCCTTGACCGCTGCCAGCAGGCCGAAGCAGACCTGGGGCAAGGGCGCCACCGGAAGCGGTGTGATCCCGCCCCGCCCGACCCGACACGGCATCTCCAGAACCCAGTCACCGGGCCAGCCATCGACCGCCCCGCGATGTGGGACGTTGACGACATGGATCTCGCCAAGGTCACTATAGTGCGCGTTCAACAGCTGCGTGGCGACCGTTGAGTAATAGGCGCCGCCACGTTCCATCAGATCCTCAGGGGGCTCAGAGCGGCCGGGCTCGGCGTATTCAGACAGGAGTGATCCCTCAAGCGCCATCACCTGCTCAGCCCGCGATGGGGGCCATTGGTCCTGGTCGGCGAGCTTGTGCGCCGTATTGTAGAAGTACTGCAGGTAGTAGTTCGGGATCATACCTAGCGCCTCGATGAGCCGCGGATCCCATTCCGGCACATTGTCATTCTGCAGCGCCGCCAGATATGCCTCAAAGACCTCGGGCCAGACGTCCTCGCCGTCCACTGCGAACCCGCGGTGCCACGAGAGGTGGTTCAACCCCAGCGTGTCGAGGTAAGCCCTGGCTGGGTCGATGCTACGGCCCCAGCGCGCTTCCAGACCCTTCAGGATCTCCATCTTGACGTTGACCGCAACGTTGCACAATCCCACCGAAGGCACATCAGGCGCGTAGCGGGAGAGCGCCTCAGTAACCAGACCGGAGGGATTCGTGAAGTTGACCAACAACGCACCCGGCGCCAGTTCCCGCATGTCAGCGGCTATCCCGAGCACCACAGGGATCGTCCGCAGCGCCTTGGCCATTCCACCCACGCCCGTCGTCTCCTGGCCGATAAGGCCGTGGCGCTTCCCGAGATATTCATCCTCACGCCGCGCCTGCATCCCACCCACCCGAAGCTGGGTGATCACATAGCGCGCGCCGCGAACGGCCTCTCGTGGGTCTGTCGTGAGGTGCACGGCGAAAGGCGAGCCCTTCGCGAGCACCATCCGCTGCGCGAAGCCGCCGACGACGTCAAGCCGCTCCTGCGAGATGTCCATCAGGCAGAGCTCGGACACGGGCAAGCTGCTAACCCGCGCGAGGAACCCATTGACCAGCTCCGGGGTGTAGGTGGATCCGCCACCAATCACGGCTACCTTCATTGGCTCACCTCCGTCACGATCCTGCTTGGTATGACCCGATGCGGGAAGCATCCGCGGCGAACGCCCCAGCAGACTATGGGTCCGCCTCAGCAGACTGGCGGACCAGGTATGTAGCGAATGGTGCAATGGGCACACCACACCGTCAACTCCAATGATAGGCGTGCCGATCGTACGCGTCAAGCGCTCCCGGCTGAGCCTGTTAGGACGTGGCCTGGCATGGTGCCCATCCGATGGTATGATGTCCATAGTAGGCGCTTGTTCAGGCCAACGGCGGAATGCGCACCGCCGGACGCCCGTCTCAGGTGGAGGTAACCCGTGCGCCGCTCACAGCTCTACACTATCTTCTTCGTCGTCTTCATCGTGATGCTCGGCTTCGGTCTCCTCATGCCGTTGCTCCCCTACTACGTGACGGAGTACGGCGGAAACGCGCTCCTTTTGGGCTTGCTGATGTCTTCCTATGCGGCAGCGCAGTTCGTCGGCGCCCCGCTGTTGGGCCGGCTTTCCGATCGGATGGGCCGGCGACCCATCCTGATCGCCAGCCTATCGGGCACCACGATCGGCTTTGTGCTGCTGGGTCTTGCTGCCCCGATTGGCCGTGGGCTGGCGTCGCTGCTGGTCAGCGACCCGACAGCGACACACCAGAACGCTGCCATCCTGGGCGTCATGTTCTTCGCGCGGATCCTGAGTGGCGCCTCAGGCGGTATGCTGACGGCGGCCCAGGCCTACATTGCGGACGTCACGGATGTGGATCACCGGACACAGGCGCTAGCCTACACCGGAGCGGCGTTCGGGCTGGGCTTCATCTTGGGGCCGGTCATTGGGGGCGTCCTGAGCACGTGGGGACTCGCCGTGCCGGCATTCGTGGCGGCCGGGTTGGCGATGTTGAACCTGTTCACGGTCATCGTCGTGCTGCCGGAATCGCTGACCGCAGCGCGCATGGCGGATCTGGCCAACCAACCGGGAAAAGCTCTGATCAGCTTAACAACCATCGTCAGGCGGATGACCACCCCGGGCATCGGCCCGCTGCTGACAATCCGGCTGTTCGCTTCCGTGGCGGGCTCCCTGTTTTTCTCGCTGTTCACCATGTGGTCCAAGGAACGCCTCGGTCTGGATGCGCAGACCGTCTCCTATGTGCTGGCCTATCAGGGGACGCTCTCGATTATCGTGCAGGTAGCGCTCATCGGCCCGCTGACCCGACGATTCAGCGAAGCCAGGCTGATCACGGCGGCAGTAGGCGTCCTGGCCGTGGCGTTGTTGGCGTGGGCGCTCACGCCGAGTGTGGCGATCCTATTGCTAGTGTTGATCCCGCAGGTCCTGTCCTCCGGCACGCTCAACACGGTGATCAACAGCGCGATCACCTGGTTGGTGACGCCCGAGGAAATGGGCGACGCACTGGGCACGGCTGCCGCACTGGACTGCCTGGCGCGCATGGTCGCCCCCTCGCTGGGCGGCTGGATGCTCGGTGGCCTGGGGACATGGGCGCCCGGCGTGTTGGGCGCGGCTATTCTGTCCGGGCTGACGGTGTTCGCCTGGCGCCGGCTGATTGTGGCGCCCATCGTGCCACAGGCTGCACAGCCGGTGGTTGCGTAAGGCGCTCAGGTCTCCTGATCCCACCAGGGCTCGCCGTCGGCCCGGTTCGCCTTCAGATAGTCGAAGTCGAGCTCCAGCCC
>JALOOJ010000123.1 GCA_025454475.1 Anaerolineae bacterium
GTTGCTCGAGACCCCGCTGCCGCACGCGATTCAGGTGATCCTGGAGGAGGGGCCCAATGTTCCGACGTTACAGGCGCTCGTGCCGATTTTCCGGCGCGTTCTGGAGGCGAAGCCGCTGCTCATCGAGGGGAAGCTAACCGACGACGAGCTCGCCTGGCTGCTCGAAGTTCTGCCGCCGGCAGGGCTTGCCATCACCGCGCGGCGGCAGTCCTGGTGAATCGCTGCTTACGCTGGGGGGCGCTGATTGCGCTGAAAGGCCGCGCGCGTAATCCGCTCCTGCTGCGGTGATTCCGTCATCCATCCGATCTGCATTCGCCTTCGCGCTCTTTCGCTCACTCGCCTTCTCGCACGGGAGGTATATCTATGACCCAGAATGCACTTGTGACCGGCGCTGACCGGGGGCTTGGACAGGGGTTGACCGCGGGACTGTTGGCCCGCGGCTGGCAGGTGTTCGCCGGGCAGTACCTGCCGGATTGGCCCGAGCTTGGGCAGCTCAAGGCGCAGTACCCCGATCTGCTGCACCTGGTGCCGCTGGATGTAGGCTCGATCGAGTCTGCGCTCGCGGCGGCAGAGGCCGTCGCGAGCCTGACCGACCGGCTGGACGTCATCATCAACAACGCTGGCGTTGCCTCCCGCACGTCGCGTACTCCAATCACGGAGCCGCAGGACTACGATGAGATGCACAGGCTGTACAACGTCAATGCCCTGGGCCCACTGCGCGTCGTCGAGGCGTTTCTGCCGCTCGTGGGGTCGAGTGAGATGAAGCGGTTGTGCTTTGTCTCATCGGAGGCGGGCAGCATTGGTCAGGCCCAGCGAACCGCGTGGTACGCGTACTGCATGTCCAAGGCCGCGTTGAACATGGGCGTCAAACTTATGTATAATCACCTACGTCCGGAGGGCTATACCTTCCGGCTCTACCACCCGGGGTGGGTGCGTTCGTATATGGGGGGGAAGAAGAACCCCGATGCCGACCTTGAGCCGGAAGTGGCGGCGGCTTACGCGCTGCCCTTCTTCCTGGACGCGCGGGCGGATGAGGACCGGCTGGTGCTGCGGGATTACCTCGGGAGGGAGTGGCCGTTCTAGGGAAACGCGCCGCGGCGCATTTTGACGTGTGCCGCGTGCCTGGAGGAGTTGGCGTGGTAGTGGTAGGGGCGCAGCACGCTGCGCCCCTTCGGATCGTTACCGCGGTTCCGTATCGAGGTAGTTCTCCAGCGGGTCGTTCGGGGTTGTCCTGAGAGACGTGATCCAATCGATGACGGGCTGGCGCCAGTCGATGCCGGTCATGTAGCCGGCAGGGTCATACTCCGCAAAGAGATAGCCGTCGCCCCCGGCGTACATGAAGTCGTTGATCAGGACGTGGTATATGGCGTCGGGATCAAGTGGCATATCACCGATCGTGTACTTGGCTCCGGATTGGCCCAGCCCGGCGATGGCGGGGCGCCTGGACCCGTGCACATAGCTTGCCAGCACCTGCTTGCCCGTCAGCGCCACGTCGACGATGGTGTTGTCGAACGGTAGAACGCCGACGATGTCCGCCAGCGTGATCTCGCCCGGATTGATGTCCTGCCGGATCCCGCCGGGGTTGCTCATCGCGACATCCGCGGGGTAGGCGGCTAACCAGGCATCCATCAGCATATTGGCCATCGCGGCGGAGTTCCGCTTGATCCCATCCTCAGTGTAGCCGATGGTGACCTGTAGCTCATCGTCCAGTTCGGCTTGCCACCGCGCGACGATCGCCTCGGCGTCCAGGTCCGGCGTTCCCGGCGGGTTGTCCTTCAGGGCCACCGCGACATCCAGCACCTTCCCTGAACCGGGGTCGATGGTAAGGTCGACCCGGCCATAGGCTGCGAACTGCCAGCCGGCTTCGACCAGCGCCACGCCCTGGGCGACCTCAGCGATCCGTTCGTTGCAGTGCCCGCCGCCGATCATCGCGATCCCGAGTTCGGTCGCGGTGCCGACCAGGGGCCGCATTTCTTCCTCGCAGAGGTGAGTGACGGCGATGATGACGTCCGCGCCTTCGGACTTCACCTCCGGCACGACCCGTTCAAGGGTCGCAGCGTAGTCAGCGAACTCGATCCCCGCAACATGCGTGGGCATCGTCGTGCGGGGCGTGCGCATCGAGGCCAAGCCGATGATGCCGACCCGCACGACGCCGATATCCTCGATCACGTAGGGGAGCACCTCGTCGATGGGAGCGCCGCTGGCGCTGTCGAGGATGTTGGCCCCCAGAAACGCGAACTCCGCCTGGTCGGCCCGCGTTCGCAGGCCGTCGCGCCCGAAGTCGAACTCGTGGTTGCCGAGAACTGCGGCGTGGTAGCCCATCTCGTTCATGACGTCGACTGTCGGCTCGCCCTCGAACCAGGTGGACAGCGCCGGTCCGGTCCAGAGGTCGCCACCGCTCAGAACGAGGAATGGGCCATCCTCGACGTAGCCCTCATTCTCCCGCCAGCGGGCGAGCATGCCGGCAGCGCCGCCGCGCCGGTCATCCGCCGCAATCCAGCCGTGCTCATCGTTCGTGTAGAGCACCGTGATCCGCATGGGATCGGCTGCCTCGGTCTCTACGGTTGGCGCACACGACGCCAACGCAGCGGCAGCAACGAGTACAACGAGAAGTGTGTGCCGGACGATCTTCGGGTAGTTTCTGCTGTATGTGGTCATACAAGCAGATTACCCGAATCTGCCAGACTGCGCAACCCTTAGCTGGGTGCCGGAGCCCTCCGCTTGCTCCACACGTGGTAGACCCAAGTCAACGTCAGCGTCAGGCCCCAGGCGCCAAGTTGGATCCACGGGGCGCGCGCGAAGAAGTTGTCCATGTCGCTGATGTAGAAGTATCCATTCGTGCCGAATGTGTGGTGAGCCAAGGGCAGAGCGAGATAGCCACAGCAGAGCGCAGCGACCACGAGTTGGCCAAGGTGGGGAGCGGGGCGGCGAAACAGCCGCCGAAGTGAGTGCCCAGCGAGACATCCTATGAGGCCCAGTACGAGGCTCACGCCGAGCCAGCGTAGCCAGATCAACCGCCCGGTGGCTATCCAACGCGGAAGCTCCTCCAGACTCGGAAGTGCCGTGAGCCAGAGCGCCAGCCCCATACCATCGACCCCGAGCAGGAGCGCGTCGAGCGGGCGCCTCGCGGCCAGCGTGCCCGGTTGGAGCGCAAGCGCAAGGGCCACAAGCGTGATCAGCAGAACCAGGGCGGCGAGGCCGAGCGGTAGCCTGGGGCTGTTTACCGTCGTTGTGATCGCAGGGATCCCGATCGCGACGGGCACGGCGGCAACAGCCCAGATCTGGTACCAGCGCGGCGGCACGTAGCTACGCGCGAGCCGGCCCAGTAGCATCTGCGCGACCGTGTGAAGCACCATTACGGCGCCGGCGGCAACCAGCCCGGTCATCCAGTAGCGGCTACGGGTGACGGGGCTGAAGGGACCCGTGTCGGGCACAACCGGGCCCATATTGTGGTAGTAGAGGAATACAACGGCGCGGTTGCGCACGGCAAACCAGAGATAGATTAGGCCCAGCACGAGTGCAGCAGCCACCAGGCCAAATGCGAGCGCTCCGCGCCAGGTGCAGGGCGGTGTCTCTGGCTCGCAGTCGTTCGGCGTGTCTATCCCTTGCATCCCGTTCTCTCGTGCTTCCTCACCCGCGTGAATGCATGCCGCGGTTCGAGTAGATGAGGATAGCATATCACTCTGTGCCGCGCACGTCACCTGGTGGTACTACCGGAATCCGAGGTCGATCCCGTCTCTGGGTGCGTCGCCTTTCCGCGGCTCCCCGGCACCTGATACGCGATCAGCCCCGCGGCCGGCCCTGACCGCGTGTGGCGCGGCCTATTCGCTCTGTGAGGAAGAGGGCATGTACGGCGTTAGGCAGGCCCTCCCAAATCCGACGGCCACCATCGAGACGGTGGTCACCGACGTTGGCGGGCCGCTATCCCACGGCTCGATCGTAGCCCACGAGCACGGGACCTCTGCGGTGATGGGCACCGGCGTGGCCAGGCCACGCGCTGCATCCGGGATGGCATATGGCGATGGTTGACGGCAGCGCGGGCACGATCACGATCCTCGACGCCTAAGCCGAGATGGATCGGATTGATCCGGTAGCCGTCTAGACCACGATGGTGCGGTTGCCGGGATTCCCTGTATCCTTGTAGTGGGACTTGGCACACTCTCGGGAGGCATCGATGCACATCAACTACAGACCTGAGGACGGATGGACGGCAGACGTCATACCATTTTACTGGCAGGGAGAGTACCACCTGTTCTATCTCAAGGACTACCGGGATGCACCCAACCACGGAGAGGGGTATTCCTGGTATCACGTGGGCACCAGAGATCTCGTACACTTCACCGACTACGGTGAGGCGCTGGCGAAGGGCACCATCCACGCCCAGGACTTCTACGCCTCGACTGGAAGTGTGATCCACGCCGAGGGGCAGTTCCACATCTTCTACCATGGCCAAAACCGGCATCTCCAGAAGGCAGGGTATCCGTCGCAGGCGATGATGCACGCTGTATCGGACGATCTGCAACACTGGACGAAAATCCCCGGACACACCTGGACCGCACCGCTCGATCGCTTTGAGCCGCACGACTGGCGTGACCCGTTCGTGTTCCGAAACGATGATGTCGGGGAGTACTGGATGCTGGCCGCGGCGCGGCTGAAGCAGGGACCCTCGCGCCGGCGAGGATGCACCGCACTGTGCACTTCAGAGGATCTGGTCAGGTGGACGGTCAAGGAGCCGCTCTACGCGCCGGATCTGTACTTCACCCATGAGTGCCCGGACCTGTTCCGGATGGGCGACTGGTGGTACCTGCTGTTCTCGGAGTTCTCAGAGGCGCATGTGACCCGCTATCGGATGGCCCGGTCACTCGCCGGACCATGGATCGCGCCTCCGGTCGATACCTTTGACGGACGGGCGTTCTATGCGGCGAAGACGGCGGAGGGTGAGGGGCGGCGGTACCTGTTCGGCTGGAATCCCACTCGGGTAGATGCAAAGGATCACGCTCCCTGGCATTGGGGCGGCAATATGGTAGTGCACGAGATAAACCAGCGCCTGGACGGCACACTGGACGTGCGCATTCCGGATGCGGTCAAGCGCCATTTCGCCGTCCAACAACCTGTCGTGTATGATCAGACGTTCGGGGTGCAACTCCCGGAGGGCGGAGTCGTGCGCCTGGATGGGTCAGGCTCGTTCCGCTGCGTCTCGGGTGGCCTGTTGCCCGAGATGGCGATGATTGAGGCGACGGCGACCTTCGCCGAGTCGACGAAAGGGTTTGGGGTGATGCTGCGCACCAGCCAGGACTTTGAGAACGCATACTACGTTCGCGTGGAGCCTCTTCGTGGGCGGCTGGTGTTTGACTCCTGGCCCCGGCGAGGGGACGTGCCCTATATGATCGAGGTTGAACGGCCGCTCGCCGTAGAACCAGGGAAGCCGGTTCAGTTCGTGATCTACGTCGATGGCACGCTATGTGAAGTCTACGTGAATGACCAGGTGGCGATGAGTGTGCGGATGTATGACCACCTGGTGGGGAACTGGGGGCTCTTCGTCTCCGAGGGCGGCGTCACTTTCTCGGATGTTCGCCTCTCAACGCCTGCCTAGCGGCACTCTGAGGTGCCGGGGACTTTCCGGAGCCCCCGGCACCTGGAGCGCGGTCATCGCTCTTGCTGAGCGGCACCGCCGCGGAAAGTGCCAGGGACTTGGGAAAGTCCCCGGCACTGGGAGCCCTTCACCGAGGGTTGGACCGCGTGCTTGACATCCCCCGTTGTCTGAGTACTGTAGGAATCTTGTGACCCCGGTGCGGGAGTTGCGCGCCGGGCCACCAGACTATCGTGGAGCGTGCCACACGTTATGACGCCTCGATCCCTTCAGATTGTCGGCCTTGGCATGGCCACTCTCGACGTTCTCCTGCGTCTGAAAGACATGCCCACCTGGGATCATGGGACGCGGCTCAGCGACTTCAGCCTGCAGGGCGGCGGGCCGGTTGGCACCGCGATGGTCGCTGCAGCGAAGCTGGGCTCGCGCGTGGGTTTCATCTCCACCGTGGGCAACGACATCGCCGGGGAGCTCAAGATGCGCTCGTTCCACGAAGTAGGCATCGATCTGAGCCATCTGGTTCAGCGCGACATCCCGGAGAACCAGGTCGTCATCGTCTACGTCCACGCGGAGACAGGCGAGCGGGTCTTCTCAGGCATCACCCGGTTCGGCGACACGCAGATCAAGCCGGAGGAACTCGATCGGGCGTACATCACGTCCGCGGACTACCTGCACCTGGATGGCTACCACAGCGCTGCGGCGATGGAGGCGGCGCAGTGGATGCGCGCCGCAGGCAAGACCGTTGTCCTCGATGGCAGCAAGACCAGCGGCCCGGTGGGCCAGCACCTGCGCCAACTTGTCAGGCACGTTGACGTGCTGATCAGCGGCTCGGGCTTTGTCCAGGGATTGACTGGCGAGCCAGACTTACGGGTTGCGCTTGAGGCGGCACTTGATCACGGTCCGCGCATTGTCGTGCAGACGGAAGGTGCGGATGGAGCCTACACCGTGACCCGCGGTCCCACCGGCGTTGAAGAGCGGTTCCACACCCCGGCGTTCGCCTGCAACGTCGTCGACACGACTGGCGCCGGCGACGTCTTCCACGGCGCCTACATCGTTGGTCTGCTTCACGGGTGGGATGTGCGCCAGACCGCACGTTTCGCCGCGGCTGTGTCCGCGATCAAGTGCACGCGCCTGGGCGGACGCGCCGGCATCCCCACCTTTGAGGAGACGCAGGTCTTTCTGGAGAAGGCTGGTGCGCCCGAAGGTTGGGAAGCCGGCGCCGCAAACTCTGCAGACGGTATCACGCAACGACGCTGAGGTGCACATAACGCCAACATGCTAGGGCGCTAACCGCTGATCCGCCGTATCTCACTGGAGGAAACACACCATGTCACTCGTATCGATTGGGGAGGAACTGAAGCGTGCGCAGGCCGGAGGGTATGCGTTGCCGCTCTTTGACACGACCGACGTCCAGAGCACCGAGGGGATGATCCAGGCCCTGGAGGAGCACAGGGCGCCGGCGATGGTGGCGCTATATTCGGGACTGCTGGAGCGCCAGAATGGACGCGCGTTGGCAGCCTATGTCAGGGTTAGGGCCGAGCAGGCCTCGGTGCCTATCTCGCTGATGCTCGACCACGGCGCGAGCTTCGAGGTCGTTATGCACGCGATCGCTGCCGGGTTCACCGATGTGATGTACGATGGATCGGGCCTCCCGCTGGACGAGAACATCGCTCAGACGAAGCTTGTCGTTCGCGCTGGGCACGCGGTCGGGATCTGCGTCGAGGCTGAGCTAGGGCACGTGGGCAGCGGCAGCGAGTACCAGAGCTTCGGCGCCCTGCGCAAGGGTTTCACCGATCCCACCACCGTCGAGCGCTTCGTCGCCGAGACGGGTGTCGATATGCTCGCGATCGCCATCGGGACCGCCCACGGGATGTACCAGGGCGACCCGGAGATTGACCTGGACCTGCTGCGCACGATTCGACAGCAGGTCGACATCCCGTTGGTGCTGCACGGCGGGTCAGGATGCTCCGATGCGCAGTTCCGCGCCACGATCGAAAACGGCATCTCCAAAATCAACGTTGCGACTGACCTGTTCCGTGCAGCGGGTGCGGCGGTCGCCGAGACGGCGGTGGGCGGCGAGGCGTCCTATCACGTCTTCGGACGGGTCGCCACCGCGGCTTTCGGGGAGCGCGTAGGCTACTACGCGGACCTGTTCGGTGCGTCGGGGCGGGCATAGGTAACCAGTGGCTGGAGACAGGCGACTGAGGCCACATCCCAAAGCCCTGGTCTCTGATAACGAATCCTCATTACCACACCATTGAAGGAGCCAACAGCATGAAGTTCAACAATCGCGAGGATATCATCCAGTTGACGCCGTTATGGGAGGGAGAGCGCTTTGAAGATGGGCGCCCGAAAGTGTCGGATGACATCATTCGACGCATGCAGCGCGTGACGATGGAAGAGGCGTGGGCTGTCCTCTGGCGCCACGAGTACCACTTCCAGTTCGAGGGCGACTGGGTCACGCTGCGCCCCTACGATAAGGTCGTGGGCCGTGCCGTGACAGGCGTGTTCGTGCCCCATCGTCCCGACCTGCACGACTACCTCATGGCCTATGGTCACGAGCAGGAGGGGCGCATCGGAGCGATGAACTCGTGGGTCATCGAGACGCTGCGCAAGGATGACGTGATCGTCATTGACCTGTTCGGGAAGGTCTATGAGGGCACCTACTCGGGCGCCAACCTCTCAACCGCGATTGCCACGCGCACGGGGCGGGGTCAGGTGATCTATGGCGGGATTCGCGACGCCGAGCAGATCATCGACATCCCGAACATGGTCACCTTCTGCAAGGGCATGGATCCGACCCCGATCCGTAATGTGACGTTGGTCGGCATGAATGTGCCCTGCCGGATCGGCGCGGCGACATGCTTGCCCGGCGACGTGATCCTGGCGACGATGACCGGTGTGTTGTTCATCCCACCGCACCTGGCGGAAGAGGTTGTGGATCACTCGGAGCGCACGCAACTTCGCGAGCACTTCAGCCACACGCGGCTGCGCGAGGGAATCTACAACTCCAGCCAGATGGACACGAAGTGGACGGAGGCCATCGACGCGGACTTCGATGAGTGGCGCAAGACGCATACAATCGATGATCTGGAGAACGTCGATTGGAGCAAGCCAGAGAAGGGTGCGCCCCGCGGGGATGAAGAGACGACGCTCGGGTAGGTGAGCCGGGTGAGCCGCCTTGTATAGAGTGAAGCCGCCCACCGAGATTGGAGGAGGATGAGAGGAGGTAACAACCGTGGCTCAGTCGTTCCACAACAAGATTCTGCGGGTCAACCTGTCTGACGGGACGACCAGCGTCGAGTCGCCGGGACCGGTCTACTTCAGGCGCTATTTCGGTGGCTGGAACATCATCGCCGATGTGTTGCTGAGAGAGGTCCCGGCGGGCACGGATCCTCTCGGACCGGGAAACAAGCTGATCTTCGCGCCCGGCGTACTGACGGGGCTACCGGTCTCGGGTGCGTCGCGCTGTGCCGTGGGCGCCAAGTCGCCGCTCACGGGTGGCTTTGGGGCTGCTGAGGTTGGGGGGAGTTTTGGAGCACAGCTCAAACGCGCCGGGTTCGACGCGCTCATCATCGAGGGTGCCGCGGTGCACCCGGTGTATCTGTGGATCAAGGACGGCGAGGTCGAGATCCGCGACGCATCGGGTCTCTGGGGCATGCCTACGAAGGAGACCGAGGCGGCGCTGCGCGACGAGCTGGAGAGCAAGCGGGCCGAAGTTGCGATGATCGGGCCGGGCGGCGAGTTGCTCGCGCGATTCGCCTGCATCATGAGCGGCACGAAAGATGCCGCCGGGCGCACCGGCCTCGGCGCGGTGATGGGCTCCAAGAAGCTGAAGGCAGTGGCGGCGTTTGGCTCACACGGCCTGGAGTCCCACGACCAGGACACGGTCCTCGCGCTGGCGCGCGAAATGGCCCGAGGCGTCAACGCCGGAGAGCGCGCCAAGGGGCTGCACACGTGGGGCACCGGGGTGGGGCTCGATGGCGGCCTCGCCAGCGGCAACCTGCCGGTCCGCAACTTCCGGGACGGCGAGTTCGAGGGCGTGACCAACCTGAGCGCTGATGTCTTCATGCCCGCCATTGGGGTGGGCATGGAGGGGTGTTACGCCTGCGCTGTGCGCTGCAAGAAGATGGTCAAGGCTGAGGGACCGATCCCCCTCGACCCCGACTACGGGGGGCCCGAATATGAGTCTATCGGTGCGCTGGGTTCGACCTGTGGCGTCAACGACATCGTGGCTGTTTCGAAGGCCACTGAGCTTTGCAATGCCTACTCGCTGGACTCGATTAGCACCGGAGTGACGATTGCCTTCGCTATGGAGTGCTTCGAGCGAGGGCTCATCACCCTCGAGGACACGGGTGGCATCGACTTGCGCTTCGGCAACGGCGAAGCCGTCATCAGGATGGTGGACATGATCGCCCACCGTGAAGGCATCGGAGATCTGCTCGCCGAGGGCTCGCTTCGGGCCGCCCGTAGGATCGGTGGCGGCAGCGAGGCGTGGGCTGTCCAGGCCAAGGGACAGGAATACCCGATGCACGAGCCGCGGCTGAAACGTGGCATGGCGATCGGCTACGCCATCTCGCCGACGGGTGCGGATCACTGTCACTCGCTCCACGACACGGGCATGGTCCATCCCGACGACCAAGGCTTTTCGCAGAATAGCGGGCTGCGTGGTATGGGCGTGTTGGAGCCGATCCCGCTGGAGAGCTTGGGGCCGGAGAAGGTGCGCGCCTCGCTCTACCAGTCGATCCGGCAGGTGTCGCTGAACTGCATGTGTCTCTGCCTCTTCGTTCCGTGGAGCCCCGAGGAAGAGACGCGGCTGGTGCGCGCGGCGACGGGGTGGGACGTCACGAGTTATGAGCTATACCGGGTGGGGGAGCGGGCGTGGACGCTCGCCCGGGGATTCAACGCCCGGGAAGGGTTCCGACCTGCAGACGATCACCTCTCGGCCCGTAGCCATGAGCCGACGACTAGCGGTGCGCTGTCCGAGACCGCGATCGATGCCGATAGGCTCCGCGACGCAATGCAGATGGCCTACGGGATGCTCGGGTGGGACCGCGAGACCGCCATACCAACGCCCGAGAAGCTGCACGAGCTGGATGTGGGGTGGGCGGCAGCGTATCTGTCGTAGCCTGCTGAAGGTTGCGTTCACGCCGCATCACGGATCCGCCTGGAACAGACGCTGAACAGGGTGTCCGCGCCCGACCATGGATCCGACGTGAGCTGGGAAGGGCCTGGGTTGAGTTGAGGGTCAGGGCATCGAGGCGTGGAGAAGCGGCACAGCTCGCTCGATGATCTTGGCCATTGCGACCTCCCTGCCCAGGCCGGATAGCTCGTCGGGCGCGACCGGCGTCCCAAAGCGGACGTGCGGCTGGACGCCCATACGGTCTCCGGACCGGATCTGTCGCATGACCTGCAGGACCTCTCCCAGCAACTGGCGCTCCCACGGTCGGCTGTCGGGGATGTAGCGTGCCAGCGGATGGTGAGCGTACCTGGGATGCAGCACGCCGCTGACGATGGCGGGTTGGATACGGCAGTCGGGCACGCGCCTCAGCGGTAGCAGGATGCTTGGCGACCAGTGCCCAAACGTCGCCTCGGCGAGGGCGTCATGGGCTGCGGACGACCGGCCGCCGGCGCGACCGGTCGGCAAGCCGATCATTGGATCCGGCGTCAGGTTCGCGCTGGGGAAGATGACGACGGCGCCGCCATTCTGCAGGTGGCTTGTCATCTCACGCACGGCGTTGACGTGGCTGTCCATCTCACCTGAGACGTAGATGAAGTGTCCTCTAGTGGCCGGAAGAGCACGGGTGATCGGCACGTCGGAGATGACCAAGGCGGTGTCGTCTCTCGGCAGGCTCGCGATGATCGAGAAGGCGTCGGTAGCGCCGGGGTGGTTGGAGGCAACGACCAACGGCCCGGTTGGGGGAACTACCTCCGTTCCCGAAGCCGTCAAACGCTCCGCAAAGTGTGCCACGAACCTTCCGGCAGCCTCGCGGAATCCCAGCGCAGCGATGTCAGCGTTGAAAGCCGCGGCCAACTCAGCAAACCGGTGGGAGAGCCGGCGCACGATCGGCTCGAGCAGGCGCATATGCACGCCCGTGCGCGGCAGCCGCAGCGCGTGGGCGATCTCCTGAGCGGTCAGATCGGCGAGGTGCCGTGACAGGGCCATATGCTGATTGTCGGGACGATCTGTGCCCGGGCTGTCCCGGCGCGCGGGATGTCCAGGTGTAGCCTGATGTGAGTTGGTCCCCATAGGATCCCTGGGCAATAGTATAGCATCGCCCAGGCATGGGGACCAGTGATCAGTGATGGCAGAAAAAACCGCACGGCTCTAGGGCCGTGCGGTTCTGGGCTGCAGTCAGACTAGAGGATCTTCACGTTGGCCGCTTTGAGGCCACGATCCGACTTCTCTACGGTGAACTCAACGCGCTGACCTTCCTGAAGCTCGCGGTACCCGCCCACGGATGTCGCCTGAATCGCGGAGAAGTGGACGAAAACGTCCTCCCCGCCCTCACGCGAGATGAAACCAAAGCCTTTTGTGGCGTTAAACCATTTGACGGTTCCGGTCTGAACTCCGGCCTGCCCTGCGTTTTGTGACTGTGGCAAAGTACTACACTCCTTACAAGTATACTGGACGAAGTCCGGCCCAACAAAAAAGACCACCCAACTCAGCAAGAGTGGGGTAGTCTTTGCGTCTACGGCCTACACTTACTTCGTCCTACGAACAGAATCATACCACACTATGGTAGGGTGTCAAGACCACCGTTCCCATTCGGACCGTGGAGCGAACCGCCGTGCCTGCACCCGGACCGGGCGTTCGAGCTTCGAGCGTGACCCTGGCGATGAAGCTGGCTCGCACCTCCAGACCGGGCCCGGACGCGGGCAATCGTCCTCGATCCTCTACGTGCCGAGAGCGCGGATGCGTTCACGCTCGCTGAGCAGCCGGCCTACGTCGTCCACCGCGACGACTGCGCCGCCAATGGCCCGCGTGCGAATGGCGCCACGGGCAAACGGGTTGCGCTGAAGCTGCGGGCTATCGAGCAGACCCACGGCGACGGCGCGCGCCAATGTGGGCGGA
>JALOOJ010000124.1 GCA_025454475.1 Anaerolineae bacterium
CGCTGCCCTGCATGGGGGTGCCCCACTCCCAGATGGTATCATCGGCGATGAAGGAGAAGCGTTGCCACTCACCGACGAGATATCCGAGGATACCGTTTCTGTGTTGGACCAGGACGGCAATGTCCGACAGGAACGCATTCGTGCTTCCCTCACCGTAAAGCTCAAACAGGCTCTCCGGGCGCGTGACCGCGAGGTAATCCGATTCGGCCCTGGCGTCCGACACCGCGTCGGCGAGCGGTGTGCCGTCGACAAGGCGCCCACAGGGCCGGTCAAACGTCGGACCCTCCGCCCGGTGGGGCTCAAGCACCTGCACCGGCTCGTCGCCGATGGCCTGGTCCTCTTCCACTGGATCCGGCAGCATGACCGGCACAGCTTCGTAGCTCAGGACGACGCTGTCGCCCGGCCCCAGGAGTATGGCGCCCGCGTCGACGTCGCTCCAGGTATCGATCTGCACAGCACAGGCCTCTCCGGTGGTCGCGCAGTTGCTGCTCACCTGAACATGGCGCCAGTTGGGGAGGTCGACGCTGGCGGCGATCGGCTGGAAGCCGGAAACGTGATCTTCGACGCGCCTCATGCGGAAGTCGGCATGCCCGCGGTTCGCGATGGTCAGCGCCACCTCGAAGGTAGTCCCGTTACGGGTCACGTCCCGCGTGACAGTGAGCTCGGCCTCTCCCTGCTCGACGGTCACGTCCCTGAAGAGCGTCTGGCTGCAGTCCGCATCATCGGTCACGTCCACCCGGATGCCGTACACGCCCGCACCCAACCCGCTTGCGTCCCAGTCGCATGTGTAGACGGCATAGGCATCCTCGTGGCCCGCAAGACTGCAGATCTGCTCGCCACTGGCCGCAATATCGATCCGTTCGATCTGGCTTGCCTCCCACAGGCAGGCCGCACGTTGCTGCCACGGCAGGACGTTGCACTCCTCCTCGGTCACGTCCCAGGCGTATACCTCAATCGGCACGGTCGTACCGGCGGGCAGGGCACCGTTCAGGTAGTAGAACGTGGCATCGGGTGTGGGCGAGTCCATCTCCACATGAATGTCGGTGCACTCATAGGGTGGCTCGTAAGTCAGCCCAAACCGTCCGGTCAGCCCGCCGAAACCCACCGCCACAGCCTCGAACTCGTGCTCGGAGAAGAAACCCTCGCGTTGGATGCCCAGCGCCGCAGGGATCAGTGGGAACTCATACAGTCCTGGCACCGCCCCCGGTTTCCCCGCATAGACCTTGCCCAGCAGCCTGCCGTCCATAGTGAACTCAACATGCTCGACGTTCAGGGTCACCGGCAGCGTCGCCCCAATCGCGTAATGGAGCGCCTTGTCCAGCGCCCGGGTCATCGTCACAGCCGTGATGCTCGGCGGCGGGCTGCTCACCGGCCCCGTCGTGAAGTACCGCTCGGTGCTTGTGACGACGTTTCCCGCCGCGTCGGCAGAGCTCACGAGGTAACGGTAGGTGGCGCTGGGCAGCAGCCCGCTCAGGCCTATGGTGTGCGCCTGGACGAGCATCGGCAACCCGACTTCCCCGTCGAGCACTCCCGCGGTCCGTCCATACGCCACGGTGCTGTCAGCATCCTCATCCGTCGTCCACGAGACCGTCGCCCCCGATGAGGTGATCCCCGTCACTGTCGGCCCCGTCACGATGACCGGCGCCGTCGTGTCGCAAGCCCAGGACTCCTGCCGGCAGTTGTTGGCCTCATTGCTCTCACCGACCTCGCCCAGATGATCCGCGCACACGTTGATCGTGTCCGCCGCTGACGTGCACAGCCACGGGCCGGCGAAACACCGCTGCAGCGTCGCACCCGGCGCCAGGCTGGACGGGACCGCGTCCGTCGCCACCAGCACGCCGTCGATCCGCAATGCACTGTCGTGCCCCGCAGCCGCCGTCGCCAGCCCCGGGTTCGCGATCTCGTAGCAGACCTGGCTCGCCGCCGCCCACACGTCGTTGATCACCAGATCCGGGTAGACCGGTACCGCAGTCAGAGTCAGCTTGAGCGCGTACGACTCATACAGGTCATACTCCCCCCCGCTCTGCACGCTGGCGTAGTACTGCCCACCGCTCGCTCCTGTCGTGTAGGTCACCACCTCCGACGTGGTCCCGCCATTCGCCGAGCTGTCCAACAGCGCCTGTGTCGGGCTGTACAGATACAGGTCATAGTTCGCCGGCAGGCTGAACAGCTCCACGCTCACCGCCGTATAGGGTGCCACGTCGAAGCGGAAGGTATCCACGTCGCTCGGCGTCGGGATACACCCCAGGACCTCCGTGCCCGCGCTGATCTGATACGGTGCCGCGAAGCTGTCGTTTGGTTCCTGCAGATCGCTGCAAAGCGGCAGATGATACGTCACCACCAGTTGCGGGCGGTTCGTCGCCGCCTCCCGACTTGCGAAGGCGCGCCAACCGAACGTCCCCTCGATCTCGCTCCGCAGCTCCAGCCCGAAGTTCGTCGCCGCTGAGGCCAACCAGGCTTGCGCCAGCTCCGTGACCTCCCACTCGTAATACCGGGCGCTCATTCCCACCGGCGTCACCTTGCCGATGCTCACCGCTGCCGGCTGGCCCGTCCACGCCACCGTGCCTTCGGTCCAGCTCTGCGTGATCCGGTACACGCCCACGTCCAGGTTGAGCGGCGGCGAGGTCGGCGCTTGCGCCAAATAGGCGCGGAAGACCGCGCTGTCGATCACCGCGTTCGCCGGCACCGTCGACAGGCTGAACCGCAATAGCGCGCGATTGGCCGCCGTAGTCGTCAGGTTGCCCACGTAGAGCGGACTCACCCCGCCGAAGTTCTTCAAGGGATCCACCGAGGCCACGTAGGCGTCCGACACTGCAGTGAGCGTCGTCACATCCAGCGGCGCTAGCGGCGCCGCAACCTCGCCCGCCCGTGGCGAGGCCACAGATGTGTGACCAGATACAACCGGCATCCCCGCAAGGGGTGTGCGGAGGGCCACTGTGCTGAGGACGGCCAAGACGATAGCAACCTTCCGCTTCATCATCCACCTCCTCCGGCTCATGCCGGTAAACGGGACATCCTCAGTGCCTGAGGCGCACGGATCGGCAAGGAGTCCCCGGGCTCGTGCCACCATCAGGCGGACCGCCAGACGCAGCCGCACGCCCCTCCTTGCAGTCCCTCCTCGGTCAGACTCGCCAGGCGTTGCCGCCAGACCGCCTGCTCCGGGTCGGCAGCAGCGGCTCGCGCCACGTCCGCATTCTCGTAGCGCGTGATCTCGACAAACAGGCCGGGATCCTCGATGGCGCGCATAAGCTCACCGGATAGGTAGCCTTGCGCCTGGGCATGTTGCGCGCGGTCCCAACTCTCGTGCAGGGCCACGATGGCATCCTCTTGACCCACGCGAGCGCGATAGGTGTAGACAACAATGTGCATAGGCCACCCCAGCGGCGTTTTTCACAGTGTAGTGCACCATGCACGCCGACGCATCGGCCCAGTTTGCCCATCTGCGCGAGTTAGAAAACCGCTAGAGGAACGCGCTATAGCAAGAACTTGCTATAGCGCGTTGGAGGGCGTGGCGAGCTCAGGCGAGTCCGTGGCGCAGAGCATATGCAGCCGCGGCGGCGCGGTTGTCGCAGCCCGTCTTGCCCAGAATTGCGGTGATGTGTTTGGCGACCGTGCTCGAACTGATGTGCAGGGCCTGCCCGATCTGGTGGTTGCGCTTGCCTTCTGCGATGAGACGCAGAACCTCGACCTCGCGTGGACTGAGGCCGCCGGGTGCCGGTGCACAGGCCTGATCCTCGCGCCGCTGAGGAAGCTCGCGCAGGCGTTGGCGAAGGTGCTGCATCTGGCTCGCATTGCGCAGGTCCGTGAAGAGCGTCAGCGCTTCTGTCAAGTGCCGCCGCGCGCGGACAACAGCAGCCGCCCCACTCCGAGCCAGCTCCAGGTTGGCCTGCGCAACGAGAATATGTCCCTTCTCCGGCAGGAGTCCTTCGCGATCGGCGATTTCCGCTGCCTGATTGAGATAGGCCGTGGCATCGGACCACTGGTTGGCGAGCGTGGCGACCTCGCCCAGCACCCGGTCCACCAGGAACCAGTGATGTTGACCACGACACGCCAGCAGGTCGGCGGAGGCTCGGAGAGCCCCGTCCAGATCGCCCGCCCTGACTGCCATCAGCGCCAGGCATCCGCGCGCTGAGAGCACCGAGAGGGAACCGGCAGTTAGCGTCGTGATGAGCGCTTCCTGTTCGGCCATACAGGCGCGCGCTTCCTGATACCGGCCGGCGGCTTGCAGCGCCAGCCCATACAGCCCCAGGCACAACAACAGCTCAGCCGGATCTTGGGTCCGAAAGATCTCTATGCCGATGCGCAGCTCGCCTTCCGCCCGCCGGTAGTCGCCCTGCTGGAACGCCAGGAATCCGACCACCTGCTGGTAGAACGCGCGAGGCTCAACGCTGACAACGCGCTCGATAGCCGCCTGCGCCCGCGCCAGATGTTGTTCAACCTCCGCCCAAGCCCCACGCAGAGCATCCAGGAAGGCCAGCCAGGTATACACGTAACTCTGTTCGTGCGGTTGGGGACCGACGCGGGCGTACGTCTCACGCAGCAAGCTCACCTCGAGCGAGCGCCCCAGCAAGGCCGACCAGCAGAACGCCTGCGCAAGGTAAGCGCAGCAAGCGGCGGACTCCACCGGATTCGCGCTGCGTTGTGCACGCGCCAAAGCTTGCTCCAGCAGCGGCAGTCCCGCAGCCAGATCGTTGTCGCGCACCAGCAGGAAACCGACCGTGCGGCCGGCACTGGCCTGCAAGGCCTCATCGTCAAGCTGCTGCGCGATCTCCAGAGCTCGGCGACCGTGGCGGACGGCGTCTTCCTGTCGCCCCAACACGACGCCCAGCAGGTTGGCCAGCGCGACGAGGACCTGGACTGCCGCCGGGTCCGGGGGAGCCGCCGTCTCCAGCATCGCAAGTGCGGTCTCGAGTGCCTGCCGAGCGGCTTCGGCCTCGTCCAGACGCCAGTGCGCGATCCCCGATCCATACGCAGCGCGCGCAGACTCAGCCAGTTCCGGGCGGCGCCCATACCAGGTCTGGGCCTCGACAAAAGCAGCCTTGGCGACGATGTCGTCCGCAGCCATCAGCGCCGCCTCGCCGAGCGCCAGCAACAGGGCTCCGCGCTGTGGGTCGGTGCCGTCGACCAGGGCGAGTGCCTGTTTCAGATGGGCAAGCGCCTGCTGCGGCGCATAGGTGCGCATCGCTTCCTCCGCAGCACGTGCGAGGTAGCGGACGCCGCGCTCGTGATCGCGACTGTGGGCAAAATGGTATGCGAGGTCAGCCAGTTGCCGGGCACCCTCACGCCCCTGGTCAGCCTCCAGCGCCAGACCAATCTGACCGTGCAGCACCTGGCAGCGCGTGCTGCTCACCTCGTTGTGCAGACACTCGCGCACCTTGTCGTGGCTGAAGGCGAACTTGCCCGCCCGATCGCCGCGCACAAGCCCGGCACGTTCGGCGACGATCAGATGCTCCTCGACGGCATCGGGGCTACGATGCAACACCTGCGCCAGCAGATCTACATCGAAGGCTCGCCCAATGACTGCGGCGACGCGCAACGCGTCGACCACGTCGGGCGGCAGGGCGATGAGCCGTAGCCGGATGGCGCTGGCGATGCTCGCCGGCAGGGACTCCCCTACGGGCAAGCGCAGTGCCCAGTCGCAGCCTCCAACTGCTCGGGCAAGCGCTCCACTGTTCCGCCAGGCCACCAGCAGCTCCTCGGCAAAGAAGGGATTGCCTTCGCTGTGCTCATACAGCGCCCGGCTTGCCGTCGGCTCGACCGAGCCACCGAGAGCCTCGGCCGCCAGGTTCGCGATATCGCCCTCAGCCAGCGCTTCCAGCGCGATCTGGGTCAGCACGCGCAGCCGCGTGAGCTGGGCCAACAGCCGCTCCAGGACAGGAGTCAGCGCGATGTCACCGGCGCGACACGCCATCAGAAACAATATCCGCGCCGTCGGCCTCTGTCGTGCCACGTGGGCGATGAGGTCGAGGCTGCTGCTATCGGCCCACTGTAGATCGTCAATGACCAGGACGAGGCCGTCCTCGGCAACCACCTCCAGGAACCCGGCTACGGCCTGGAACAGGCGGAGCCGCGCCTGATCCGCGGGGATAGCGTGGGGCAGAGGCAGGTCCGCCAGGCGCATGCCGAGTTCTGGAAACAGGCCGGCAAGGCATCCCGCGTCGGCGCCGACCTGTTGGCGCAAGATTTCAGCGGGCGTGGAGCGAATGAGCTGGCCAATGGCCTCGAGAAAAGGAAGATAGGCAGGCATCCCGGCAGCCTCGGATGTGCCGCCGCACAGGACCGTCAGTCCGGCGCGAGTGGCGCGCGCGGCCACTTCGGTCAATAGGCGCGTCTTCCCAATGCCAGGCTCGCCGGTAACCACCACAGCGCGCACGCCCGCGTGCAGTGTCGCTCTGAGCTGGTCCCAGACCTGTCGCAGCTCGCGCTCTCGGCCAATACACGCCGTGGGGTTGGCCATCAAGCCAGTAATGCTCTGCCTAGCCTCTGCCACTGACCTCAACCTCCCTGTCGCGCCATGGTCGTATTATCGCCCGAAATGCAGAACCCGTGACGGCGGAAGTCGCGGTCGCCGTGTGCCTCAGGGCATCCGTATCCGCCCCGTTCCGGCCGCTCTCCCTGTGCCGGGGACTTGTGCTCCACCCACGCCGCCACGCGCTTTGGATCGCGCCGCGCCATCGCCGGATGCTACGATCCTGAGCTCCCGGCACTTTCCGGGGCCACCCAGGGCCCCGGATTCGAGTCCGCTCGGGCGAGGGCGCATGGCCGCTACTCGACGCAATCAACTGTGGTATCCTTCGAGTGCTATGTCTACCTACCTATCCAACGGCGTGCCACCCGTCGCCGTCGCGCTCCGCGGCGAGCGGCGCGTCGCGACGGTGCTGATGGCCGATGTAAAGGACTCGACGGCGCTGCTCGAGCGCGTCGGAAGTGAGGCCTGGGTCGGCATCATGAACCGCGTCTTCCAGATCGCGGGCGCCGGGATCTACCGTTACGGCGGTGAAATCGATCAGTTCCGGGGCGATGGCCTGCTTGCCTTCTTCGGCGCACACGTAACCCACGAGGACGACCCGGAGCGCGCCGTCATGGCTGCCCTGGGCATTCAGGACGCGCTGCGCCGGTACTCCGACGAGCTCGAGGCGACCGATGGTATCAGTTTCCTCGTGCGCGTCGGCGTCAACACGGGCGAGGTGATCGTGGCCGAGGTCGGCGACCTGGGCCGCCACCTCGAGGCAACGGCGATGGGCGAGGCCGTGGCCCTTGCCGCGCGCATGGAGGCTGCTGCCGAGCCTGGGACGGTGCTCGTCAGCCACAACACGTACCAGCTCATCCAGGCTCTCTTTGACTGGGAGGCGCTCGGCGAAGCATCGGTAAAGGGCCTTTCGGCCACTGTCCCGATCTACCGCCCACTGAGGCGGCGGGCGCTGACGCGACCCCGGGGTATCACGGGTCTGCAGTCGCCGCTGGTAGGGCGCCAGACGCACTTCGCTGCGCTTCAGGCTGCCGTGCGCCGGGTCCGCGAGGGCAAGGGTGGCGTCGTCACCGTTTTGGGCGAGGCCGGGATCGGCAAGTCCCGGCTCGTGACCGAGGTGCGGCTGCGCGAGAGCCGCGACTCCGACCAGCCGCTGGTCTGGGTTGAGGGCCGCTCGCTCTCGCAAAGCGCCGGCACGGCCTACCTCCCCTGGGTAGACCTGCTTCACCGGTTGTTGCGACTGCCCACTGCCGGATCGCCCGACGACAGGATATCGACACTGCGGGCGCGCGTTGCGGATCTGGGCGTGCCCGATGCCGATGCCACCGCCGCCGTCATCGGGCGAATCCTGTCTGTGCCGGACGCTGGCGAGGCTCCGGCAGCGCCCGAGGCCGTCAACGCCGATGCCCTCAAGCAGAGCGGTTTCGCGGCAGTAGCGGCGGTGATCGAGCGGATCACGGCCAGGCGCCCGGTGGTGCTGGCCTTCGAGGACCTGCATTGGGCAGATCCGACGTCGCTGGAGCTCCTGATGGCCTTGCTTCCACAGGTACGCGCCACGCCGTTGCTGCTGATCTGCATCTCGCGACCGCTCTCAGATTCGGCGTCGGACAGCGACGACGGCCTCGCCTCGTTCCTCGGAAACGTGAGGGCTGCCTACGCCGACGTACACACGGATTTGGTCCTGGAGGTGCTTCGACCGCGCGAGAGCGCGCGCCTCATAGGCAATCTGCTTTCATCAGCGTCGCCCGGCGACCCGGCCGACAGCATTGCGCCCGAGATCCCCGACGGGATGGCCAGCGCCATCGTCGTCCGGAGCGGCGGCAACCCATTCCATCTTGAGGAGATCATCCGAGCGCTCATCGATGGCGGAGACCTCGTCTGCGACCCGGTCTCGTGCGCCTGGCGCGCTGCCGGCGACGGTGCGGCGTTAACCCTGCCAGGCACGCTGCGCGGCGTTCTCAGCGCCCGCATTGATCGGCTCCCTGCGGACACCCGCCGCGTGCTTAAGGTTGCCGCGGTCTGCGGGCGATTCTTCTCGCTGCCGATCCTCCAGGCACTCGCAGCACCTGCGGGGATCGATGTGGGTGCGCTCCCCGATCACCTGGCAGCGCTCGAAGCCGCCCAGATGATCCGCCAACAACCCGACCTGCCCGGCACCGGCTTTGTGTTCAAACACCAGCTCCTCCAGGAGACGGCGTATGCCAGCCTGTTGCGCACCGAAGCGCGAATGCTTCACCGGCTTGTCGCCGAGGCGTTGACGAGCCTACCAGGCGAGCGCACGACCGATCTCGCGGGACAGTTGGCCGCGCACTGGGAAGCGGCGGGCGACCTGGTCCGTGCGGTGCCCTACCTGCTGCGGGTTGCCCGTCACGCCCAGGCTGCCTACGCCAATGACGAAGCGGTGGCCGCGTTTCGGCACGTCCTGACCCTAGCCTCGCCGGACCTGCACACGCGGCTCAGCAAGACCGATGTCGCCCAGATGCTGCACTCGCGCGTCGCCGCCCTGCGCGGCCTGGGGAAGGTCCTGTTCGCCACCGGGCACGTCACTGAGGCCGAGGCGGAATTCCGCAAGGCCATTGCCCTCGCGCGCGAGGCTGACCTGCCGCTGCCCGACCTCATCCGCCTCTACCACTGGCTGGGCGAGACGCTCTTCTGGCAGGGACGGATGGCCGAGCGTCTGGAGGTGGGCATAGAGGGACTCGCCCTGCTCGACCAGAAGACACCCTCGCTGGAGCTGGCGCTGATGAACCAGATGGTCGCGGTGGGGCACATGGTGCAGGGGGATCTGGCCGGCTACCTGCGCTTCACCGAGCACACGGCCACCTTCATCGACCAACTGCCCTACGTACCGGAGCTCCAGCCTGCCTACGAGCACGTGATCGGGGCTTACCTCACCAGCAAACGTGTAGCTGAGGCGGCCACGCTACTCCCGAGGCTGGCGTCCAAGGTGGATACATCACGCGACCTGCTGGCAGCCGCAGCCATTCAACGCCAATGGGCCGAGATTGCCACGTGCACGGGCGATCTCGATGGGGCGCTGACAGCTTTCGAGCAGGTGCTCTCGCTTGATGCTCGCGCTGGCGACGTGAAGCACCTGGCCTGGGCGATGGGCGACGCGGCCTGGATCTGCCTCCAGATGGGCGACCTGCCCCGTGCAGAGGGGTATCTGACGGCCATGCCAATCCAGCCGCAGGACCAGGGCGGACCCAAACGGACCGAGTTCACGCTCCACGGCGCGCTTCGGATGGGGCTGATCACAGGCGATCTCGAGCAAGCCTTTGGCGCCGGCGAGCAGCTCCTGGGCTACTACCGGGCCTCCGCGATCCCGCTGGGAGTCGCCCTGGCCCATGCTCTCCTTGGGCGCGCCGCACTCGCTGCGGGCCAGGCCGAGCGAGCAGTTGCCAGCTTCGCGGAATCGCTCGACGTCTACCGCCGGCACGCCGAGATAACGGACGCCCCAAAGATCCATGCCGAGATGATGGATGCACCGATGGTCACCGTGATCCTGAACGGCCTCGCGGAAGCGTTGGGAAAGCCCACGGACGCGCTACAGGGCGACGCGGTGCCCGCCGATGGCTGGCCCGAGGGCCTGGACGCTTTGGCCCACTGGGGATTGCGGCGCGCCGACCCTGACCCCGGCGATGATCCTCGAGCCGTGACTGGCACGATGACACTGCGCGAGAGCTTCGCCGACGGACCGGCGGCGCGGCTGCTGGCTTCGGGCTGGCGCTGGGTCGATCCTCTCGGCGGGAGCCGCTTCCGCATCAGGGATGGGCTCACGATCGCCGCACCGAATGGGCGCGGGCTATGGCTCGCCAACCGCTCAGCCCCGCGCTTCCAGCGCCCAGCCTCGGGCAACTTCGTCGTCGAGGTGCAGGTTGGGCACACGCCCGGCTCCGAGGGCCACGCCCCGTCCATCGGGGGACTCGTGATCTGGGGCAGCGAGCGTGACTACGTCCGCCTGGCCTGGGGCGAGGCGGGACCGCGTTCGATCCTTATGACCACGTGCGTGGACGACCGCGATCGCGCCTCAGGCGCCGGCGCACTCCCCGAGCCCGCCGGATCGAGCGGCGTGCGGCTGCGCCTGGAACGCCATGGCGACACGCTACCCGGCGCTGTTGTCTCCGCCCACTGCAGCCTGGATGGCATCACCTGGTGGCACCTCGTCGACGCCCCCTTCGTGCATGGTCCTGTCGAGGTCGGCGTCTTCGCCCTCGGCACCATTGACCGCACCATCTACCGCGCCGCCCACCCCGACGGCACCCTGACGCGCTTCTCCGACTTCACCCTCTGCATGTAGGGCGGGACGCCTGTCCCGCCCAGCGGCCCGGCCCGCCCCGGTGTGGCACACCCAACCCATCGCCAGGCGCCTTCCCACGACACGGCACTGCCGCTTCGACGGTCCCTGGCACATCCGCATCCGGTGTGGGGCGAACTGTCTTGTTCGCCCATCCGAGTAGGGCAGTCGGGACGATTGTTCGCGTTAGGGCGCCCGGCGGTGGGAGCTGGCTGCTGCGTAGCACGCTACCGTGCAGCTCAGCCGCGAACGCCCGTTTCGGGTGCCGGCAAGACAGTTCGCCCCACATCACCTATCCGCATACACCGCCGCGATCCGCGCGCCGAAGTCCGCCATGCTCAGCCGGAGCGCGTCCGGCGCCAGCACCTCGACTGCTCCGCCCAGGGCAAGCAGCCGCGACCGCGCTGCCTCTAGGCTCTCGAACGCCAGATCCAGCGTAAACCAGCCCTGAGCGTCAGGCGACCCCGCGACGCCCAAAGCATCGCGGACCCGTCCCGGCAGGTAGTAGGGCAGCCACTCCCGCGCTCGAGGCTCCACGCGCAACCGAACAGCGAACTGCTCGCTCCGCTCGATGTGCTCAGCGCACCAGGCTTTCCAAAACGCCTCAAGCGCGAAATCGGCCGGGCGCTCAAACACGACTCCTGTCTCGCGCAGATCCTGCAGCTCGCTCAGCCGCCGGGCGCTTACCCGTCCCTTGTGGGTCCCATGCATATGAGCGTAGACAAGGTACCACGCGCCCGCCTTGACGACTAGACCGTAGGGATCGACCGCTAGCCTCACCTCCGCGGCAAACAGCGGACGGTAGGTCAGCATGAGCTGGCGATCACGCAGTACCGCCTGGTGCGCCGCCTGCAGGTGCGGCGTGGGCCCAGCTTCGTGCTCCCACCCTACCGCATCAAGGTAGAACCGGTTCCGCACGTGCTCCTCGTCACCCCGTCGCGTCGCGGGCAACGCCGCCGTGAGCTTCAGCAGCGCAGCCTTGAGCTCCTGGCTCACGCCCAGCTCCGCCAGCGGCGCAGGGACACTCAGCATGAACAGCGCCCGCACCTCGCCCTCCGATAGCCCGGTCAGGCTGGTGCGGTACCGGTCCACCAGCGCAAAGCCCCCATCACGGCCCACCTCGGCGTAGAGAGGCACCCCCGCGCGCTCCAACGCCGCTATGTCGCGGTAGACCGTGCGTTCCGATACCTCCAGCTCCTCGGCGAGCGCCCGCGCCGATGTCTTCCCCCGCGCTTGCAGCAACATCAGCAACGACAACAACCGGTCGGCCCGCATCTTCTCCTCCCCACTCCCGTATTCCCACATCCTACCATGAAACTATGACACAGGATGTCAGCTATATCGGCGTATGCTGATGCGGTAAGCGCAGTACACCCGCAGTGAGGAGGAACACGATGAACGACAACGACGTCCGGATTGTGACCCTGGAGCCGCTCCGTGCGGCCCGCTTCCACGGCTTCGGCGAGGGCCCGGAAGGCATCGCCTGGGCGAAGCTCGCGGCCTGGGCCGAGCCCCGCGGCCTGCTCGACTACACTGAGGCGCACCGCATCTTCGGGTTCAACAACCCGAACCCCGCGCC
>JALOOJ010000300.1 GCA_025454475.1 Anaerolineae bacterium
CCCGATGATGCCGATGGTCTCTCCCCGGTTCACGGTATAGGTGACGCCATCCACGCCGTGGATTGTGCCATCTCGAACTTCGAAGTCCACACGCAAATCTTTGATCTCGAGCAGTGGTTCACTCATGGCGTCCTCCTTACCGTCCACCGTAGGGATCCATCGCATCGCGGAGCCCATCCCCCAGCATGTTGAAGGCCAGCACCGCCAGGATGATGAACGGGACCGGGATCAGCATCCAGGGGGCAAAGCGGATCGCGCGGACACTGCTGACCTCCTGGAGCAAGACGCCCCAACTGGTCAACGGCGGGCGCAGGCCCAGCCCCAGCCAGGACAGCGCCGTCTCCGAGAGAATCATGCCGGGAATCATCAGCGTGGCGATCACGATCACGTGGCTCAACGTGCCTGGCAGCAGGTGGCGGAACATGATGCGCTTGTCGCTTGCGCCGGCGCTCTGCGCTGCCAACACGTACTCACGCTCACGCAGCGAGAGAATGAGCCCGCGTACCTGTCGCGCCAATCCACCCCAGCGGATAAAGACCAGGATCAACGTCAACATAAAGTACACCAGGATAGGGGACCATTGAACCGGGATCGCCGCAGCGAGCGCCATGAAAAGCGGGATGTCCGGAAAGGCGCCCACGAACTCCACGAGGCGCTGGATCAGGATGTCCGTCGTCCCCCCATAGTAGCCGGAGATCACACCCATCACCATGCCAATGACGAACGTCAATCCCTGGCCTACAAGGCCCAGCAGGAGTGATAGCCGCCCGCCGTAGATGATACGCGACAGGAGATCGCGTCCTGTGCGATCAGTCCCAAACAGGTACACGGTGCCGTCGGGGTACTTCTCCGTGTTAATGCCGAAGAAGTGGACGCGCATCGGGACCAATCCCAGCAGCTTGTACGGCTCTGCCTTGACGAAGAGCGAGATGGGATAGATCCGTGTCTCGTCCACCACCCATCTCCGCGTGCGTGTTGCCAGGTCAGTCTCGACGTTCAGGCCATAGACGGCGGGCCGCAGGCTGAAGGACCCGTCGGGGCTCTTGAAGACCAGCGGCTGCGGCCGCGCCTCAAGATAGTCAGACTGGGTAAGCACCTTATAGGGTGCGAAGAACTCCGCAAACAGGCCGCAGATGACGTAGAAGAGGATGATCAGTATCCCGCCCACGATCGCCAGCTTGTTCTTCTTGAACTTCCACCAGACCAGGCTCAAGTAGGCCTGGCTCAGCTCACCTTTCTTGCCGGCCGGCTCCGCAGCCTGTACGACTTCAGGCTCTTGTTCTGTCATGGGTTCAACCTCCTCGTCAGTCCAGGCGGATGCGCGGATCGAGCGCAGCCAGCATAAGGTCGCCGATCAGCGAGCCGATCATCGTCATCAGGACGATGAAGACCAGCACCGTTCCGGCCAGGAACATGTCCTGCGAGATCAAGGCGTTGACGAAGAGCGGCCCGACCGTGGGGAGGTTCAGCACCGTGGCGACCAGCGCGTCGCCGGCCACAATACTGGGCAGTGCCTCCGAGGTCAGGATCACAATGAGTGGGTTGATGGCCACCCGGACGGCGTGCTTCCAGGTGACGGCCCTGTTCTTGAGCCCACGGGCGCGCGCCGCCTCGACGAAGGGCTGGCCCAAGGTCTCCAGTAGATTGCCGCGCATGATGCGGACCAGGCCCGCAGTGCCTGTAACGCTGCTGATCAGCGCCGGTATCCAGAGGTGCTTGAGCAGATCCCAGACCTTGGCCAGGCTCCACGGCGCGTCGATGAACTCGCGAGAGAAGAGACCGCCCACCTCTACCTTGAGCACCATCATCGCGAAGAAGAGCACCAGGAGCGCAAGCAGGAACCCCGGCATCCCCAGGCCCAGAAAGCTGATCGTGGTGACGACCTGGTCGCCGAGCGAATATTGGTGTGTGGCGGAATAGACCCCGATAGGTATCGCCAGGCACCAGACGATGGTGATGCTGGCAAGCGCCAGTATCACAGACATCAGCGCGCGCTGACCAATGATCTCGCTGACCGGGCGCTCGAACTCGAACGACTCGCCGAAGTCCCCCTTGACGAAGTTCGTGATCCAGTTCCAGTAGCGCTCGAGTAAGGGTTGATCGAGCTTATAGCGCGCGCGGTAATCATCGATCCGCTGCAGCGCACTAAGGTCGCCACGCGCCTGCAGCTGCTGCAGCTTTATGGTCAGGAAGTCGCCTGGGGGTAACTCGATGATGAGGAAGCTGACGAAGGAGACCAGCACGACCATGATCGCCATGTACATGATGCGTCGTGCAATGTAGGATAACACATTCACCTCCTTGATCTCTCAGCAGACTGCCTTGGCTGTCGCTCACTTTGGCTCGCGAGTCCAAGAGGCCGACCATCCGCGTTCGCTGCTGCGCTGTCCTTCGCCTCGACTGGAGGGCCGCACCCAACGGTAAGGCTCTTGGCGGGCGGCAGATGCCGCCCGCCAAGAGCATGGATCGACGATGCTACTTGTCGATGTAGAACTGCTCAGGATGCGTGTTGCCGGGAGTCCCTGGTGCCCAAGGACCGAGAACCCCGAACTCATACACATTCTTAAAGTAGTTCTTGCAGACCACGGGCATGGGCTGGTCACCGGTCGCGCCGATGATGAAGGGGCCCTGCTCGATGTAGACCTTCACGGCCTCCCAGATGATCTCGTGCCGCTTCTGCTCATCAGGTTCCTGTAGGCCCTGGCGGTAGAGATCCTGTAGTAAGGCCGCGGGGCTGCCGGGCTCGGGCTCCCAGCCCTGCTCGCCGCCGGTCTTGTAGAACTGGCCCTGTTGCGGGAAGGCGCGCGTGCCCTCACCGACACCGCGTACCGGGAAGACCCAGTCGGGATAGGTCCAGAGATCGAGCTCAGAGGCGTGGGTCGTGGCCAGCATGAAGAGGCCATTGTCACGGTTGGTGCCGCCATCGGCGGTGCCAATGGCATTGTCGATCAGGACCTTGACGCCCACATCCTCGAGGTTCAGCTTGTAGACCTCCACGAACGCGGTGTTGATCGTCTGCGAGCTCCAGTCGTTCAGCTGGAGGATGAGCGTGAAGGGTGTGCCGCTGGGCAGGTCGCGAATGCCATCGCCATCCGCATCCTTGAAGCCGGCCGCGTCGAAGTGCTCCTTTGCCTTCTCGGGGTCGTATTCAGCGTAAGCCTGGGCCCATTCCTCGTAGACTTGCATGCCTTCGTCTGAGCTGGTGAAGTGCGGCGACTGAGGGCTGATGGTGAAGTTCTTGACATCACCAATGCCATCCCACGCCACGTCCAGCACGCGCTGGCGATTCATGGCGTACGATAGGCCTCTCAGGAAGTCGGGATTGCGCAGGAGCGCGCGGATCTCCTTATCCTCCTCACTCTCTGTTGCCGGGTCATACTCCATCTCCGTGTGGTAGTCCTGGTTGACGATGACGCCGGGCCATGCGCCCGCGCCGTTCATCCAACCATCCACCAGGCGGAAGTCGCCCGCTTCGGCATTCTCGAGTAGGAACGGGACATCGGTGGGGTCCTGGTTGTATCGGAAGACGCAGTCGTACCGTCCCTGGGCAACCTGCAGCTTGCGGACTTCGGTGTCCTCAACCAGCTCCACCCGGATCTGGTCGATGTAGGGCAGTTGG
>JALOOJ010000301.1 GCA_025454475.1 Anaerolineae bacterium
GCCGCCCCAAGCGACGCGGTCGAGCCACCGGCCTTCGTATCGACGTAGATCACCAGGCGTTCCTCCGGAGTCCAGTCGCTGCCGATGAAGCCCAGATAGAGCCAGTCGGTGTCCCACGTCGCCAGCAACAGCGCCGGTTTCGCGGCGGCATAGGGATCGTAGCCTGTCGCCATGCCCTCGGTGTATTCAGCCCCATAGAAGTCCAGCGTGCCGTCGGGCAGGATAGCCGAAGGTGTGCGCGTCCGATTCACACCGTAGGGACCATCGTGTACGACCTGCTCGTTGCCGGAGCTGTCGACGATGCGCACGTGGGCGTACCACGCACCCGGCGCGTCGAGCGCGCGGGAGACCTGGTTCGCGCCGACGAGCGTTGTCGGCACGGTGTCACTCGTCCGGTCGATCGAGGCATACCGCGTGACCGGGCTACCCAGGTCCACGACTGTGGGCCAGGTGATCACAAGCGTCGGCGTGATGTTCGTACTCCACGACTCGGTCGGCAGTGTGGCAAGCAGTGCCGGCGCCGCGACCAACGTATCGGTGGTAACGGTACGCGCGATGTGCGCCACGTTGCCCAGGCCGTCACGTGCTACAGCGCGGAAGGTGATCGTGCGGAGATCACTGCGGGCGATATTGGATTCGTTGGACCAGCCGCCGGGACTCTCAGCGAGCAACGGCATCCGTGTCCATCTCTCGCCATCAAAGACGCGCAGCGACTGGATCGGAGCGGTCCCCGTGACGATGCCGGTCATCCTGACGCGCAGGAAGCCCTCACGGAACAGGGTTGGCGCATCGAGCGCCCCCGCCAGTGTCGGGATTTCCTCCAAGTTGCGGTTGACGAACGTCGTGCCCACATACCAGGACTCGAGGGGGAGACGATTGCCTGCTCGGTCGGTGGCGCGGGCGTAGATGCGGTAGTCGCCATCGGCCGCAAAGGCCAGCGGGACGCTGAAGGTCGTGATAGCCGCACCATCGTTATCCAGGGACGCGGCCTGCCATACCGTGGGCAGCGTCTCGGTGATCGGCTTCCACGGCTCGGTGATCGGGCCGACCAGGCCCACCTCGACGTGACCGATGCCTGAGGGCACAAGCGAGGGAGACTTGCCGTTGAAGAGCAGCGCGGCGTTCGCGCCCGGCATGCCAAGCAGCACGTCGCGGACTGCGTCTCCGTTGGTATCGCCGCTGCTCAGGTAAGCTCCGGCCTCGAAGGACGCTCGTGAGCTAAGGATGGCGTAGGTCGCCAGGTCGGGCGACTGATCGCGCTGCCAGCGGATTCTGCCGCCCAGCACGACGCCCACGCCCCCTAGCGGTCCGGCGCCGCCGAACGCAAAGTCGTCCTTGCCGTCACGATCCAGATCGCCCATCGGCGCCAGCCCCAGTCCCAGGGGCGGGTAAGTACTCGCATCACCGGGTTCGAGGAACGAGAGATCCGCGCCGGTGACCAAGCTGAGCGGTGCGGCGAACGGTCGTTCCGGTGGGCGTCCGAACAGGACGAACACACGGGAGAAGCGGGCCAGCGGATCCCCGATGAGCATATCACGCAAGCCGTCGCCGTTCACGTCGCCAGCCGGCGCTACGGTCTGCTGTTGGCCATCCGCCTGCAGCGTGGCGATGGCGTGGTCCGAGGCCGGCGCTGCCGCAGGCAGGGCATCCTTTGGTCTACCGCCGATCAGCCATACTCTGCCGTCGCCGGCAAGCAACACGTCTGAGAGCCCATCGCCGTCGGCGTCGCCCAGGCCGGCGAGGTTGGGCAGCCGCGGTGAGGGGCATCCGGCGCGACACTCACGCCCGGATAGGACCGATTGCACCGGGGGGACGCCGCGCTCACGACCCAGGTAAAGGTACAGTACCTCACTGCCGATGCCATTTGTGGCAGCGCCGACCAGGATGTCGCTCAGACCGTCGCCATCGGTATCACCGGCGCTGGAGACGGCGCCGCCGAAGGCGATGGTGCGGCTCACGTTAAGGCGCCAGTCCGCGTCCTCCAGGTCGATGGACCTGGGCCAGGTTCGCCGTCCAAGGAGCAGGTAAGCCCGGCCCTCGCCAAGGGCGACATTGGGATCGCCGATCAGTAGATCGGCAATGCCATCACCGTTTACATCGAACAGGCCCGGAGCGTTGATTGCCACTGTGGGGCCATAGGTATACGGGGGCCCGTAGTCAGTCTCGCCGTAGAGGGCCACATCTGCGGGCTGGGTGAGATCTAGTGTGGTGGGAAAGCCCTTGGTGCTTCCAAAGAAGATCCCTGCCTCAAGCGGTTTTCCCGGCTCCCACGTCAGGACGACGATGTCGTCTATCGTGTCGCCGTTGAGGTCGCCGACGGCATAGGCGCGCCCGTTCGGGGTGTAGACGTCGAACGCAGTGTCGAGCGTGGTCAGCGTCTGCGTGACCGGGTATGACGCTTGAGACAGACGCCTCGGGCTCAGTACGGTGTCGTCAGCGCGTCCGCCCAGGTCGAGCGAGGACTGGAGCACAGTCTGCGGCACCCGCAGCAAGGTGAAAGGGGCGGTATCGTCCACGATCACGGCTAACGCTTGGCTGTTGGGTCGCACGTTGCCGGCTCGGTCGCTGGCGCTCAGGCTGAGTTGGTAGAGCCCCTGTGCGTAGGGTGAGGCAACGCCGTCGGGGGGCGTCAGAGGCAACGAGAAGGTGCTGTAGAACGTGCTGGCAGGAGCGCCCGGACTGGCGATGACCGACTCGCCGCGCAGATACTCCTCGCCATCCGGGGTCGTGAGCACCGCGTTAACCTGGGCCGCCCCGACTCCCGAGACGTAAGCACCGGCTGCGTCGGCGATCCGGCCCGTGACCGTGAACGCCGCCAGCGACGACGGACTGACCGTGGTGGAGATGTAGGCCGTGCCGTTCAGGTCGAAGCTGGCGCTCGACGGAGGGACGCTATCCACGAAGAAGGCCACTGGTGCGCTGATCGGCCCGGGTACATCGAAGGCGTCCACGCCACGGGCGAAGGCGCGGTAGCTGCCGTCGCTTGGCGGCGTCCAGTCGAAGGTCCAGCCGAGGCTGTACAAGCTCCCGACAGCAGCGAGCTGCCAATCGCCTGCGTTACAGGTTGTCGCCGACGTGACGCAGACCTCGACGCTTCCCACGCCTTCAGGATCGTCGGCGATGCCCTGGATGCGGATCGAGTTGCTCAAGGCGCTCGTGATGCTGCCCTCAGACGGGGCCGTGATCGTGGTCTCGGGGCCACCGCGGTTGATGAGGAGCGGCGCTGTCTCGGAGGTGTAACGGGCGACGCCTGCCTCGCTGTATGAGAAGTTCACGGTCAGGAAGACCTCATCAGCGGGGATCGATGTGGGAAGTCCCGAAAGCGTTACCTGGACCAGGCGGTTCAGCGTAAGTGGCGGGAAGGTCCAGGCATAGACGTTGGCCGGCGTGCCTGCCACCGGTGTCCCCGGTGTGCCAGGTGTGAGTGAGAAGCCCTTGGACACGAGGCGCGCGCTGGTCGTGACATTGTTGAGGCCAATGGGCAGCGTCATCGTGAGCACAGGCGAGAGGCCGGGTGCGAGGTCGTTGGGCCAGGGGAAGCCGGTCAGGCGAATCTGTGTGCCGCCGCCCTCGACCAGCTCCTGGGAGATCGCTACCGCGATGTCGCTGACGTTG
>JALOOJ010000013.1 GCA_025454475.1 Anaerolineae bacterium
TGCGATGAACCGGTCAGGCAGCCCTGCAACCATCGTCACCTCCGTCATCGGTATGCACTCAGTCCCGGGGCCCTCGCTGTGCGGGGGTCGGGCCACGTATCTCTCTTACTCCTGCCATCGCCGGAACGGCCAGCAGGAACATCACGCCGTAGATGGCAAACAGAAAGACGTATCCGTTAGCATCAGCAATCGGCCCGCCGATATAAGCTCCGATGGCGCCCGCACCGGCACCGGCGAGGTTCGAGAGCCCCAGGAACCGACCGGCCTGACCCTCGGGCACGATCGCCGTGCCCAGGGCCCAACTTGCCGAGAAGAAGAGGCCCATCGCTGCGCCGATCAGACTGCCCCCGGCGTAGAGCGCAGCCATCGAAGGCACGAGCAGGATCACCAGCGTGCCAGCTGCCGCGATCAGGCTGCTGAGCACAACCAACAGCCGTTTCCCGAACCGGTCCGACAGCCAACCGCTGGGCAGGGCCGTCAGCATAATCGCGATACCCACGAACATCATCACCCGAGCAGCTGGCCCTGCAGCCCGCTCACCTGCCAACTCGACATAGCGCTCCTGCAGAAAGTAGAGCATAAAGCCGGCAAAGTTGTTCGCCGCTACCAGAAAAGCCAGGCGACTGATCACCCACCAGGTAAAGGATCGATGGGCTGCCGCGTCCTGGCCCAGACCGACGCTCACACTGATCCACACGCCTGCCAGGATGGCCAATGCCATCGCCAACACGCCGATAGCCGCGATCGTCCATCGCGCAGCGAGTCCTGAGAGGTCCGCCGCCCATCGCATCCCTGCACCGGCCACAGCCCCAGTCCCAAGGATCACGGACGTAAAGATAGCCGTCATCAGCGCCAGACGTAACAACGGTTGCCAGTCCATAGGGCCGGGTGACACGGCCAGCGGGCGTTCAGGAACAACCATGGTCACTGCAGCACAGACCAGGATCACGGCGATCACCGAAAAGAGCGCGCCCCACAGGTTTCCCGCGGCGACCATATCGGCGACGACGAAAGAGGTGAAGACCAGCGGCACGGGCAGTTCCAGCAGCGCTTTGAACCCCGAGAAGCGACCGCATTGGTCCAGTGGCACCAGGTCCGGGATCAGCCCCTGTGTCGCAGCGTGGGCCGCGTTGGATGCGACCATGGACAGGATAATGATGGCGAAGAAGACCCAGTATCCGACCAAACCCTCCAGGCTTGCGACAGCGCCGATCAGGATGAGAACCACGGCCTCACCGACTGCACCCCAAAGCACAAAGGGACGTCGCCGGCCCAGTCGTGCCGTGCCGCGATCAGAGAGCAGCCCCATTAGCGCCTGTATCAACAGCGCGACCATCAAGCTCCAGAGGCGGATCCGACCGACATAGGTGCCCTTGAGCGACTCACCCACAAAGCGCTGCACCAGCAGAGGCACGACCAGCGGCGTCAGCACCTGTGAACGCGTCGTCAAGGCAAACCAGTAGATGTTGATGCTGATGTAGTCATACCAACGGGTGGGTCGGTTCACTGGAATCCTTCCTTCACTTCAGCAGACGCCATACCGCCGCACCGCAGGCCGCACGGCAGCCGCCACCAAGCCTGTTCCATTGACCTGTGCGTGAGCTGTGATAGCGTGAGCAAACAGGGAGCCATCAGGCTTGCCTGCATCATAGCACTGGAGCAACGCAGCTCAAACACGAAGGGCAGGTCTATGCCAGACCAGGAGACCACGATCGCCTATCCCAGACGGCGGCTGGCTCGGGGACTGCTGCGAGGGCTTGGGCGGGTACTGGTCCCACTGCTCACACGCACGCAGGTCACCGGTGCTGAACGCTTTCCCCCGAGTGGGCCGCTCATCGTGGTTGGGAATCATATCGCCGCGATGGAGGTCGTGCTGATGGTGGTCCACGCACCGCGGCCTATGGAGATGCTCGGTGCAGGCGACATCGCGGCGCCTCCGCTTATGGACGCCATCTCGCGACTCTACGGCTTCATCCCGGTCAACCGGGGCAACTTGGATCGCCCGGCTCTGACCCAGGCGCTGGATGTCCTCCGCCATGGGGGCGTTCTGGGCCTCTTCCCCGAAGGCGGCATCTGGGATCCCGGCGCCATGGAGGCCAAGCGCGGCGTCGCCTGGCTCAGCTACCACGCGAGGGCCCCGATCCTCCCCATTGGCTTCGGCAGTCCGGAGGGCGCGCTCAGGGCAACGCTCATGTTTGGGCGCCCTCGATTGGTGATGGCTATAGGGGAGCCTCTGCCGCCCATCGATCTGCCTCCGGGTGTGCCCCGCCGCGAGGGATTGCAGCGTGCCGCAACCGCCATCATGGATGCCGTCGATAACCTGATCCCTGCCGCGTACCGGCAGCAACGAGCTACGATCACTGACGAACGCTTTGAGTTGAGACTCGCGGTCCACGACGCCACGGGCCAAGAGATACCCGTCCCGCCGTCCCTTACGCTGACGCATGCCGAGGCGCTGTGCAAGGTCTTCTACCGCCCCGCCATCTTGCGTATCTTCGTCAAGGACCTTCGCCTACCTGCTGTCGCCCTTCAGCAGCTTGAGCTTCACCCTTCACCAACCGACCTGGTCGCCGCCCTGGCCCCCATCCTGAACTACATCACCCACGATAACCCTGGTTTCTTCCCCTACCGCTTTGGGACTCCAGGCGGCCTTGCCATGGGGGCCGGCGTCCGCGAGCTGTACGATCTAGCTGCCTGGGCGCGAGACTCGGGACACAGCCTGCTCATTCAGCCGATCCGCCGCTACCGCCTCGCCGGACAGAGCGAGGAGATTGTCGAGACGATGCCCGGTGAGGCGCACGTGTGGTAGGTGCGAACGATTCCTTCAGGGGAAATCCTCAGTAAGCGAGGTGCTATGCACACCATCACCCTGGGTCGGCGACCGACCTTTGGCGAAGTCGTTGACTACTATATGCAGGAGCAGTTCTTGCGTTATCTGTTGGACACAACAAGCAACCGTCGTGTCGTGCTCGTCATCGCTGCGCGCAAGCACTGGGAGCCCAACTGGGAAACCGATGGAATCAGGGGAGGAAATACCGACGATCTGCGCCGCTGGATCCAGGGCAAGGTGCAGCAGCACCTAGCCCATGTGTCGGCGGGTGATCGGCCTGATTACTACCCGGCTTTCCACCAATCCGTCTGGCGAGGCAGAGCCGATCAGCAGGTGATGGACTGCATCTTCGAGGCTGACCTACCCTCGTGGCGCGACGCTTTTCGCGATGTTGGCACCGTCGTCGCGCTGCTTGAGCAATACGGCGTGCCCTACCAATGCAAGTTCAGCGGGCATCGCAGCTTACACATCGTCATCCCTGGCGAGGCGATGCCCCCAGGCTATCGCGGCACCGGCGCAAGGAGACTGGCCCGGCAGCTATTGCGGTGGAGCCATAGCCAGGCCCACACACTTCCCAGGATAACCCGCATGCCCTACAGCCTTAACGAGGACACAGGCTTGGTGTGCCTGCCGATCGAGCCGGGCTTGCTCCGCTCATTCCGGCCATGGCAAGCGAACCTGCATCTGGTCGACATCTCCAAGCAGCCGCACAGCCCCGAGGTTGATGAGAGCCACCAGGATCACTTGGCGCAACTGCTCCAGGATCTCGGGAATGGTGCTGCAGACATAACACACCAAGGGAGCGTAACCAATCGCCCCACGTACGTCATCGACGATCCTGATCGAGTCTTGGCTCCGTATCGAGATCGCCTCAAGAGCCTCCACAGCAGCGGAGCGATCGGCCATGTCTGGGCACGGCTGGCAGGTGATCTCCCGGTGACGAATTCGGAACTAATGAACGGACTCTTGCAGGACGATCCGGACGTGGCATGGCTATGGGCCGAAGCCTATGTGTTCCACGGAACTACCGTCACGCCACAAGTCTTCGAGGCCCTACTCACGCAGGAAGAGGAGTACGCCCGGGCCTCTGCCACGGACATCTTGCTCAGGTTCGAGAGGGTGATCGTGCCCCTTGTCGTGCAGGCTATCCGTGAGCTGACCGTGTACACGGCGGTCGGGGCGAAGGCAGCCTATCTGCTGACTCAAAGCCCGTGGCTGCGACAAGCTGTGTTCGACGCGATTAGCGCCAGCGCTGACGACGCCCACGACGCACGTATCACCGTGGCGTGTTTGACCGGCGCCGTAACCAGCGACTGGTGCTCGGCGCTGGCACTGCTCGAGCCCATCAGGAAAACACCAGAGCTGCCACCACACGAACGGGCGCGGCTGCGACGCAAGATCAGGGCTCTGGAGATAATGGCCACCCTCGGTGGATGGGACAAGGTGCATGAGGACGAGAAGGCCCGGCGTCTGGCAGCCCTGGGCCCTGAAGTCACAGAGCTGCTCCTGATGGCTGCCAACAGCCCGGAGCCTCGGTTCAGACGGGGGATTGTGACGGCTTTGGCGGTCCGTGCGGACCCGCGTGCCACAGAGGTGCTAATCCGCGCTCTCAACGACGACTACACCAAGGTGAGGCAGAAAGCGGTTGGGGGTCTCGTTCGGATCGGAAGGCCTGCTGTGGCCCACCTCATCAGCGCCGCCGATAGCGACCAGACACGCATCCGGCGTTATGCTCTGCTATGCCTGGGCAGAATCGCGCTATCGGATCCGGAGGCCGCGGCACGAGCGAGGAATGTAGTCGCGGGCGCCCTCGCTGATGGCGAAGAGGCTGTGCGCCGCACTGCGATAAGAGCTATGGCGAGCATGGCGACACTGGATGATCTGGACATTCTCACGGCCTTGCTGGGAGAGGCTGAACCGGAGATCGCCATCGCTGCAACGTTGATACTCGAAGCACTGGGGATGGAAGGAACTGAGGCGCTCGGCGCGATGGCGATAGGTGAGCACGTTCCTGCGGCCGCCTATTACATCGCGCGTCAGGGGGACGCGAGGGGAAGTGAGATCCTCGCCGCGCAACTTGGGGACGAAAGCAAACAGAAAATCGCGGTCGAATACCTACGCGAGCTTAGAGATCCGCGGTGTGTCTCCTATCTGGTCGAGCAGATCAGAGAGTCAACGGATTGGCGAGGGATCTGGTTGGCGCAGGAACTGGGAGCAATAGGTGGCGATATCGCAGTGCAGGCACTGATCGAGACGCTATCGCGAGATGCGCACTTGATGCGCCGAGGGGCCGTCCGTGGCCTGGACACAGCACGGGATCCGGCAGCGATTCCGGCGCTCGTCGATGCCCTGGATGATGCCGACGGAAAGGTGCGCAAGCTGGCAGCCGATGCTCTGGTGCGCTTCGGTGAGGTAGCAACTGGGAGCCTGCACGAAGCGTTGGCACGGACGGGTGAACGCGATGGGCGCCGTCGCAGCATCCTGACGCAGATTCTCGGTAGGCTGGAGAGGTCGGCCCCGAGCGCCCAAAGCTAGACTGAGTACCGCCGAGCCGTCGGCCTCAGATCGCGCAACCTCTGTTGATGTCCCGCGTACATGACCATGGGTGTGTCACGACGCGGGTCCCTGTGCGTGGGTCAAGGGCCCTGCTCCAGAGGATAGCATCAGCAGTGAAAGGACGCGGAAATGAACGAGGAAGCGATGGAAACTGAAGCGACTGAACACGAGATCCCGGTGAAGCTGACTACCAGAGCCGAAGTCACCGCGAAGATAATGGCCCAACGCGATCTGAGCGGCGCAGATATGAGCGGCGCTGACCTGCCAGGGATGAAACTCGCCGGGCTCAAGATGCAGAAGGCGAACCTTGCCGGCGCCAACCTCGCCGGCGGGCTGTTCGCGGGCGCAGACATGGACCAGGCCGACCTCAGCGACGCCGATCTGACCGGCGCAAAGATGATGGGCGTGAATCTCGGGAAAGCCCTGCTCCGCAAGGTGAAAATGACTGCGGCAAGGGTCATGGGCGTCAACCTCGGAGGAGCCGATCTGACCGACGCTGACCTAACCGACGCACGGTTGATGGGCACTAATCTGGAAGGCGTCATGGCTCGCGGTGTGAATCTGACAGCAGCCCAGGTGGTGGGCAGCAACTTCAAGAACGCGGACTTCGCGGGTGCCGACTTCACCAGCGCGACGCTCAAGCGCGTGGATGTCACCGGCGCCGACTTCAGCGATGTCGATACCACGGGCACACGCTCCGGCAAAGTGGACTGGTCCCTGGCCAAGGTGGCACCGGCCAAGTTGCCCGAGCCCATGCCCGAACCCCCGGCCTGGCTACCGGGCGCGATCGTGGGTGTCGGTGTCGTATTGCTGATCTTGGCCCTGCGCAACAAACGCCGCAAGGCCTAGGATCCGGCTGAATGCACTGCCCAAGTCGCTAGACTGGGGCAGTACCTGCCTCTCCCGCTCAAGGGGCTTTCGGAGACCTTGGGCGGGAGAGAAGAGGCTTGGGCGACCCTTCGGTCAGCGCCGCCGCGCCTCGAGTTTTCCGCGAAGCAACCCAAGGACCGTCTGAGGTTGCGCTCGCCCGCGCGTTGCGCGCATAACCTGTCCCATGAACCACTGCAGCAAGCTCTCTCTCCCGCCGAGGAAAGCGACGACCTCGTCGGGATGGTCGGACAATACCTGGTCAGCGATCTGTGACAGCGCCTCCTCGTCCGATATCTGGACCAACCCGTTGTCCTTGACGATCACCTCCGGCGCCCGACCGGTCTCGAACATCGTCGCGAGCACGTCCTTGGCACTACTCAGGCTAACTGTCCCGGCATCAACAAGCTTCACGAGTGAGGCGATCGACTCCGGGGTCACGCGCACAGCCTCCAGCGCCACGCCATCACGGTTCATCAAGTACGCCAACTCGCCCACGATCCACTTGCTGACAGAGGCTGCATTCCCACCGTAGCTGCGGGCCGCCGCCTCAAAGTAGCTGGCCAGCGCCTGATCCTCGACGAGGATACGTGCGTCGTTCTCGACCAGGCCATAGACCCCAACGAAGCGGGCATACTTTGCATCGGGCAACTCAGGCAGCGCCTGTCTCACCTCCTCGATCCATGCACCGTCGATGGTCAGCGGCGGCAGATCGGGCTCCGGGAAGTAGCGATAGTCGTGCGCGTGCTCCTTGCTGCGCTGGGAAACGGTTACACCCCGTGCTTCATCCCAGCCCAGCGTCTCCTGGACCACTGTCCCCCCCGCCTCAACCACCTCGATCTGACGGGCGATCTCATACTCGGAGGCTCGCACCAGCGCCCGGAAACTGTTGAGGTTCTTGATCTCCGTCCGCGTGCCAAGGGCTTCAGTCCCACGTGGACGTATCGACACATTCGCCTCAAAACGCAAGACGCCTTTCTCCATGTCTCCCGAGTTAACCCCCAGATAGCGCAGGATCTCACGGATCTTGGTCCCATAGGCATACGCCGCCGCAACGGAGTGCATATCGGGCTCGGAGACGATCTCGAGCAACGGCACACCTGACCGGTTGAAGTCAATCAGAGTGTAGGCACCCCCGCGAGCCCCTCCGGCGGAGTAGTGGAAGCTCTTCGCCGTGTCCTCCTCCATATGCGCGCGCCGGATACCGATGCGGACGTTCCCACCATCCTCGGTCTGCACGTCGATCCAGCCATTCGTCGCAATCGGGTCATCGTATTGCGAGATCTGGTATCCCTTGGGAAGATCGGGGTAAAAGTAGTTCTTGCGCGCGAAGCTCGTGGATGCGTTTATCTGGCAGTTCAGCGCCAGCCCAACCAGCATGGCCTGCTCGACTGCGAGTTTGTTCACCACGGGCATGGCCCCGGGCAACCCACCGCAGACCGGGCAGACAGCAGTGTTCGGCTCCGCCACCGTCGTATCCACCACCGGGCACCCACAGAACATCTTCGACGCTGTGCGCAACTCGGCGTGGATTTCCATACCGATGACGATTTCGTATTCGGTCTCCGCCATGCGAGCTCTCTCCTCTAGATGCCAGGAATTAGCGGTTAGGGACGGGGGATAAGGGTTCGACTGACCCCATCCTCCCGTATCCCCGACCAACTCATCTCCTATCACTCGGCCATAGGCCGCCGCGTGTGCCAGTCGGTCGTGGCCTGATATGCGGCACCGACAGACAGAACACCCGCCTCTCCCATCGGCGGCCCGATGATCTGCATCCCTACGGGAAGCCCCTCCGCGAATCCACACGGCACCGCCAGCGAACAGACACCTCCCGGATTGGCCGCCACAACGTGGATGTCGGAGAGATACATCTGAAGAGGGTCATCGACCTTCTCGCCGATCTTGAACGCACATGTGGGGCTGACCGGCGCGATAAGTGCATCTACCACCTCGAAGGCGTGGGCGAAGTCCTGTCGCAGCAACGTCCGCACGCGCTGAGCCCGCAGGTAGTAGGCGTCATAGTATCCCGCCGAGAGGGCGAACGTCCCCAGCATGATTCGTCGCTTGACCTCAGGCCCGAAACCCTTGCCGCGGGTCTTGAGGTAGCGCTCAACAATGTCGACGCCCTCGGGCGGCTCCGAGAGCCCGAACCGCACCCCATCGAAGCGCGCCAGGTTCGAGCTGGCCTCCGCCGTGAGGATCAGGTAGTAGATGGAGATCGCGTGTTCCGTGTGAGGCAGCGAGACCTCCCGCACCTCCGCACCCAGTGCCTCCAGATGGGTGATCGCCGTCCGGACGGCACACTCGACAGCGGGATCGATGCCCTTGGCGAAATACTCGATGGGGACGCCGAGCCTCACACCATCCAGGCGCTCGCCTGTCATCGTCGAAGTATAGCCGGGCACTGGTACACCGACCGAGGTGCTGTCGCGCGGGTCGCGCCCCGCGATGGCACCAAGCACAAGCGCAGCATCCCACGCGTCGTGGGTCAAGGGTCCGATGCTGTCGAACGATGATACGAGTGCGAGCAGACCATACCGGGGCACACGACCATAGGTGGGCTTGAGGCCTGTCACGCCGCAGAACGACGCTGGCATCCGGATCGATCCACCTGTATCCTCCCCGAGCGCAAACAGGCCCATGCCCGAAGCGACCGCGGCCGCGGACCCACCACTCGATCCTCCGGGCACTCGGTCGAAGGCCCAAGGGTTGCGCGTCGCGAAGAAGGCCGAGTTCTCGCACGAGGAGCCCATGCCGAACTCATCCATATTCTGCTTGCCGACCAGCACAGCGCCGGCCTCGCGGAGCCGCGAGATCACCGTCGCGTCGTACCGAGGGACGTAGTTCTCCAGAATGCGCGAGGAGCACGTGGTGCGCACCCCCGTGGTCGACAGGCAGTCTTTCACCCCATAGGGGATACCGGTCAGCGGGGTCAAAGGTCCGCCTCGCTGCAGACGTGCATCGGCAGCCGTGGCCTCCTGCAGCGCTGCGTCCTCGCAGACCGTGACGTAGGCCTTGATCGCTGGGTCCACCGCCGCGATCCGATCCAAAACGGCCTGTGTTAGCGCCACAGACGTGATCTCACCCGAACGCAACAGCGCCGACGCTTTGCGAATGGTCAACGCATGTAGATCCATCGGTGCCTCCTCAGCCTTCCTCGCCACCGCCCAGGACAACGGGCACGCGCACGAATCCATCCTGCTGCTGAGGCGCATTGGAGAGGAAGTCTTCACGCGCCATCGAGGGCGCCACGGCGTCTTCGCGCAGCTGCGCGCGGCCCATAGCAACTTGCTGATACGGTGGCACGCCTTCGACGTCGACTTCAGCCAGACGGTCGAAATAGCCAACAATCGACTGCAGTTGCTTGTTGAACGTTGCCACTTCCGCATCTGTCAGCTCGAGACGGATCAGGAACGCAATGTGCTTGACCAGAGCCTCGTCGATCATCTGTCCCCTATGGCTGGACATCGCTTCTCCTTCTTGTGGGAGGGACTAGCGATCAGTGCTTGGGGACTAGGCCGGAGGCGGGCAACTGATCCCAGTCGCCAGTCAGCAATCCCCAGTCACTATTCCCCAATCCCCCATCAACCAGTCCCTAATCCCGTCTCCTCATCTGAATGTGCAGCTCATCCAACTGCGCCTTCGTCACCGGCGCGGGCGCGCGCATGGTCAAGTCGCTGGCCTGGCGCGTTTTGGGAAAGGCGATCACATCGCGTATCGTATCCGTGCCGGCAAGGATCGCAACCAACCGGTCGATCCCCAGGGCTATCCCACCGTGGGGCGGCGCCCCGTACTGGAACGCCTCGAGCAAGTGCCCGAAGTCTTCCTCGGCTTCCTCAGGCGAGTAGCCGAGAAGGCCAAGCACCCTCACCTGAAGCTCGCGCTGATGGATTCGGATCGACCCGGAGCCCAGCTCCCAGCCATTGCAGACCAGGTCATAGCAGTTCGCACGCACGGCGCCAGGATCCGCCTCCAACCGCGCAAGGTCCTTGGGTCTGGGGCTGGTGAAAGGATGGTGCTCCGAGTCCCAGCGACGCTTCTCCGGATCCCACTTGTAGAGTGGGAAGTCGACAACCCACGCAAACGCCAGTTGCTCGGGATCAGAGCGCAGGTCCGGCTTATCGGTCGCATAGCGCGAAATCGCCTCATCATAGGTTAGGCGGGGAAAGGGCGTGACGAGCCGTTTCTCAGGCACTGCAACCCGCACGATGGCAGCGATGAGTCGCTCCACCAACGCCAGCACGTCCTCCTGTCCCACGAAGCTCATCTCCAGGTCCAGTTGGCTGAACTCGGGCTGCCGGTCGGCGCGCAGGTCTTCATCGCGGAAGCAGCGAGCGACCTGGTAATAGCGATCGAATCCCGCGACCATCAGCAGTTGCTTCATCTGCTGAGGCGACTGCGGCAGTGCATAGAACTCGCCCGGGTGAATGCGACTGGGCACCAGATAGTCGCGCGCGCCCTCCGGTGTGCTCCGCGTCAGAACAGGCGTCTCCACTTCGAGGAAACCCTCAGCATCCAGAGTGTCGCGCATTGCCTTGACCACCCGATGGCGCAACCGGAAGTTAGCCTGGAGCGCGCTGCGACGGAGGTCCAGATAGCGGTATCTCATTCGAAGCGCCTCATCCACGTCGGGCGCCTCCTCCGCTGTGAAGGGCAAGGGCTGCGTGGCGTTGAGGACCTCGATGAATCTGGCACCGACCTCGATCTCGCCTGTCAGGAGGGCCGGATTCGCTGTACCGCGAGGGCGCTCGTGGACGGTCCCCTGAACCGCAACAACGTAGTCATCCCTGAGCGTCTGCGCGACGGCGTATGCTTCAGGCGATGATCGCAGGTCGACGACCACCTGTACAGTGCCCTCGCGATCCCAGAGGTCGATGAAGATGAGACGACCGTGGTTTCGTCGAGTGCGCACCCACCCCATGAGCGTCACCTGCGCACCGATATCCGCCGGCCCCAATGCCCCACAATGATGCGTTCGTTTCTCCATACCCCTGCCCCCTAGTGTGCTCAAGCTAACCAAAAAGCCACGGGCCTCCGTGGCTTCTCATGGACTTGGCACAAGAAAAGCCACGGGTGTTTCTGTGCGCCCGTGGCTTTGGTCTTTGGCTGGAATGCGAATGGCTAGCCTCGACCCTCCCACAGGCGCACGCTGGGATTATCGTTCTGATTGTTGACCTGCAGATTCAGCACCGACATTGCCCGCGCATCTCCTGTAAGACCCTCGAAACCGCCCACCATTCGATGATGCATTGCCTCGATTATAGGAGGGGGAGCCGGATTGTCAAGCATTTCTGACCCAAGATTCGCGCTACACTATAGCAGCTCAGGCAGGGCGATCCATTCGCCCTTCTGTGTCTCGACCTTCAGGCCACCCACCAGGTCGCCGTCCCGAATCAGGCTGTCAACCGTCTTCCCGACCTCGCGCTTGGGCCACCAGAAGACCTTGGCAACGTCGGTGGCTGCAACAGCGCCGACCGACCGCATATAGAAGCTCAACAAGCGGCGTTGCGCCTCACCCATCGTGAACTCCCTGGCTCGGTCGAGTATCTCCGGGTAATGGCGATGGACACACTCATAGACAAACGCATAGTTCCAGGTACCGGCCTCGGCGACACCGATCGGCAGGATCTTAAGGTCGGACTGCAGTTCCTCCAGGCCGCGGTTGAAACGATAGCTCGATGCGGTATCGGTCATCGCGGTCGCGCGACGTAGCGCGATGGTATGCAGAGGTCCCTCATTCAGCAGGGCTTCGTAGATCGTTTTCGCCTCCGCGGTCATCGTGCCGTCGCGATACTGGTACAGGTAATCCTCCTCCGGCGAACCGAAGTTCTCACTCAGCGCATAAAATGCGGGGACGACATCCAGCGAGATCATAGTCGCCTTCCGACGGAGTACCTTGGCGTAATACCATTGACGTGCGCCCAGGAGCGCATCCTTCCACCCCCAAGTCACGTGCCCGGGATCGTCGTGGGCATCAGCGACCGAACGCTCGCCGGCAACCGCGGCCCATAGGCTGGGCATTTCAATGCCCTTGATCGGCCAGAACATCACGAATCCGCGCGCGTTGACATAATCCACCGCCGCTTCCTTGGTCGTCACCCGCAGCTCCGGTTGTGTGCGATAAGTGCGCGTCCGGTAACTCGCTACCCGCTCCAACGTCAGCATGCCGCCCCCTCCGTGAGCCAGTCCTGGGCCCACCCCACGACGCCTGGAGCTCTTCCGCCCATCTCACTATACGCCTGTTCGATGTTCCAGAGGTGCGCGTTAGGGTAGGTATCCGGCTGCGCGAATTGCACCTCACTGCAGCGGGTAACCGTCTCGATCAAAGATGCACCATCGGCAACGGCGTGCGCCACGCACTCTCTCATCGCGGCGAGGTAGGCCTGATCACGCTCGAAGCGTCCGCGGATCTCGACGGCGTCATCGGTGACGGTGCCGTGCCCGGGGACAAGCACCCGCACGTCCAGGTGGGACAACCTATCCAGAGTCTGTAGATAATGGCTGAAGGTGTCCATCACCATCGGGATCTCCACATCGCTGAGCATATCGCCAGCCCATAGCAGCCCCGCGGATGGCTCGTAGAGCACAACGTGGTCCGGAGCGTGACCGCGGGCGATCATCAGCCGGAGGCTGCGGGCCCCAAGGTGGATGCAGATCCGATCATCAAACATGACATCCGGCGCCGGCGGCACGAACACGTCAAGCCCTGGCTGGCCATCGGCGGAACGCCAGGCTGCCACCTGACGCACGAGGTCATCGCCGTGTTCCGAGACCACGGCAGCGTAGCCCGCGGCGGCGAAGACCCGTGCGCGCGGGAACCTTGTCGGGCCTAACAGGTGGTCCCAGTGTGCGTGAGTCACGACGATGCCGCGGACATCGGCTCCGTGGGCCGCGACGAATGTTGCCACGGCATCGAGCTCGGTGGGCGTAATACCAGGGTCGAGAAGGTACGCCTCACCGGCGTCGAGAAAGACGCCGGCATTCGTAGTATACACGCGGCTCTGCGTGACCCAGGCGTAAGGCGTCAACTGACGGAAAGGGGCACCCATGCGTTAGGAGCGACCGAGCCAGAGTCTCAGAGACGTAACCTGGGCGATAGGGGCCCGCCGAGGGATGCTACCGCCTGGCGGACTGCCTCAGGATCAGGATCCCGCAGCGCGTCCGGCGAAGCGGGAGCGTCACCACAAACCACCTTCACGAGACCATCCCTACAAGGGACCACGAGGTCCGCCACATAGTCGTCCTGGTCGTCGCGGATCAGATAGTCGCGCTCAGGAAAGAAACCGCTCTCCTTGAGAGTGACGTAGAGCCCATCAGCGCCGGACTCATAAAGATCGTTGAGCTCCTCGGCAGCCGAGAAACGATCCCACGTCGTGGCGATGAAGCTCACACGCCGCCACCTCAGACTCGGAATCGGGGGCTCACGACGAATCAGGGGACCGATCTGCATCTTGTAATAGAGCTGATCCGCACGCGGGTGCGCCTGATCGCTCGGGAAGAGGTCGCGCCGCAGCACCAGCTCGTGTCCGCGCACCTCAGCGTACCAATGCACGGCCCACTTCTCCTGGGCGAAGGCCGCCGTGAAGTAGAAAGCCAACACCGCCGCATCGGTCGTGCATTCCGGCGCGTGTTGCACGGGGATGCGGTACCATCCCTCATCTTGCGCTAGGCCAAAGTCCTGAGGATCGGGCATGACGCCGACCAAGACCCGATCGGCTGCATGGAACATAGCCACCTCCCATGGGCGTACGCAGACAGTATAGCCTCCGACCGCGGGTTGACAAATGGACTAGTGTGCTACCATAGCTATGGTGAGGCACTCGAGGCGAGTCGATGACCGATGATCAGGGAGGCCGACCAATGCACGTGCACCATATCGCGATCGCAGTGCAGGATTTGGACGCAGCGCTGCCATTCTACAGTGATGCGCTTGGGATGGTGTTAGGAGAGCGGCATACCGTTCCTGAAGAGGGTGTCGAAGTAGCCATCCTGCCGGTAGGTGATTCGGAGATCGAGCTTCTGGAGCCCCTGGATCCAGGGAACAGCATTGGGCGGTTTCTCGAGAAACGTGGAGAGGGCATCCACCACATCTGTATATTGGTGGATGATATTGAGGCCACCATCGAGCAGTTGGTCCAGACCGGCGCCCAGATGGCCACCGAGGTCCGCGAACATCCCAATGGTACGCGTTACGCCTTCGTGCATCCCAAAAGCTCCCACGGCGTGCTGTTGGAGCTTTACGAGCAACCTAAGGCCTGATCACCACTGGGCGCCCAAGGCCGTACGGCGCCCTCGGTTACCGCACGTCGAGCGCCAAACAACAGACCTTGCGAAGGTGTAGTTTCACCTTCGCAAGGCTCGCGTTTCTCACCACAGGTGAACGCCTAGACTCCCAGGAGTTGCTTGGCCAGCGTCGCTGCACGGCTGGCATCGGGCGCATAGCCATCGGCGCCGATCTCATCCGCGTAGGCCTGCGTCACAGGCGCGCCGCCGATCATCACCTTGACGGAATCCCGAATGCCGGCTTCGACCAAGGCATCGACCGTGTTCTTCATGTTAGGCATCGTGGTCGTCAGCAGCGCCGACATAGCGATCACATCGACACCCTGAACCTTCACCGCGTCCATGAACTTCTCGGGCGACACGTCCGTGCCCAGATCGACGATCTCGAACCCGGCGCCTTCCAGCATCATGCACACAAGGTTCTTGCCAATGTCATGCAGGTCGCCCTTGACTGTACCCGCTGCCACTTTGCCAACAGGCTTGACGTCGGCATCGATAAGCTTCGGCTTAAGAATGGCCAGGCCGGCCTTCATCGCGCGAGCGGCAATCAGCATCTCAGGGACGAAGTACTCGCCCTCCTCGAAGAGGCGCCCGACCTCGCCCATCGCCTTAATCAGGCCCTCATTCAGGATCTCGGGGGCGGATATACCTTCCTCAAGCGCCGCGGTCACGGTGCGCTGAACAAGGGGCATATCGCCGTCCATGATGCCGCCGCGAATGACCTCAAGCTTGTTCTCCATACTGCTTCCTCCTAATAGCCGATGTGTATACGACGAGCCAGCATTGACTTACCATTATATAGCAAGTGCACCCAAATCCAAAACGAGCCGCAACTGCAACGCCAACCCTCGATACGCTCTCGGGTCATTGCATCCGGTATGTGGGTTTGGGAAAACCGGGGTGAAACGCGACCACGTCGCTGATGACAACCGTGGCGCCCGCCTCCAATGCAGCTACCGTAGCTGCCTCCTGCACCAGATCGCGAACTTGCGAGGGCTCGGATTCCACGCGAGCATTGACAACCAATGTGACCCTTGTCCCGGGTAGGTCGGGAACTGTGGTGTGCCAATCCTCTTCGACGAGCGCTGGAAAGCTCACCTTTGCCTCGACGACACCGGATTGGACAAGGAATTTGAGGTGCCCAATGACCAGTCCTTCGCGCCGTAGATTGGAGAGCAGGAGCAAGAAGAACCGCTGCAGGAGAGACCGCCCTGTTCCCTCAGACACCTCGAACACCAGCCGCTCATCAAGCCAGGCCAACGCAGCCTCACCCGCGCCGTACCGCGCGTAGTCGATGTCGAGCGCCTGACCCGGCGCCGTGGCTTCTCCTGAGGTGAGCATCTCCAGCCATCCGCCAACACCCTCTGCGACGAGCGAGTTCTGGAAACGGACGCGCTTGTCCGGGAAGCGCTCGTCTGCCAGGACAGCCAGTTCTTGGACCGCGTCATCAGAAAGGAGGTCCACCTTGTTAGCTACCAGCAGGCCGGACTCCTCAATCTGCTTGTCGAAAACGTAGACGACATCGTCGCTGAAAGGCATCGGTTGCCCAAGGAGGCGTCGGCGGAGCAACCGAGCATCGGCGAACACCGTGAAGCTTGTGGGCGCCTCGAGATCCGACCTGCGCAGAGTCAAGAGTGGCCTAACGACCGTTGCCACGATATCCGCGCAAGACCCCACAGACTCCGCGAATATCGCATCCGGTCGTGCGGTCCGCTCGAGCTGGTCAAGCTGCGCATCGAGATCGCTGTAGTTGCAGCAGAAACATCCGCCGGTGACCTCAACCGTCGGCACAGCCTCACTGCGAAAGAAGGCCGTATCAACCAGGTAGCGGCCTTGGTCATTCGTAACGACACCCACCCGCAGACCTCGAGCCATCAGCAGCTTTGCGCCACCGATGATCGCCGTCGTCTTGCCACTCCCCAGAAACCCCCCGACGATGTGCAGGTCCAATCAGTCCTCGAGATAGCGCTCAAGCACTTCGACGAGCTCACGGTTGCTGGGAATGAGCGAAGAGTACTTGAGCTGCCCATTGACATAGATGCTGGGGAGGTTCTTGACCCCCATCTTCACGACACGCGCTACGTTCGCCTTCTCGGTGAACTTGTATTCTACCAGCTCCACGCGTCCGCCCAACTCGCGTGTCGCGCGCTGCGCGGCGTCCTTCATGTAACTGCATGCAGCGCACGTGTCGGAGTCGAGCGTGAACACCTCGACCAACGGCTTGTCCAAATCGGCATAGTCGGGGAGCTGCACGGCATCCAGGTCCAGCGACTCCGCATGGTAGTTGGCGAGCATCACTCGGGTCCCCTCCGGGTCGCGAACGGCCTGAACAACACCGACGACGTTCTCCGCTGGCACATCATAGGGCATATCGCATCCCGGCGCCAGGATGAAGTTACGGCTATCGACCCGGTCGAGCATGTCGACCACGAACTTCATGTTGTCCTGCTGATTACCCAGCAGCATGTGGGTTGTCAACGGGATATTGCCCCCAATCGTGATGTTGTGGCGTTCGGTGATCTCCCTCGCCGTCACCAGATTGATGTTCTCATCGATCGAGATCGAGTCCGGGTGCGTCCGGCACATAGCATCGATGTTCTTGGTGGCGTCGCCGCACACGAAAAACGAGGAGAATGCGCCCCTCTCGCGGACATATGCGAAGAGCTCCTTGTACGGGTCGGACAGAAGCTTGTCGAAGTGGCGCGGTGAGATCTGCGATACCAGTGGATCCACGAATGCGATCACGTCCATGCCCGCATCCAGGTAGAAACCAGCCACGCGCTTCGCCACATCACGCGCATAGGTCAGCAACTGCTCCAGGAACTCGGGGTGATCGTACATATCCATGAAGATCTCAGTACCACGCAAGTGCGAGGCCAACGTCAGTGCCCCGGTGACCAGCCCATAGAGCGCTGTGTGCTCACCTACTTCATCCTTCATACGGCGCATCGTATCAAGGATCATCGGCAGGCGGCCGTCCGTGGGCTCGGGCAGCCTGCTGGGCATATGCATGTCTGCAGCCAGCGGATGCGAAGCCACGGTCGGAGGCGCTTTGTCGACCCACAGAAGCTCACACCCCAGGATCTCGGCCTCGATCTGAAGATCGAACACTACCGGCTGTCCGTCAGGGTCGTACGTGCGGTTGACCGCGAGAAGCGCCTCGAACAGCTTGTCGGGGTCGGTCAGCACTTCGTGCGCGGTGTATCCCAGCAACTTGCCTGCGTGGACACCGGCGAATGGCACCCACGGGACGCGTGGTGTTTGCTGGTGCCGCAGAGCGGCAAAGATCAGGTCTTTGCCGGACATTCCGGCAGGGTCATGTGTCATGATATCCTCCCCCTTGGGTATACTGGTCCACAGCAGCAACGCGAATCACACTCCGGGGTTGCTGAGGCCGCTTACTCCAGTGGAGTCTATCCGAGTCGAGCATCAGTGCAAGGACGAGTTGACAGATCCACCAAACCTGGTATAAGTTGGGCCAATGGGATGCACCGAAATCCTCATTGGGCGGGCGCCTGGATCTGTAGGAGCGAATCCGGGCGTTTTGTTGTTCAAGTGGTAGTGACGAGGCTGGCATCCCGTAATTCGCAGTGTTGAAAGGGAGCATAGCGAGATGAAGGAACGAGAAGTTGGTGTCGTCAAGTGGTTCAATGCCGCCAAGGGATACGGGTTTATCTCCCGCGAAGGCAACGAGGACGTGTTCGTCCACTACTCCGCCATTCAGTCTGAGGGTTTCCGGAAGTTGGTTGAGGGACAACAGGTCGAGTTCTCGCTCGAAGAAACCGATAAGGGTCTGCAGGCCAGCGACGTTGTGGCCCTGTAGGTAGAATACCGTCGTACCCGATCATACTGTTCCCAAAAGCCGTCTGGGTGAGCCAGGCGGCTTTTGCTTTGTACCGGATTGGGGCTTGCCCTGCACCTGTTCTCCACTATGATAAGGTCGTTTTGAACCGGCGAAGACTTAGCCACAGCGAACACACCAGGATTGCCGCGACCAGCACGTTTGGTCATGGCAGGGCTCGGCAGCCAGTCAACCAGTTGAGGGTGCGACAGGCAGCCAAGCGCGGCAGTTTGCGGGCTAGGTCTTTTTTTTGCTCCGCTCACGGCTTGCCGCCCGGAGAGCGCCTCTCAAGGAAGGGAGATGTAGGGCACTATGGGTAGAATCAGGCGTCTGGTATTGGACACGCTCAAGCCGCATGATCCAAGCATCATCGAGTTGGCAGACAAACTCACCGATCTGGTCGGCGTCTCGGCTGTCAATATCAGCATCTATGAGATGGACCGCAAAGTGGAGAACGCCAAGATCACTATTGAGGGCGAAGCCGTGGATTTCGCGATCGTTGTGAGACTCATCGAGGAGATGGGAGGCGCGATCCACTCCGTTGACGAGGTCGCGGCGGGGCGGCACATAATCGACGATGCACAGACATTGCAGGACTAGCCGACATCGGGACATGCAGCCGCACACAACAGGCAGGCCTGACCAAGGACGCCGAGAAGTCGGCTTGCACTCCCTCGCACAGCGCATCCACGAGTATGAGGGAACCGCTGGCTGTCTACTGCTCGGCGCACACTAAGGCACTGCGTCGTGCGCTTTGACACGCGCCCGGAGGATGCTATGATTGCCCCCGTCGGGTACTCTGGAGAGCAGGCGGACATCGTCCGCCAGTTCGCGGCCATCGTAGACGTGAATATCTGACACAGAGCGCCCTACCTGAACCTGCCTATGGAGAAACTGCGCTCCCAAAAGCCTATCTACACGGTCCTGATCGCTATCATCATCGCGACAATCCCGTGTTATTGTCTCGGGTTCGTGGCATTGGCGATACGGCCATCGCAAGGTCCATCAGAGCCGACGGGAACCCTGACAGCGACGCCGACCTCTCAGGTGACGTTGACGCCCTTTGAGGTGGGCCCTGGTACGGGCACCCCAGCCAGGACGCTGGGACCGACACCGACGCAGTGGTTCCCCCCAACCCGTACCGCCACACCGGAGACGACAGAAACGCCAACGCCGACCGTGACGCCGACGGACACGCCGACGCCATCTCCCACCGTGACCGGGGAGCCCACAGCGACGCCCACCTCCACAGGTACGGCGACCCTGACACCGTCGCCCACAGCGACCGAAACTGCGACAGCAACGGCGACGCCGACACTGGAACTGCCGACCGAGACACCGACGCTGACGCCGGAGCCTACAGTCACAGATACCCCAACGGTCACCGCCACGGCTGTCATCACCACCACGCCCTGACCGATCACGGGAGGAGCTTATTGGAGACCCTCGAACTACTTACGACACTGACGGAAGCCTCAGGGCCAGCCGGGTATGAGCATGCAGTGACCCACATCGTCGCGGATCTGTGGCGCCCCTGGGCCGACGAGATCCGCGTGGACGCTATGGGCAACCTCATCGCCGTACAACAGGGAACGGGACCGCAGCCCAGGCGCGCGGTGATGGCAGCTGCGCACCTGGACGAGATCGGCCTCATCGTCACCGGGTTCGACGGCGAGTTCCTGCGCGTGCATTCGCTGGGCGGCGTGGACCGGCGCGTTCTGCTAGGTCTGTCGGTCCGCGTCCACAGCCGCCGGGAGATCCCGGGCGTGATCGGCAGTCGTCCACCCCACGTGCTCCCCCCGTCCGAACGGCAGAATGTCCTTCCGTGGCATGAGGTCATGATCGACGTTGGCCTACCTGCAGAGGAGGTCAGGGCGCTTGTCCGCGTCGGCGACCCCGTGACCATACGACAATCCACGATGGCGCTGAAAAACGGACGCGTCGCCGGTAAGGCCATGGACAACCGCGCCTCTGTGGCTGCACTGACACTGGCACTTGAGGCACTTCGCCACCGTGAGCACGCCTGGGATTTCTACGCTGTGGCGACAGTGCAGGAAGAGGTCGGCGTCAAGGGTGCCATTACGAGCGCCTACGGTATCAGCCCCACTATCGCGGTCGCCCTCGACGTAACATTCGCCAGGCAGTACAACGACAGCAATCCGGGCGTGTTCGAGCTGGGCAAAGGCCCAACCATCGGCGTAGGACCCAATTTCCACCCACAGATGGTCAAACGCTTGGCCGAAGCTGCAGAGAGCGATGAGATCCCGATTGAGTTGGAACCGCTCCCCGGCTCGAGTGGAACTGACGCCTGGGGCATCCAGGTCGCCAGAGAGGGGATCCCTTCGGGCCTGATCTCAATCCCAGTGCGCTATATGCACCAGCCTGTCGAGACGGTCGCCTTGGTCGACATCGAGCGTGCCGGACGGCTGCTGGCTGGATTCGTCTGCGGGTTGGAGCACGGCTACACGCCCCGATGGGAGGACGAGGTATGAGCGCCTTGATAGACCATCTGGGGATCCTGTCGAACGCGCCGGGCATATCGGGGAACGAGATTGCAGTCCGTCGTGCCATTCGGCCGATGATCGAGCAGCATGTTGGCGGCCTGCACGTGGATGTGATGGGCAACCTCATCGCGCACAAAGCAGGAGACGGCACGTCGCCATTACGCGTCCTGGTAACAGCGCATATGGACGAGGTCGGGCTGATGGTCGTGGGCTACACGGGGGATGGCGAACTACGGGTCGCCACCGTCGGGGGTATTCCTGACCGGCTGCTGCCTGGCCTGACCGTATTGGTCGGCGAGGAGTCGCTGCCGGGGGTCATTGGGCTGACGGCAATCCACCGCGCGGGCAAGGGAGATCTCGAGAAAGCCCCTGGTGTGGACCAGTTAGCCGTGGACATCGGCGCAAACAGCAAAGATGAGGCAAAGCGGTTGGCTCCAGTGGGTACGCCTGTCGTGTTCAGCACGCGTTTCGAGACAATGGGCACCTGCTGTGCCGGAAAGGCATTCGACGATCGTGCAGGATGCGTCGCCCTGATTGCGCTGCTCAGCGGTCAGCCCTTTCCGTTTGAGATCACCGGTGCATTTACCGTGCAGGAAGAAGTCGGGCTGCGCGGCGCACGGGTCGCCGCATACAGCGTCGATCCCGATGTGGCCATTGTGCTGGAGGGTACGTTGGCCGACGACCTTCCCAAGGTGGAGCCTGACGTCAGTCCCACGACAACGTTGGGACTCGGTCCCGCAGTGACGGTGAAGGACAGTTCGTATACCACCCCTCCGCGACTGCTGCGCCACTTTGTAGAGGTAGCCGAAGCCGAAGGCATCCCATATCAACTCAAGCAGCCTGGCGTCGGTGGAACCGATGCCGGAAGCATCCACCAGGCGAGAGCTGGGATTCCCACGATTACGGTGGCCGTCCCGTGTCGCTACATCCATAGCCCTATCTCTCTAGTACGCGACAGCGACCTGGCAGCTTTGGTGCGCCTTGTCGACATCGCCGCTCGACGGATTACGGCTGATGTCATCCGTCCTCTGTAGAACGCGTGAGGCAGACTCCGAAGAAGGAGACACCCTTGGATCTGGCACTTCTCGAAAAGTTAACTCAGACCTATGGCCCCTCGGGATACGAGGACGCGATCCGTGCCGTCATTGGCAGCGCCATCGAGGCTGTTGCGGATGAGACACGGGTGGATCCCCTCGGCAGCCTCATCGGCTATCGCCGTGGTCAGGGAGGCGCACACGACGGCAAGCGTGTGATTCTGGCCGCCCATATGGATGAGATCGGCCTGATCATCACCCATGTGGAGGAGAAAGGATTCCTCCGGTTCACCTCCATTGGCGGCGTACGCGCGGCCCACTGCATCGGAACAAGGGCCACATTTGCCAATGGTATCACGGGCCCCATCTACGTGGAACGGCGGGATGATGCCTCCAAGCTCCCAGAACTGCAGCATCTGTATCTGGACATCGGCTGCGCAGATCGCGCCTCGTGTCCGGTACGCGTTGGGGACACGGCTACCTTCGTCGGTCCCCTGATGCAGCGAGGGTCACGACTGATCAGCAAGGCCCTGGACGACCGAATCGGCTGTTATGTTTTGATCGAGGTCATGCGCCGCCTGGATAATTCAGCTCACGACGTCTACTTCGCGTTCACGACCCAGGAAGAGATCACCCTGTCCGGCGCACGGACCGCCGCGTACCGGATCGAGCCGGATATCGCTATCTCCGTTGACGTGACGGCGACAGGCGATGTACCCAAGGCACTGCCGATGGAAGTGAGCCTGGGCCAGGGGCCAGCCGTAAAGGTGAAGGATGGCGGCATGATCGCCCATCCCCATGTCCGCGATCGCCTTGTCGAGGCAGCGGAACGCGCCGGCGCGCCCTACCAGATGGAAGTCCTGCTGGGCGGTACCACCGACGCAGCGGCGATGCAGCTTGTGAGATCTGGCGTGCCGAGTGGTTGTCTCAGTATCCCTTGCCGGTATGTTCACTCCCCTTCAGAAATGGTCGACCAGGGGGACGTAGAGCATGCGATCGAGGTGCTGCTTTCGCTGCTCCGCGAAACGCTGTAGCCCACCGCAGCGCAATCGAGGTCTTCAACGCCCTCACCAATCGCCTGCACGGGAATCTCTCCCCACTTGGCACAGTGGCACATGTCCCCTTTTTGTGATATGATTAGCTAATAAACTTCACTTTGCGCAGCAGGAGGAGCGGGATGACAAGGAAGAGGGCGTTGCGTGGGGCATGGGGGCTGTTGATCATAGTCGTGCTGCTTCTGGCGGCCTGTGGCGGAGGCGATACCGGCGCGCCTCCGGCGGTAGATGGCGATGGGCCCGGGGTTGAGGAGGAAGCTCCTACGGCAGAAGACAACGGCGATGAGACGGTTGCAGAGCCGACCTCAACAGCCGAGAGTCAGATCCCGGACGTCCTCGTTCTACATCCGGACGCCTTCGACCTGGTTGCTACGCCTGCTTCGGGCACCTACGTGTACCAGGTGCCCGGGATGGTTGCAGAGATCATGGATTACATGCTGACAGAGCTCAAGGCCAAAGGCTGGGAGGAGCTCGGTCAGCCGACACTGATGGGACACTTAGCGACGCTAACCTTGCGGATGGGCAAGGACCGCCTCACGATCAGCATGCAGGATAACGAGATTACCGAGGCGACGCGCGTCCAGATGCTACTGATGCAGCAGTAGAGCCGGCCGACGTTTCGACTGTGTGGGAAGACACAAACCCAGGGGAGGTGGAGTGGAGAGTAGGGAGCTAGCGAACCGGATTACCGAGATTATCGTCGACAGACAGGGCGAGGACATCGTGCTGCTCGATCTGACCGAGGTCACAACCTTCACCGATTACTTTGTGATCTGCACAGCAGGCAGCCGCCGTCAGTTGGATGCGCTACAAAATGCCATTCGCGAGGGGGTGAAGCAGAGCGAGCAACGGCTCGTTGCCCTCAACGTAGAAGGCGATCCGGAGTCGGGTTGGGTTCTCGTTGACTACAATAGCGTGATCATCCATCTTTTCAGCGATGAGATGCGCAAGTTCTATCGGCTCGAGGAGCTCTGGAGCAACGCTCGTACGATAGCGCGCATCCAATAAGTGTTACCAGGGACACGCTCAGAGTGCCGGGGACTGGAGGCGTCGGAATGCCTTCGCGGTCCCTGGCACTGTTTGTTGTGGGGCACCGTTTGTTGACATGCCCCGTGATCTGGGTATAATCGCCTTGATGAAGCGGAGGGTTATCCTGGCTGGAGCGCAAAGCTGGCCAACCCACCTCAAGTGGCTTACGCCCGGGATCGGCGTCAAGCGCTGGCTATTGCTGTTGGCCCTCGGTGTGGGGCTTCTGAGCCTCGGTGGTACGGTCGCTTTGCGAGCAGCCTATCCCCTCCCTCGGTACTTTTACTATGTAACGCTTCAGTTCCTGCCGCGCGGCCTGAGGGCCTTCAGTTTCCTGTTCGTCGCCACCGGCATCATCGGATACGCTGTCTGGGGGCTGAGTCGGGCGCTGCTGGTTCCGATTATGTCGGGCGCGCACCCCTCGATTCCTCAAGCATTGTATGACTATCGGCGCCGTGGGCGCGGGCCGAGGATCGTCGTGATCGGTGGCGGACACGGACAATCGTCTGTGTTACGTGGAATGAAGGCTTTCACCTCGAACCTGACCGCGATCGTCACCGTGGCCGACGACGGAGGGTCATCCGGCAGGCTCCGGCGCGATGTCGGGATCCTGCCTCCAGGCGACTTCCGAAACTGCATTGCCGCCCTGGCAGACGATGAGGCCTTGATGACCCGCCTGTTTCAGTACCGGTTCGCCAACGGCAAGGATCTGAGTGGGCACAGCTTTGGCAACCTGTTTATCACCGCTATGGCCGGGGTCACGGGGTCCTTTGAGTCTGCCCTAAAGGAGTCCAGTCAGGTCTTGGCTGTGCAGGGTCGGGTTCTGCCTAGCACGCTCGAAGCAGTGACTCTCTGTGCTGACGTCAGCAGGGAGGACGGAAGCGTCGCTCGTGTGTGTGGTGAATCGGCGATTCCGCTGTCCAGTGGTCGCATCTTGCGGGTGACACTGATCCCCGAGAGCCCAAACGCGTATCCGGGCGCCATCCAGGCGATCTTGGCCGCGGACCTGGTGGTCATCGGGCCCGGCAGTCTGTACACCAGCATTCTGGCTAACCTGCTGGTGCCGCAGATCCTTGAAGCGCTGAAAGCAACGCGGGCAACGCTCATCTATGTATGCAACGTGGCAACGCAGCCCGGCGAGACGGACGGCTACACGGCACAGGAGCACGTTCGAGCGCTGGAGCGCCATATCGGTGAGGGTGTGATCGACAGGATTGTGGTCAACACCCACCTTCCGAAGAGCGTCCCGATCGTGGGGGACACGGAGTGCGATTGGGTCAGACCCGAAGCCATCATGTCGGAGGACCCACGGACGATCGTAGCGGATCTGGTGGATCGTACCTGTGATGGACACCACAACAGTGAGCGATTGGCCGAGGCATTGTTAACGCTTTTGAAGGAGTAGTTGGGGATGTACGATTGATGATTGGGCCAGCACATCGACCGCGGCGACGCCGCGGCTCGATCGCCAGTGGGTCTAGTCGTCAATCCTGGGTTTCCAACCAAATGCTCAACCTTAAGACACGAAGGAGTGACTATGGCTACGAAGATTGGGATTAACGGGTTCGGACGTATTGGACGATTGGTGCTGCGCACGATTCTCGAGCGCCACCCTGACGAGTTGGAGGTGGTCGGCGTCAACGACCTCTTCAGCACCAAGATCAACGCCCACCTGTTCAAGCACGACTCGACCTATGGCGACTTCAAGGGTGATGTCTCCTACACCGCGGACAGCATTATCGTCAATGGCAAGACGATCAAAGCTTTCGCCATTCGCAACCCCGAGGAGCTTCCGTGGAGCGAGCTGGGTGTTGATATCGTCATCGAGTCAACGGGTATCTTCCGCGATCGCGAGGGCGCCGGGAAGCACATCAAGGCAGGCGCCAAGAAAGTCATCATCACCGCTCCGTCCAAGGGCGAGGATATCACCATCGTGATCGGCGTGAACGAGCAGGACTACGATCCTACGAACCACAACATCATCTCCAACGCATCCTGCACGACCAACTGTCTAGCTCCCGTTGCCAAGGTCCTTCAGGACAACTTTGGCATCGCCCGGGGCTTGATGACTACGATTCACTCCTACACAAATGACCAGGTCACACTGGATCAAGGACACAAAGACCTACGTCGCGCCCGAACAGCCGCTCAGAACATCATCCCCACCACCACCGGTGCAGCGCAAGCTGTGGCGCTGGTAATCCCCGAGCTGAAGGGTGTGTTCACCGGCTTCGCGATGCGTGTGCCGACGCCCACGGTCTCCGTTGTTGACCTGACAGTCGAGCTGAAGACTGACACCACAGTCGAGGCAATCAACGCCGCGATGAAGGATGCGGCCGAGGGCGCGCTCGCCGGGATCCTCGGCTACACTGACGAGGAGTTGGTGTCGTCGGACTTCAGGGGCGATGAGCGCTCTTCCATCTTCGACTCTGAACTGACCATGATGATGGGTCCGCGCTTCGCCAAGGTAGTCTCCTGGTATGACAACGAGTGGGGTTACTCCTGCCGGGTCGCGGACCTTGCCGCGATCGTCGCCAGCAAGCTGTAGGGGCCGAACAGCCAGAGATGAACCAAGAAGGGATAAGGAGCGACTCCTTATCCCTTTTCTCTATATCAAAAGGAGGTCCCATGACCAAGAAGACCGTGCGCGATATCGACCTGAAGGGTAAGCGCGTCCTGATGCGCGTAGACTTCAATGTTCCGGTTGAGGGCAAGACCATTACGGACGATACCCGTATCCAAGCTGCCTTGCCGACCATCAGGTACGTCCTTGAACAAGGCGCATCCGTCATCCTGATGTCGCACTTTGGACGCCCCAAGGATGGCCCCGATCCTAAGTACAGCCTGCAGCCCGTTGCGGTGCGCCTGGCAGAGCTCCTCGGCATGCCGGTCACGATGGCGCCCGATGTCGTCGGTGAGGAGGTAGAGGCGATGGCCAAAGCCCTCAAACCCGGCGACGTTATGCTCCTGGAGAACACCCGTTTCTACCCCGGCGAGACCAAGAACGCTCCCGATTTTGTCGATAAGCTGGCCGCTCTTGGCGACATCTACGTCAACGATGCCTTTGGCTCAGCCCACAGGGCTCACGCCAGCACGGTGGGAATTGCCGAGAGGATGCCCGCCGTGGGCGGATTCCTCATCGAGAAGGAGATCACGTTCCTGGGCAAAGCCACGGGAGACGCGGAGCATCCTTACGTCGTCATCCTGGGTGGAGCCAAAGTCTCCGACAAGATCCTGGTGATTGAGAACATGCTCACCAAGGCCGACACGATCCTGATCGGTGGCGGCATGGCCAACACGTTCCTCAAGGCACAGGGCCTGGAGATGGGCGACTCATTGGTTGAGGATGACGTGCTAGATACCGCCAAGGCATTGATGGCCAAGGCCGGGGGCAAGCTGGTGCTACCCGTCGACGCCGTCGTCGCTAACGCTTTCGACAACGATGCGCCCCGGAATGTGGTGGATATCGCTGCCGTCAGCACGGGCTGGCGCATTCTGGACATTGGCCCGAAGACCATCGAGCTGTATATGAGCAAGCTAGCCGATGCCAAGACCGTTGTCTGGAACGGGCCTATGGGCGTCTTCGAGATGCCGAACTTCGCCAAAGGCACCTTCGCCATCGCTGAAGCCCTCGCGGCGCTCGATGCAGTGACGGTGATTGGTGGCGGGGACTCGGCTTCGGCGGTCAACCAGGCCGGCGTCGCCGACAAAGTGAGTCACGTGTCCACCGGAGGTGGCGCGAGTCTTGAGTTCCTGGAGGGCAAGATTCTGCCCGGCGTCGCGGCACTCAACGACAAGTAGCCTCACAGCAGACATCCGACCGACCCCACCGCTGAGTGGGCCCCGTTGTTCGCGGAGAACACTATCGAGAAGCACGCCGGGCACTGGACACTCCAGTGCCCGGCGCTTGAAAGGAGACCCGAATGCGTAGACCGTTCATTGCCGGTAACTGGAAGATGCACAAGACCGTCGCCGAAGCCGTTGACCTTGCCGTTGCGCTCAAAGCGGCTCTGGCGGACGTATCGACCATGGACCTGGCCGTCTGTCCCACTGCGACCGCCCTGGAAGCGGTGAGCCACGTGCTGGCACGCACAAACATCGGCGTCGGCGCCCAGAATATGTACTGGGAGGATAGCGGAGCCTACACGGGTGAGATCTCACCCTTGATGGCAAAGGAGTTGGCCGCATACGTGATCATCGGCCACTCAGAGCGACGCCAATACTTCGGCGAGACCGATACGACCGTCAATCTCAAGCTCAAAGCCGCCCTTCGGCATAACCTCACCCCCATCGTCTGCATCGGCGAAAGCCTGGCGCAGAACGAGGCGGGCGAGACCGTGGCGTTCGTCGGCGCTCAGATCCGCGGCGCCTTTGCAGGCATTGCACAGGACGATGCTCAGAAGGTCGTGCTGGCGTATGAGCCCATCTGGGCCATCGGCACGGGACGCACCGCAATGCCCGAGGACGCGGACCGCACCATCCGCGAGGCCATCCGCAACGTCTTGTGCGATCTCTATGACCAGGCGACTGCCGAGACGATCCGGGTGCAGTATGGCGGCAGCGTCAAGCCCAGCAACATGGCGGACTTCATCGTGATGCCCGAGATCGATGGGGCGCTGGTCGGCGGTGCAAGTCTAAAGGTCGAGGACTTCGCCGGCATCGTCAAGAACGCTGCGGCGGCGCTGAAGGTCTGAGAGGGGGTCGATCCATGCCCGACCCAACCAGGCTGCGTGACTCGGTTCAACGCGCCGAAGCGGAACTCCGTGGGAATATCCTCCCATTCTGGATGTCCCACGCCGTCGATCACGAGCGTGGCGGCTTCTACGGAGAGATCACCAACGATCTCACAGTTCGAAGAGATGCGCCACGGGGCGCCCTGCTCACATCACGCATTCTCTGGACCTACTCGGCCGCGTATCGAAGGTACAAAGACACGGCCTACCTTGCGATGGCCGATTGGGCGTACAAGGACCTCGTCCATCGGTTCTGGGATGAAACGTACGGCGGGCTCTACTGGATGGTGGGCGTTGATGGTACGCTGATTCGGCCCGGCAAGCAGATCTATGGGCAGGCGTTCGGCATCTATGCCTTGGCAGAATACTATGCCGCGACCAGGCACGAAGAGGCGCTGCAACGGGCGCAGGCGATCTTCCAGGCGATGGAGGCCCACAGTTACGATCCCGAGCATCGGGGCTACTTTGAGGCATTCGCGCGTGACTGGGGCCAGGCTACCGATGTGCGGCTGAGCACCGTCGACCTGAACGAGATGAAGTCGATGAACACGCATCTGCACGTGATGGAGGCGTTCACGAACCTACTGCGGGTCTGGCCCGACGCTACGTTGCGCGCCAAACAGATCGAGCTCCTCGACGTCATGATGACCCACGTGATCAACCCAAATACCGCGCAGATGATCCTTTTCTTCAACGAAGCTTGGGAGCCGCGATCGCACCATGTCTCCTACGGACATGACATCGAAGCCAGCTGGCTGCTCGTCGAGTCTACGGAGGTAGTGGGCGATGCTACACTGGACCAGCGCGCGAGGGAGTTGGCGGTGCAGATGGCGCAAGCTGTCTACGAGCAGGGGCTCGACCCTGATGGCGGCATCGTCTACGAAAGAGGACCTGAGGGCCTGTTGGACTCTACCAAACAGTGGTGGCCGCAGGCTGAGGCGGCTGTAGGCTTCCTCAACGCCTACCAGCTGAGTGGCGCGCCGCACTTTCTGGACGCGGCGCTCAATAGTTGGGACTTCATAGAGACCCACCTCGTCGATCGTGAATACGGGGAGTGGTTGCGCTATGTCGAACGCGATCTAACTCGCCCGCAAGGTACGGGGGAGAACAATGCCAAAGTCAGCTTCTGGAAGTGCCCCTACCACAATGGACGGGCATGCATGGAGCTGATCGAGCGCCTGCACAAGATACGGGGTCCGATCAGCATCATCGAAGGGATCTGACAGGTCGATTGGCCGATGATCCGGACCGGAGCGTAGGGGGCGAAGCTGCAGCTATGCCCCCTACGCTGTTCCGGGACTCGTCGAATCTGCAGGCTGCGGCTCAGTCTGTTGACCATCCTCAGTCCGTCGAGCGGACTCGGTCTGCCGAGCGGACTCGGTCTGCCGAGCGTAGTCCGAAGGATGAATCTCGGCATCATAGGACTCAGGCCGTGCCAGGTCTTTGGCGCTCATAAAGCCCAAGCGCCGATAGGACGCGATCTCGAAATCGTGATCCATCTTGATGGCATCGAATGGACAGAACTCCGCGCAGAACCCACACGACATACACAAGCTGACGTCAAGGAAATAGGAGACAGGGTAGCGGCGCGGACGACCGGTCTCCGGCTCCTTGGCGCGCTCGATCCAGATGCACTGCACCGGGCAGATCTGCGCACAGATGCCGCAGGCTGTACAGCGTAGCTGTGCGGTCTTGGCGTCTATGACGAAGAACGGCAGATTCCGGTAGTTCTCGGGCAGATCGAGTCGCTCGCTGGGATACTGAATGGTGAACACACCGCGTGAGGGCGTCCCCTGCCCGTCTGAGGCGCCTCCCCGCTTCCGAGCGGCTCCCCGCTTCGGAGCGGCTCCGACGTAGGTCATCACGAAGTGGGCCAGCGTCATTGCCAAGGTCTTGATGATGCCCCAGCCGTACATCAGCGATCAACCTCCCCCATCGTCAGATCGATGCTGCCCAGGATCGAGACGACGTCCGCGATCTTGACACCGCGGGTCAAAGCACTGAGCGGCGTCAGGTTGAGCAGCGATGTCGCACGGATGTGGTAGCGATAGGGATTGGCGCCGCCGTCGGACACGAGGTAGAAGCCCAACTCACCCTTCGGCGCCTCGATGCGTGCATAGGTCTCACCGGGCGGGATGAGCATCTTCGGGGAGAGCCGGTGTGACTGAATGGGTCCTTCAGGAATCGCATCCAGCGCCTGCTCGAGGATCCGGAGGCTTTCCCATACCTCATCAAAGCGTAGTGCCACACGGTCGAAAGCGTCGCCGTGCTCGCGGGTGACCACGTCAAATGCGAAGCGATCGTAGATGCCGTAGGGTTCGGCTCGCCTGATGTCATATCTGACACCACATGCACGCAAGACGGGCCCACTCACACCGCTCGCGATCGCATCGTGCGCGGAGAGCATCCCCACATTCACGCTCCGCGCCCGCACGATCTCGTTATCGAGCAGGAACGACTGCATCTGCTTCACCTTCTTCGGTAACCGCCCGCGGACCAAGGCGCGGGCACGCTCGATCCACCCCTCAGGCAAGTCGCGAGCAATGCCGCCCGGGCGCATGTAGTTGAACATCATCCGCCCGCCCGCGGCGGCCTCAAACAGATCCAGCACCAGTTCCCGCTCCTCCAGCGCATAGAGAGAACCGGTGAAATACATCCCGATCTCATTGCTGAAGAAGCCCGCCGCCAACACGTGATTGACGACCCTGGAAAGCTCGGCCATGATGACACGAATGTACTCGGCCCGCTCCGGGACCTCCCACCCCAGCAGCTTCTCCATCGCCAGGCAATAGGCCAAGTTGTTCGTCATCCCATTGATGTAGTCCAAACGATCGGTGTAGGGGATGTTCTGAAGCCACGTGTTGCGCTCGCCGATCTTCTCGTGGCAGCGATGGAGATACCCAAAAACCGGTTCCAGGTGCCGCACCGTTTCGCCATCCAACCTGACGGCCATCCGGAAAACCCCGTGTGTGCTGGGATGGTGTGGGCCCATGTTGAGGATCATCTCCTCAGTCTTGAGCGGCTTGTCCGTGTCGCGGTCAGCAGACAACATGCGTTCGTAGAGCAGGGCATCGGCCTCGCTGAAGTCCTCGTCCACGTGCAGATTGTGCTCCGCGAACTCGCGGCTGTACCGGACGTTGGCGTGATAGGGCGTCCGTTCCTCAGCGTACAGGGGACTTCCGCCCTCAGGGAACCGGCTGCGGAATGGTTTGTGCTCCTCTTCGAAATAGGCCTCTCGCCAGTCCTTACGCAGTGGGAAGCCATCGAACCCCTCCCACATCAGCAGGCGCCGCAGATCCGGGTGCCCGTCAAAGCGCACCCCAAACATATCCCAGACCTCGCGCTCCTGCAGGTTCGCCGCCGCGAACTCCGGAGTCAACGAGGGCAAGATCGCCCCTTCCCGGGCGGTGTGGACGTGGAGCACGACATAGCCTCCGCCCTCGAGCCGGAACAGGTGGTAGACCACGTCGATGTGGGGCGGGAGCTGTCCTACGGCCTCGGGATAGTCCACCGCTGTCAGACTGGAGAGCATCACGTACCCCAGCTCATCCCGCAGAAACCGCATGACATCGAGCAGATGACGCGAGTGGACCAGCACGCCTTCATACCGCGGACGATTCTGCAGGACCGAACGCGACACCGACCGGGTCATACGATGCTCGCCGCCCTGCGGGTACCCTTCGGCATCGCCTCGCTCCGGCGGCTGAGCCGGGTGTAAGGCCCCGGGGAAGCGCGCTTGGAGCTTCTCCCAGACCTCCACCGGCATACCGTTGATCGTGTCAGCCATTGTTAGCGCTTCTCCTCCGGCGGCCCCACGAGCCCTTCCAGATCCCGCCAGTTCAAGAGGTCCGGGCCTAAGGCTGGCTCCGGGATACCCTTGTCCTCGCCCGTCTGGAAGGCCCGAATGTCGCGGATCGACTCATGGTCAAAACGCGCATCCAGCGTGAGGATGCCATGGATCAGCGCCTCAGGCCGCGGTGGGCACCCGGGGATGTAGACGTCCACTGGGATCAGGCGGTCAACGCCGGAGACAACGTTGTAGCCCTCTTTGAAAGGGCCACCGGAGATGGCACACGCCCCCATCGCGATCACATACTTGGGCTCAGCTATCTGATTGTACAGACGCACCAAGAGGGGGGCCATCTTCTTGGTCACCGTACCGTTGACGATCAAGAGGTCCGCCTGACGCGGACTGGCCCGCATGATCTCCATCCCAAAGCGCGCGGTATCATAGCGCGAAGCGGCGGTGGCGATCATCTCAAAGGCACAGCAAGCTAGACCAAAGAGCATCGGCCAGAGCGAGCGCTTCCGGGCCCATGCATAGACCTGATCCAGTGTGGTGAGATTGACCGAGGATTGGAGTTCAGGAGGAACCTCGGGCAATCGACTGACGGAGCCCGCTTGGGACTGCCTCGCCACAGTACGACCTCCTCGCACATAGCTCATAAAGCCAAGGGGCGAGACTGCGCTCGCCCCTCCGATGGGGAAGGCGGGACTTGAACCCGCACGCCTTGCGGCACATGATCCTAAGTCATGCTCGTCTGCCTATTCCGACACTTCCCCCGCACGCGCGATTATACCGCCGATCAGCGGCTGAGCAACACTCCTGTGACTCGCAGTCAGGGCTTCGCCATTGCCTTGAGCGCCTCGTAAGCCGGACGTGTCGCCGCGCCGGCCCATATGCTCTGGTCCACATCACGACCCCACCAGAACGGGTCGACGATCGCCCACCAGTACTCCTCATTGTCCGGAGTCCACTTCGGATCGGGAAGATTCCACACAAACATCGGACCGATCCAGGGCGACCAGTTTTCCCGAGCGTAGGCAAACGCCCGCACGAGATAGCTGGCCTGCTCCTCCGGAGTCACCGCAAACCAAGCGTAGTCCGGATGGTCAAGGCTATTCGCCGTATGCCAGCCAAACTCGAGCACCGCGATCTGTTTGTCGCCGTCACCGTACTGCTCCATGACGGCCCGCATCTCCTCAACATGCCGAAAACAGAAGAACGAATGTCCGCCATACGGATTTGCGGGATCAGCCGCCTCGGCCGGTGAGACCTCGGGAGGCGCCTTGTAACCCGGCGCGTTGAGACCCAGGAGATCGTAGTAGGAGGCAGCCCCGGCCTCGTACATCGCTACAAGGTACTCACCGTCAGGAATCGCCTCAGGCAGAGCAGACCCCGTCGGGGCCAGCCCTGCTGAGATGACCAATGCCTGCGGGTCGGCCTGCTTGATGGCCATGTAACATGTCCTGAGCACAGCCACATAGCCTGCCGGGTCTGGTGCAAGGCCTCCCCACTCGCGCGCCAAGTTGGGTTCGTTCCAGACCTGATACCCGCTGACCCTGCCGCGGTAGCGTGTTGCCAACACGCCACAGAAGGTGTCCAGGGCATCCAGCGACACCGGCATGGCCGCAGCGTCCCCATCCGGCGCAGCGGGGATAGCCCACACGGGTGGGTGATCTATGCGCAGGATGAGATTGATGCCTCGCTCGCCCGCCTGATCGACGATGAGGTCCGCTGCGCGCCATTCATAGCGCCCAGGGCCTGCCCCCTCCACATCCAACCAGGCGATGCGCTGTTTCGCCCACGTGAAGCCCGCATCCTGCACCAAGGGCCAATCGCGGCGTATCGCGGCCCACTCATCCCACCACAGGTGGATGTTGACGCCATAGTCCGGAGAGTCGATCCGGGTCGGTACAGGCCAAGGCGTCGGGCTGGGTGTTGACGTGACAGGCACCCTGAACACGCCGGAGAATCGGCCGGAGAGCCCGTCCACAACGAGCAGGACGAAAAGGAGTGCAGCAACCCCTGCGAGGACGAATGGCCTCCGGTATCTGCAAAGAAGCGTCATGGGGTGGTTCTACATTGGGCGGAAACTGGGGGGCGACGCTAGCCCCACCCCCCGATTCCCGCGTCTAGTGCGCTCTGGCTCAGCAAAACGCTCAGGCCTGCGCTACGGCACCTTGGGCATTTCCCCGATCGCGCCATAGGCCGGGCGGGCGACGCCCTTGAGATCGAGGATACTGTACGGCGTGTTCGGGTCCAGCGCTCCTATGCCACCTTTGTAAGAGTAGTCCAGGTTCCAGAGGAAAGCCAGATGGACAATACCCCATTCGCGCATGAGCTGGAATGCTTCAACATTCCATTGCGCCTGCTCCTCGAGGGTGTTATCCGCCGCAAACTCAAAGCCGGGCGGCGTGCCATCGAAGCCCTCAGAGCTCGCCCAGCCGAACTCGGTCACACAGAGTGGCGTGTCACGCTGAGCCGCTCTGATCATCTCGTGATAGCCAAAGAGCGTGGTCTTGAACGACCACGAGTGATGCGGCGAGTCAAACGGCGCGCGGAAGGTCGCTGTGGGGTCGTTATACCCCTCGTCCCAGGCAACATCAGGCGGGACGTTGTACCCATTGTGGTGGGCACCGACACAATCCGCGTAGTTCAGGAACCCTGCATCGACCATCTGCTGGAAATAGGCAAAGTCATCCACCACCGTGTAGCGGTTGGAATTCTGTGGGTCTGTAGCCACAACCCCGGTCGGTGAGAGCGCCCCACTGATCACGATGATACTGGGATCGCGGCTCTTGATCGCCTGATAGGTCAGCCGCAGCATCTCCACATAGCGCTCAGCCTTCACACCTTCCTCGGTATCCCACTCACGGTCGAGGTTCTGCTCGTTCCACACCTCAATGGCGTGGACTCGGCCCTTGTACCGGTCGACAAGCTCGCCTACAAACGTGACAAAGAGCGACAGATCGTCGGGGGGAGCCGCCTCAGGATTGGCATCGATATAGGTGCGCGACCATGCCGGCGATCCCACGACACTCATCATCACCTTGAGACCGCGCTGATTCGCGTAGAGCACCATCGCGTCATACCCACTCCAGTCCATCTGTCCCGGCCCAGAGGAGAAGTGATCCCAGCGCACCTGCTGCTTCACCCAGGACAGCCCCAGATGGTCCCTGACCTGACCCATCGTGTAGTCGGGCATCCCAATCCCGTGAGCGGCAATGCCGTAACCAAAGTCACCCCACGGCAGGGGCGGAAGATTGCTCGTGCTCGCCGCGTCAGGCGTCGGGGTCGGCAGCAAGATCTGCCCTTCCGATGTCGGCGTAACAACAGGCATCGTCGTAGGCTCGGAACTCGAACCGCCGGTAGACCCGCCAGGGGCGAAAGGATTGGTCGATGTCGGGGTCGTCGTAGGCAAGACCTCGACGGATCCGCCACGGCGCCCGGGCAGATCGATGAAGCCAAGCGCACAGGAAAGACCGATGCCCATAAGCGCGATCCACACAATGCCGGCGATAGCCAGAGAGCGCCCGGACATCCTGGAAAAGAAGTCCTGAATATGCTGCAAGAACGGATTACGCATCAAACCTCCATCGGCATGACAAGCCACTGGGCTCTACAAGGCGCTCGCCTGACCTGAGCGCCGCCAGTCATCCCCAGCCAAGGTTGCGCGAGAACCGTGGCGAATGCTTCCGTCGCACGCTGGGCCCGGCGCTACCACCCGGGCCCTCGTCCTTGGAGATTTCCGGTCCCTGCGAGTCTTGACTCACAGGGGGACCTACAGCTCCCATCCGGTTCTCTACCTGCTGCGACAGGGCCACGGCTGCCCCCAGCTCTGTGGCCTCCGCACCTGCAGCGGCCTGAGCCAAGTCATCCACCAGATCCACCACATCGGCGTCTGTGGCACCGTCAACGCGTCGCTCGATCAGCTCCCGGTATGCCCGGCTGCCATAGAGGCCGGAGGCATCCTCCAGCCGCCCTGAAGACTTGAGGAACTCCGCCATCTCCTGCGGATTTTCGGGGTCGACAGCAGCAGCGCCATGGCTGAGCGCGCTCCGATGGTGCGCCGTGCCGCGGACGAAACTCGCCGCGGAGATCAGCTTCACGACCTCGCGGTTGCCGCAGCGCGGGCAACACGGCAACGCATCGTCTTCGATGAGCCGCACCAACCGGCTGAACCGCCCCTGGCACACCGCACAGTAATACTCGTAGATCGGCACTCGAACACCCTCAGGCCCACACAGCGGCTCTAGCACCAGCGTAGGCTCCCATCCAGAGGAATGAGAGCCTACGATA
>JALOOJ010000302.1 GCA_025454475.1 Anaerolineae bacterium
CCCCGATGATCCAGACCCCTTCAATGTCCACAACGGACCGGGGTGGCGCGATCTGCTCCAGTTTGCCGAAGAGGAGACTGATCTGATCCGCATGCGGGGACCCAGCCTTCGGCCGGCGCCCGGCAACTGTATGGATGCGTTTCGCACGGTCGAGGTCGAGCTTCGCGATGGGTCTCGTTTTACCCGGACTACCTTGCAGGTGGGCGGAAGGACGCTGACTTCGCTCACGCGCCGCGACGCTGACGTGGACACTGGCTGGACGCTCGAGCATCTGCTGAAGGGGCCTGAGGACGCCGAGGCCTACTTGCAGTTGCCGGATGAGGCCTTTGCCCAGGACGTAAGCGTCGAAGCGCTAAGGGCCGAGGAGGCGCGGCTGGGCGACGCGGGCATTGTGATGGTGGACATCGCCGATCCGCTGTGCCACGCTGCGGACCTGTTCTCATTAGCCGACTACACGGTGCTGGCGCTTACCGAGCCCGCGATTTTCCACCGATTGCTCGAACAGGCGGCGCGAACCATTTACCCGGTGGTCGAGGCTGTGGCGCGGGCCTTTCCAGGGCACCTCTGGCGGGTAGTGGGCTCGGAGTACGCGTCGGAGCCGCTGCTGCCGGGCCGGCTCTACGGTGAGTTTGCAGCGCGCTATACAAGGCCGATGGTTGACACGATCCAGCGCTACGGCGGCTATGCCAGGATCCACTCACACGGGCGGCTGCGGCGCATCTTGCCCGACATTGCGTCGATGGCGCCTGCCGGGCTGGACCCGGTCGAGCCACCGCCACAGGGCGATATGGCGCTGATCGAGGTGCGCCGTGCGATCGGCGAGAAGACTGTGCTTTTTGGGAACATCGAGGCTTCGGAGATCGAGCTTCTATCGGCCAATGCGTTTGAGGCCCGGGTGCGTCAGGCACTGGATGAGGGTACCGCGGGCGAAGGACGTGGATTCGTGTTGATGCCCTCGTCGTGCCCGTATGGTCGGGCGATCTCGCCGCAGGTGATGGCCAACTATGAGACAATGGTGCGCCTGGCGAAGGCCGGGTAGCGACAATGGAGGATAGGATGCAAACGTACACGGAACAAACCAGAGACCTGCCCGTGGTTCGGGATGTCGATGTGGTCGTGGTCGGAGGCGGCCCGGCCGGGCTCGCGCTCGTTGAGCAGTTCGGCTACCTTGGTGGCACGGCGACGGCGTCGCTGATGGCGTGCATCAATGGGTTCCGCAACCAGGTGGAGCCCGATTTTACGCAGACGGTGCGGGGCATCGCCGAGGAGATCGTCCTGGAGCTCAAGGCGATGGATGGGCTGGGCAAGAGCCCGTACGCTCAGAAGTCGTATCCTACAACGCCCGGGCAGATGGAGTACAGCTACGCCATCGACACGGAGAAGTTCAAATACGTCGCGCTGAAGCTCTGTGTGGACGCGGGAGTCGACCTGCTGTTTCACACCTGGTTTGCAGATGCCGTTGTTGCGGACGGGGTCCTGCGCGGCATTATCGTGGAGAACAAGTCGGGGCGCCAGGCGCTGATGGCCAAGGTCGTCGTCGATGCCTCAGGGGATGGCGACGTGGCGGCGCGGGCCGGCGCGCCGTTCTGGCAGACGGTCAAGGACGAGGCGCCGCGTCTGAACGACGCCTTGATGTACCGCATTGCGTTCGGCGCGCAGCGGCCCGCCGCGCCCATGGCGTGCGATTTCGGCAACAATGTTGTGGTCTGGGGACCGGGTGCAGCCCCGATCGACGGCACCGACGCGGAGCAGCTTTCACGGGCTGAGGTCGACACACGGCTGCGGGTGTATGAGGACTTCGCCAAGAAGCAGTCGCAGCACCCGGAGCTCGTTGATGCTCGTGTCGTGGAGACGCCGCCGCTGCTCGGGATTCGCCAGACCCGGTTCATTGAGGGGGAGTACAAGCTGACCGCGGAGGACGCGATCGAGGGGCATCGCTTCGAGGATGTCGTCGCGATCAGCTCCTGCGCGATCATCCATTACTATGGCTACCGGCGCTACCTGGAGCATGAGGGCTATGACATCCCCTACCGGTCGCTTGTGCCCAAGCGGATCGACGGCCTCCTGGTGACGGGGCGCTGCATCTCCAGCGAGCAGCAGCCGTATGAGTCCCACCGGGCGATGATCCCGATGATGGCGATTGGCCAGGCCTCGGGCGTGGCCGCGGCGCTGTCGGCGCTCCAGGGCGTCAAGCCGCGCGACCTGGATGTGCCGGCGCTGCAGAAGGCGCTCATTGGGCAAGGGGCGGAGTTGCGGAAGTAGCCCGGGGATGGAGCCCAGTGATGAAGTCGCCGGGCTAAGAGGTGGCGCCCCATGAATGGGGCTTGGGATGCGCTGAGGAATCACCAAGCCTGCCCTTGCCTGCTGAATCACTCGCTGGGAGGTGACTCGTGCCGTATGTCCAGCTCTACTACCACCTGGTGTGGGCGACCAAGAACAGAACACCACTACTGACGACCGAAGTCGAGCCTGTCATCCATGGCTACATTCGGAGCAAGGCTGTAGGGTTGGGCGCGACTGTGTATGCACTCAATGGGGTTGCCGATAACGTCCACCTCGTGGCTGCCATTCCCCCGTCTACAGCAGTTGCCAAGTTCGTTGGACAGGTCAAGGGCGTAGCTTCCACGCGGTTCAACAAGGTCGGATCGAACGGCGGGCCGTTCTCCTGGCAGGCAGAATACGGCGCGTTCTCTTTTGACCAGAAGCGACTGCCGAACTATGTCGGTTATGTTGTGAACCAGAAAGAACATCACAGCGATAGACACATCATCCCGGCATTGGAGCGGACAGAGGATCTCCAAGTGGCTGCCGAGCCGGGTGAAAGCTATGCTGTTGAGGCTACCGATTGGTGGCGGGAGATGCTGGATTGGCCGGGGACGGCGTCCGGGGATGGCGGCGCCCGGTAATGAAGTCCCCGGGCTAGGGCGCGGCGGCCCATGAATGGGCCTTGGGATGCCCATCGGTGGCTGTCAGCCCGGTTGACCGGGCGCGGCGATGTAGCCCGGCGATTTATCGCCGGGCGGGGGATGTGCCAGGCGTTGCCATGGGGATGGTGCCCGATGATTCAGAAGATTCAGAAGCCCGGGGATGAAGTCCCCGGGCTAGTGGGTGGCGGCCCATGAATGGGCCTTGGGATGCACATCGGCGGTTGTCAGCCCGGTTGGCTGGGCGCGGCGATGTAGCCCGGCGATTTATCGCTGGGCGGGGGATGCGCCGGGCGTTGCTATGGGGATGGTGCCCGAAGATTCAGAAGCCCGGGGATGAAGTCCCCGGGCTAGGGGGCGGCGGCCCATGAATGGGCCTTGGGATGCGCCCGTGGTTGTTAGCCTGGTTGACCGGGCGCGGCGATGTAGCCCGGCGATTTATCGCCGGGCGGGGGAAGTGCCGGGCGTTGTCATAGAAGTGTCGTCCGGAGACGGTGTTCCCGCATGGCCTGTTCCTCAAGCGTGCGCGGCAGGGCACAGCAGGTGTCGTACTGCACGACCCCGTAGCCCCGCGACTGGGCGATCTCCAGCGTACTGCGTGAGGGCAGCTCCATGCGCGTGGCGCCCGCATCGAGCGCCGCCAGCTCGAGTGCCACGCGCAGCTCTTTTCCCCGCGGTCGCATGCAGCCCAACGCGATCTCGGTGTCGGGGAACATCCCGCTGATTCTGCCGATCACGTTGCCCACCATCGCGGGTGTCGGCGGAGCGGCCTCAGCCATTGGCGTGCCGCGGGTCGGCGCGAAGATGATGACCACGATCGTCTCGGGATGTGGAACGCCGGCGAGCGGCTCAAGCAGCCAGGCCTCGGTCCCGTCGTACACCGCGACGTGCGGGACGACGTGCATCCCCGCACTGCGCAAGCGGTGATACGTGGCCACGTAGTCCTCCGTGGTTGCGTTCAGTCCAAAGACGCTGTGGATCGCTGCAGTGCTGGGGATCTCCAGACTGACGAAGTCGAGGACGGGCGCGAGTGCCCCGGCCGTCGCTTCGTCCATCAAGCCCGGATGGATGTTGAGAAGGAGCCCGGTCTCGGCCTTCACCCGTCGGATTGCCTCCACGCGTTCGCGCAGGTTGAGGATACTGCCGTCGCGGGCTGACCCCCCGCTGAGCAACACACCGATGGCGCCCTCATCGCGCAGCCTACGGCACGTCTCGATCAGGGCATCGTCGGTCAGCGCCGGCGCCATCGCGCGCAAGTACGCCCGGCTGCAGTGCTGGCAGTTGAGCTGGCATGCCGTCCCGGATAGCGAGATAGGCGGGAACTTAGGGTACGGGTGGTAGGTTTTCAGGAGCAACGTGCACCTCAGGGATTGGTGACTGGGGGCCGGGGACTAGGCCTGACAGAGAGCCGGAACACCCCGTCACCCCCAAAACCCCGATCACTGATCACCAGTCGCTTCCGCCGCCAGGATCACGTGCACAATATCCTCGACTGCCGCACCAACGACCTGCACCTCAGTGTCGAAGAACGCCTGCACGCGCTCACGCAGGGCTGTGGCGTCCAGGGGTGCCCCGACCAGGTCGTCCTCCAGGTCCAGGAGAGCATCTTCGGGATGCATGAAGAAGTCGCCCGTTAGCCTGAACGAGGTGATCACCGGC
>JALOOJ010000125.1 GCA_025454475.1 Anaerolineae bacterium
CGTTGACGATCACGGTGCCGCCGGTCATATCGATGGGGCTGTTGGCATCGATCCCATCTCCCCCGGCGTCAACGACAACGGTGCCGCCGTTGAGGTAAAGGTGATCGGTGCCGGAGACCGCAGAATCGTTCTGTCCCGGTCGCCCACCCATCGCGGACCCGTCGCTGCCGCCCGAGACGTTGATGCCGTCATCGCTGGCGACGATGTGCACGTCTCCATCGTTGATAGTGATCATAGCGCTCTCGATGCCCTCATAGGACTGAGTGATAGTCAGACTGCCGCCATCGATCGTCAGGGTCGCATCCGCGTGCACACCATCGTCGCCCGAGGCCAAGAGGAGGTTGCCGGCGGAGATCGTTACGCTGCCATTCGAGTGGATGGCGTCATCGGACGCATCGATCGTGATATTACCGTCGGTTATGGTAACGTCCTGCCCTGCCTTCAGCCCCTTGGCACTGTCGGTGGCACCGGCATCCTCGCCGTTGCCACTCCGGCCCCAAACGCCCCAGCCCGAGTGGTCGCTCCCGTTGGCGCTGCCCCCGCCCGAGGTGATGGTGAGGATGCCGCCATCGACCTGAAGCCTGGTCTCCGCTTGTATGCCATCAAGTCCTGCCGTGATGGAAAGCGTTCCATCCTCGATGACGATGGTCCCCTTCTCCGTCTCTTCGTCGTTACTGGCTTCCAGCCCATCGCCTCCAGCGTTCACCGTCACCGTGCCGGCCTTGATGACCAGGGAGTCCCTGCCCTTGATGCCGTCGTTGAGAGCGTTCACGGTGAGCGTGCCTCCCGTGATCTTGAGATCGTCTTTGCTGACGATGCCCGCGTGGTAGGTTGCATTGACAGTCAAGGCACCGCTGCCATTGATCGTCAGATCGTCATGGCTGAAGATCGCGGCATTCGGCTCGTCCGAGCCCTCCTCCAGAACAAAGGCGTCACCGTCGGTGACGGAGTTCTCGGTGCCGCTGGCGAGGGTGATAATCGCCTTTTCAGCGTTGACTATGGTGATGGGCGCGCCGGTCGAACAGCTAATCTGCGCGCCATTGAGCACGAGCACGATGACATCCTCATCGCCTGCATCGACCACGATCTGCCCATCATCGAGCGCGCCGTTGATGGCGTACGTCCCGGCTGCGGTGATAGTAACTCTGGCGCCGTCATGGTCGACGGCGTCGACGATGACGCCCGCGCCCTCCACGTCGATGGTATCACCGTCCAGCTCGATCGTGGCCGTGATCGCGCTGTCAGCGCTCGTGTCCAGGCCGTTCGGACGGCCATCGTCGGCGTCGTACTCCACCTCAATCGGACTGAGCGTCACATCGGTCGTTGGCACGGTCTTCGGCTCCGCCGTACTCACCGCTTCCACGCTGCCCGCTGATTGGGCGACCGGGGTGATCTCAACCGCTCTAGCAGAGGGAACCGAACACGCGGTGAGAGCAAACACCATCACGAACAGCAAAGTCCACAGCTTTCTCATCTCTTATCCCCCTCGCTTCGTCGAGAACAACGGCGTATAGTCAGCCTGCGCCCCGGACGCCCCAGCCGGCTGGCCCTGCTGAGGCTCAATATACGTGATCTTGATCTCCGCTGTGTCATGCAGAAAGTCGACCTTCCCGACCTCGCAGCGGGTGATATCCAGACCCGTGCGCGCGCGCAGGTCAGCCAACAAAGGCTGCGCATATTCCGGCTTGATATATTCGATGCGTTCATAGACGACGGACTTCTGCCCGACGTTACGCAAGCCCCACCCTTTCTCGATCAGGATCAGCGCACCGGCGACCGCGAGATCCGCGATAGCAAGACCCGCGTAGGCCTCTTGAGCCATCAAGAGGGCGTTAACCACCGGAAGCGCCATCATCACAAACAGATACGTCATCTCGCGGATTGGGATGGGGTCTGTTCGGAAGCGCAGGATCGAGAAGATGGCAAAGAGGCTGAGACCCAAGCCCATCCCCAACTCCACGGTGTTGAGCAGTCCTGCGATGAGGAATGCCAGCGTGTTGAAGGTCAGGAACATCAGGACGTAATCCTTATCCCGCTTCGCGGGTGCGTAGATGGCCCGCAGGATCAGAAGTGCGACGCCCCCATTGACCAGAAAACTGACACCGAACACTAGTGGCTCATCCATAAGCGATCTCCTTCTTGTAGGATCCGCCCCAATAAAAGATGCTGAGGCTTGAAGCGGTTGGGCTTGACGCGCGGCGCGAGCAGGGAGATGCCAAAGCAGTACTTGCTGAAGCTGATGGGCCGGACGTTCAGCGCCCGTGACCGCACCAGGAACTCGGAGCGCCACGCATGATCCGACCGCTTCACTTCAGCGATCGCCAGCCCTGGAAGCGCGATTTCCTCCTGCCCGAGCCTGAGTATGAGACCGGTATCCAGGGTCACGCGCTCTGCTCGCTGCATACTGACCAGCGTGGTGCGCTGGAACTGGGTCCAGAGCGTGGGCCTTAGCCAATCCACCGGGTAGGGACAGGTGGATGCCAGGAACTCGCCGCCGACGTCGATGTCGGTCGCAATGCCCGGGACCTGCAGACGTTCTTTGAACGTGACATCCTGGTTCGACTTGCGTTTCACCTCGAGGAATGCCATCCCGGCATCTTGGTAGGCCCGAATTCGGACTTTGTAGCGTGGTCGCTGACCGTTGTGGTGCTGCCGGTACAGGGCGTAATCGGATGTGTCGAAATACTGTGTCTGGTAGCGGTGGGACCGTCGTCCATCGATCTCCAGAACCCTGTAGCCGCGCCCAAAGGTCTGCAAGGCCTGAGCCAGAAGAAGCTCAGGTACAGCCATCTTGGTGGTCACGCGCTGCAACAGGGCAGCATCACCGATCTCGTCAAGCTGGGTGGGGGCAAACTCGGCTACCACGTCGCCCAAGGACGGGAGAGCCGAGAGGCGGCAGGTCATACTGGGCAGACGCTGGCGGGCTCCGCTCCTTCGTTTCAGGACCTCTTCGGCTGTCATATGTCTCCTTCTTCTGCTTATTACCCTCATAACTCTAGCCGACCGGCCTGAGAGCAGACTGAGGAAAGGCTAGGAATTTGCAGAGAGATTCTTGGGGGCGATAATGCCCTACAGGCACAGACACACTGGCATCGGGTGGGGATCACACCGTATGGCGCGCGGATGGGGCGCCCATTGCGACTCAGATCGACTATTGCGAAAAGGAGATGCCCATGCGACCACTGAGCAAAGTGGCCCCAGCCTGGTGGGACTACACAACGCTCGACAGAGCGATCCTGGATGAGGCCGCGCGACTGACACCGGGCGACCTCTGCACGCTGAGCCGTCCGGGGTTCCAGGTAGTGTTCTACGACACACTGGAGGACTTCTACCTCGCCGAGGCATTGGAGTACGTCGCCGCCTGGCGGCAGGCAACCCCGGAAGCGCCGGCGGGCATCTGTGGCCCCATCGGGCCGACAGAGCAGCTCCCCCTCGTCGCGCGGTTGGTAAACGCGCTAGACCTTGACCTGCGCCACGCCCACTTCTGGGCGATGGACGAGTGGGTGATCGCCGGAAAAGAGGTGACGGCTGACCATCCCCTGAGCTTCCGGCGCGCCGATATGGCCCTTTGCTTCGACCGCATCCGGCCCGACCTGCGCATGCCACCGGAGAACCTGCACTTCCCTGCCGTCGACCTGACCGAGTTCAAGGCAAGCTGGGACGCTGCCCGGTGTATCGTGATGCAGGGCGGGCAGGGCGAGGTGAAGCACTGGGCGTTCAACGACCCGGTGCGCCGCGAGGGGCCCTACAAGGACGCGCCACCCACTCCTGAGGAGTATCGCAAGCTGGAGACCCGCGTCGTCGACCTGCACCCCATCACCCTGATCCAGAACGCGCGCACCTCCGGCGGCGGCGTTGTGCAGAACGTGCCTGGGCAGGCGCTCACCGTGGGCCCTGCCGAGACGTGGAAGGCGGAGAAGGTCTCGATCTGGCAGGCCGGCACCCACGACAACCCCTTCGGTATGCGGCTGACGACGCTGATGATCTCCAGGCACTGGCCTGATAGTGCCGTGCCGATGTCGTTGTTGGCGGACCACCCGAATGTTCAGTTCAACTTCTACCGGGGCGGCATCGGTAGCTGCGAAGCGGAGATGCACTGATGGTCAAGCGAGTCTTTGCAGTTTCGGCACATCCTGACGATATCGAGTTCTTCATGGCCGGCACCATGATCCTGTTGGGTCGTGCCGGCTATGAGTTGCACCTTATGACGATTGCCAACGGCTCCTGCGGGACGCTGCACCACAGCCGCGAGGAGATCATCCGCATCCGGCGCGAGGAGTCGCGCGCCGCGGCAGCCTTCATCGGCGCCATTCACCACGAGAGCCTTGTGGAGGATATGTCGATCTTCTTCGAGCCAGCCACGCTCGCGCGGCTCACCGCCGTGATGCGCGAGGTAGCGCCCGAGATCCTGCTCACGCTCTCGCCGGTCGACTATATGGAGGACCACCAGAACGCAGCACGCCTTGCGGCGACTGCGGCCTTCGCCCGCGGCATGCCCAACTTCCCCACCACACCACCGGTGCCGCCGACGGAGCAGGAGGTCACGGTCTACCATGGCCAGCCGCATGGCAACTGTGATCCAATGGGACAACCCATCGTCCCCGGCCTCTTCGTTGACATCACCGGTGTTCTGGCCCAGAAGCGGGCCATGCTGGCCCACCACCAGAGCCAGAAGGTCTGGCTCGACGAGAGCCAGGGAATGGACTCCTACCTGGACATGATGGAGGACCTCTCCGGCGAGGTCGGGGCGATGTCGGGGCGCTTTGCCTACGCCGAGGGCTGGCGCCGCCGGCTGCACTTCGGATACTGTGGGGCGGATGCCGACCCGCTCACCGCAGCCCTGGGCGATCTCGTGTCCAAGGCTAGCCGGTAAATATCAAGTGCCGGGGACTCCAGAAAGTCCCCGGCACTTCACAAGGAGTCACCTATGGACTTCGCGAATCTGAAACGGCTGCTGGGCATGCAGGCTGACATGATCAAGTTCCTGCTGGGCGATGTCTCCGGCGACCAGGCACGATGGAAGCCCGATCCGGAGCGCTGGTCGATCCTGGAGGTCATCAACCACCTCTACGACGAGGAACGCGAGGACTTCCGCGAACACTTGGACATGATCCTTCACCGCCCGCACGACGCGTGGCATCCGATCCGACCCTTTGAGTGGATTACCGAGCGCGGATATAACGCGCGGGACCTGGCGTCCTCGCTGCAGAACTTCCTGGCTGAGCGTCAGGTCTCGCTGGCCTGGCTGGAGGGGTTAGCCACACCCGACTGGGACAGGAGCATCCCGGCACCTTGGGGCGCGCATCTCCACGCAGGTGATATGTTCGCATCGTGGGTCGTGCACGGCCAATGGCACATCGAGCAGCTCATCCGCCTGCGCCGCGACTACACGATCGAACAGGTCAAGCCCTACAGCGTGGAGTATGCCGGGACGCTATAGGGGACGTGACTAGGGATCGGTGATAAGGGATAAGGACACGTCGTCTGCCCTTATCCCTTATCACATACCGCTTATCCCTAGCCCATGCTCATCGACGGCGGCGCCGCCTCCGGCGAACTGCCCCACGCCTTGTTCGGACGCGCCCCCATCACCAGCTCCAGCGTGCCCCCATCGACCACCTCGCGGTGCCAGAGCCAGGGCCGGTCGAGCGGCGCGCCGTTCAGCGTGGCAGACTGGATGTACTTGTTGCGGTCCGAGACACCCTTCGCGTGAACCGTGAAGGCCTTGCCCTCCGGCAGACTAAGCGTGACCTTCTCGAAGAGCGGACTGCCGAGGTCATAGACCGGGCGACCCGGGCTCACCGGGTAGAAGCCCATCGCGCTGAAGACATACCACGACGAGAGGGAACCGATGTCGTCGTCGCCGCAGAGACCCATCGGCCCCGCGTCGTACCAGATCTTCATGATGTCACGAACGCGGCGCTGCGTCTTCCAGGGCTCACCAGCATAGTTGTAGAGGTAGGGAACGTGGAAGCTCGGCTCGTTGCCGTGAGCGTACTGCCCGATTAAGCCCGACATATCCGGGAACTGTCCCCAGAAGGCGGGCTTGTCCATGATGTACTGCTCAACAAAGAGCGCATCGAGCTTGGCCACAAACGCCTCGCGCCCGCCCATCAGGTCGATCAGCCCCTGAACGTCGTGCTGTACGTGGAAAGTGTAGGTCCAGGCGTTCATCTCGGTGAAGTACCCCTCACCGGCGAAACCGCCCGAGAGGGTTGGGTGGAACGGCTCGACCCACGTGCCGTCGATGGTCTTGGGTGCCATGAAACCGATCGCCGGATTGTAGAGGTGGCGGTAGTTCGCCGCCCTACGCATGAAGTGAGCTGCGTCGTCGGTCTTGCCCAGTGCTTCGGCTAGCTGCGCCAGACACCAATCGTCATAGGCATTCTCCAAGGTCGCCGACACCGACTGCCGGCGGTGCCAGCGGTCCACCTCAGGCACCCACTCGTCGACGCCGACCTCGGGCAGCCACGTGATCTGGTGTGGCACATCCGCCATAACGATGCTTCTGACATTGGCGCGCCATGCATTGGGGTCATCCACCTGCGCATCGGGGCGGGTCGGCAGCGCAGGAACGTAGCCCTGCTCGTCGTAGGCACGATCGAGCTCCGTCGCCGGGCCTTTGATCCACGGCACGATGGTGCGCTCCAGAGCGCTCACCCGCAATCCGGCATAGGCGGCTTCCAGATCATAGTTGCGGAACCCCTTGGCATAGCCGTCGGCGATGATCGCGGTGATATGCCGTCCGACCATCGAGGCGTGCTCCCCGCCAACATGGGGCGTCATCGGCATCCAGCCCAACTGCTGCGCCATTCGCGCGTAGGACTGCAGCATATCGTCGACATGCTCGGGCTCGATAAGCATCTGCAGCGGGCGGGCGCAGCGATAGGTGTCCCAGGGCTGATCGACGTTGTAGAAATCGGCTCCCTCAACATCGTGAACCTGACCATCGAAGCCGCTGAAGTACTTGCCATCCTCGCTGATGTTCTTCATCCGCTGCAGATCGCGGTAGATGGCGGTATAGAAGATCGTCTTCTGTTCCTCCGTGCCACCCTCGACCCGGATACGGCTGAGCGCCTTGTTCCAGCGATCGCGCGCCTGCACCTTTGTCCTCTCGAAATCCCAATCTGGGATCTCGCGGCGAAGGGCCGCACGGGCCTGCTCTACACTGATGTACGAGATGCCTGCACGAACCCGGAGCTCCTTACCCCCGGAAGTATTAAAGGTCGCTGAAGCGACCAGGGTGGGCGTGATCTGACGCCTCCCACGCCCGGGAGCGCCGCCTACGTCGAGCTTGACGATCTTTGCCGCATCAGGAGCCTGGTCGAACTCGAGGTAGAAGAACGTCTTGACGCGCCAGAAAGTGTGGCTTCCCGCCAGGGCGTTGCCATCCACGAACGCAGCCTCTGCGTCGCCGGCCAGGTAGACAACAACACTACCCGCCTCGGTTCTGACCGCAACATCCGGGTAGGCAAACCGGAAGATCGCTGCGCGCTCGCTGACGGTAGCCGCCACCTCGATCTCGCTGTCCTCGAGCAACGCGGCGTAGCAGTAGGGCGTGGCAAGCTCCAGGTCATGATCGAATGCCGAGGCGTTCTCGGCGGGCACCAGGCTCACAGATCCGACAGTCGGCATGATCACGAAAGCTCCGGCCATGAAGCCGTGGATCTTGTCCGCAAGGTATTTGTCGCCGATGCCGGGCGTGGTGTACGGGTCAATTTCCATCATCCCGTGGGGCAGTTGCACGGTAGGAGAGGTCGACCACGTCTTGTAGGAGAGCGTGCCGATATTGGTGTCGACATAGTCAACGGGTTCCCGGCTACCGGCTGCAGCCGGGCGGTCATAGGAGAATCGCATTGTTAGCCTCCGTGGTTTGAGTTATCGCGTTCAACATAGGACGCCGCACCGCCTGCTCCCGGCGCGGGGTGAGACGACAGCTCGTCTTACTGCCAATCGTAGTCGATTCCCCGCGAGTACAAGTCGCACGTGGGTCCGCTCGACGCGAGTCTGCTCGACGCGAGTCCGCTCGCGCATGAACTTTCCTCACCCTATCGGTGTCCTGTATAGTAGAGGGACCATGCAAGAGTCACAGGCACTGCTCGATTCTGATCTGGTTGCACGGATTCTCGAGCGCGATGCGCACGCGTTTGAGGTGCTCTTCGAGCGCTATGCAGAGCCCCTCTGTTGGCACCTGGTCGCTATCGTCCACAGCGAGACTGCAGCTCGTGATGTCGTGCAGGAGACGTTCCTGCGTGTGTGGACGCATGCCGAACAGTGGTATGGCGATGGCCCCTTCAGAGCGTGGCTCTATCGTATCGCGACGAACCTGGCCCTGAACCACCTTCGCTGGGTACAGCGACGACGAGAGGTCCCTCTGGAGCTGCCACCTGATGCGGATGACGACGAAGATGTCCCCACCTCCGTCCCGGCCTGGATGGTGGATGCTGCATCACTTGGGCCGGAGGCTGCGTTGGAACAGGCGGAGCAGCGTGCGCGCTATCGGCAGATACTCGGTCGGCTGCCTGAAGAGAAGCGCGAGGTCTTCCGCCTGGTCCACGAGCTGGAGATGAGCCTCCGGGAAACGGCGGACGCGCTGGATATCCCGGAAGGCACGGTCAAGTCACGTCTGTACTATGCACGGGCGCAGTTAGCCCGGCAGTGGCGTGAGGCAAGTGACTGGTGATTGGGGTCAGAATGCAGATCGGCCCGATCCCCAATCCCTAGTCACCAATCACCTCCCCAACAAGGAGCAAGCAATGTCAATCGATGTGACGACGCCCTGGCACAAGGCTTCGTATGATACCTTTCTCAACGAACGGCTACCGGTGTTGCTTGCCGAGCGGCTGCCGCTGCTCGGCTATACCGTAGCGGCTACCGGTATGGTCACCTGTCGCGTTACCGTCACGCTGGCAGGAGCATCAGGGCCGCTGGATCTGGCCTTCGATCTCCCCAGACCGGATGACGACGGGATATTCGAGATCGACGGAACACATAAGGTGGTGCTTCCACTTGCCACGAATCAGGACCTTTGCAGGGCAGAGATTTGGTGTGTCGGCGAGCAGCTGTACGACGCGATCGCCGCCCGGCTTGGCCGTGCACCCGCCGATCTGCGCCTGGACCGATCGCTGGCCCGTGCATGGTTGCCCCTGGATACGTGGGTCAAGGAGTTCATGGCTCGGGCTGATGGCCGCTTCGTGTCGTCGCAGCCGCTCGACACAACCAACTGGCTCGCCAAGCACACGCATCTCCGCCGGCTGCTGCTCCCGGAGTGCGAGGATGTCATCGCTCCGGGTCAGCTGGGCCGTGTTTGCCCGTTTGAGGTCCCCGAAGGCCCCAACATGGGCCATATCTTTACCGTTGCCGCGGGCGCAACCATCCGCGATGGCCGGTTGGTCATCCTCGATGGGCGGCCGGAGGCAACTCTGGGGCTGTCCGCGTCAATGATCCCGTTGCTGGAGCACGATGACCCCAACCGGCTCCTGATGGGTGTGAATATGCTGAGGCAGTGGGTGCCTCAGCAGACGCCGGAGCTCGCTCTGGTGCAGACCGGCAACGAGCCGGACGTTTCGCTGATCCCCGAGTTCTGGGCGGGCCGCAATCTACTCACCGCGTTTGTCTCATGGGGGGCCGGTACATTCGAGGACGGCATCATCGTGAGCGAGTCGTGCGCGCGGCGTTTCGACGCTCCCTATGCCCTGCAAGCCGGCGACAAGCTCAGTAACCGGCACGGCACGATGGGGGTCGTTTCCCAGATCCTGCCCGATGATCAGATGCCGCATCTGCCCGACGGCACGCCGGCCGAGCTGGTCTACAACTTCGCCAGTCTGCACCGGCGGATGAACTTCGGCCAGATCCGCGAGGCGGTGCTTGGGCGGATCGCCCATAAAACGGATGACGTCATGGTCGTGCCCCCCTTTGCCGCACCGTCCAGTGACCAACTTCGCGCAAAGCTTGTCTCAGCCGGGCTTCCAGGCTCCGGGATGGAAATACTGACGATGGGCCGGAACGGTCTTCCTCTCCAGCGCCCGAGCGCCGTGGGCTGGGTCTATTGGGGCAGGCTGGTTCACCTGGCGAAGGACAAGCTGGTCACATCGGCGGCGATGGGGGCGCGGTGGGGGCAGGTCCAGGGCGAGATGGAGAACTTCATGCTGCGCGATCTGGGCGCCTTCGAGATCATCCGCGAGAACCTGAATACCCGCGCAGCCCGGCGTCCGGATGCTGATACCCTGGTTCAGCGTGTGGCGGAAGGGCCGGTAGAGCAGTCGCCACCGCCGACCCCGATGTTGGTGGATCTCGTAGGGCGTCTGCGGGTAGCGGGCATCGAGACCCAGCCTGGAGAGGGTGGCCTGGCGTTCCGCCTCGCAGAGCCGGAGGAAAGCGGTCTCAGGCTCGCACGACCGGTGCCGCACCCGTGGTTACCCGGGCACTTCCTGTCGGAGATCGGTGACCCGGGCACGGGTGCGCTTTCGAATGGTGAAGATATCTGGGATGTGCTCTTTCCGCCAGGAGGCTGGTGGCAGGTATCGGATCTCATGGCCACACGATATCGGGCTGTGACCGAGGCGAACGACAAGCTGGAACGGTTGATCGCTGCGCAGATGCCCGAGAGATTGGTGAATGAGGCTGTGGAGCGACTCGGGAAGCAGGTGGGTGAGCTCTTCGATGTCCTGCTGACCCCGGTCCAGCTGCGGCTGTCCGAGCGTGTGCTCTTCAGTGCGCGGACTGTGCTCGTGCCGGGTACCGATCTCACGCTGGAGCAGGTCGGTATGCCCGAAGAGATGGCCTGGGCGCTCTTTGGCCCGCTCGTAGGTCGCGAGCTCGGCGGCGACGAGGCTGCTGTCGCCGGTCGCACCGACCTCGCCCGCAGACTGCTCGATGCGGTCATGGCCCGCTCATGGGTCATGATCAATCGCGCTCCCACGCTCACACCTACCACGCTGCTGGCGTTTCATCCTGTGCGCGTTCCCGATAGTGCCCTCCACCTGCACCCCTTGCTCTGCAAGTGGCTGGATGCTGACTTTGATGGCGACCAGGCAGCCGTTTTTCTGCCAATCACGGAGGACGGACAGCGAGAGGCCGCCGAGAGGTTGTCCGTCGCTGCTCACCTGACACGCGATCCGGGTCTCCTGACCTCGCTGGTTCCAGCGCTGGATATGCTCTTCGGCCTGACGAAACTGGGTCTTGATCCGGCAGGGCTTGCTGAGATCTCACTTATCGCGGGTGAACCGGTTGCGGCCCACGGCGGACTTGTCAACGGCACATCTCTGGCGGAGGTCCTCGGCGCGAGGCTGGCAGGGCACGCTCACGAAGGCGAGGAGGGCGAAGCCCACCGTGTGCCGCGCGTGCTATCGATCCTCGATCGGCTGATGAAGCGCGGTTTCGAGGTCGCGAAGGCCTCGGGTGCCAGTCTGAACCCGTTCCTGGGGCAGAGCGGGCGAATTCCTCCTGCCCCCAGGTCAGAGACTCCCGACGCCTGGCAGCTGCACGCAGAGGCGATGTTCGAAGCACTCGCCTCGTGTACGGACTATGATGCCCCGGATCTGGGGCCACAGCTCCTGATGGCCAAAGCACGCGGAGCAGGGCTGGAGCACCTCGCCGGGCTGGTGGGAGGTCGTGGACCAGTTCTCGATGTGGAAGGACGGACGGTGCTCGTGCGCCACGGCTATGGCGAGGGTCTCACCTCCGAGGAGCTGTTCGCCTGTGTCAACGGCGCGCGGCGGGGATTCGCCCAGGTCTTCACCCAGTGGGAGCAGATGGGCGCCACCTTCCGCGAACGCAACGTAACCCGCAGCTACCACGTGTTGACGCGAGCGCTGCGCGCAAAGCACCCGGGGCTGGTCTTTGCCCGGGCAGCAGCGTCCGGCGAGGTCGATCCGCTGGTGGATGTGGAGGCCCGGCTCCTGGCGGGGCTGCCGATTACAGGCTAGCGCTGAGGCACCTTCCGAGGTGCTGCATTTGTGCACCAAGTGCGGTGGGTCACGTCCAGCACCTCGGAAGGTTATCTCCCTCCGGACCTATTCCCAATCCCTAATCACGAGTCCCCTGCCTCTGGCGCTCGTGGCAGCCGCACCGTCACGGTGGTGCCAACGCCAATCCGACTCTCGATCGTAAGCTTGCCTTGCTGTGCCTCGGTCAGCGTGCGCGCGATGGCCAGCCCAAGGCC
>JALOOJ010000303.1 GCA_025454475.1 Anaerolineae bacterium
TCCGGAGGCCATGGCGCTGTTGGAGGGGCTCCTCGCCGGTCCCATCCTGGCGTCGACGGAAGATGCTGTGAGCGCCCGCGTGCTGCTTGGGGACGCGCTACTGGCGGGCGGGTTCCCCATATCCGCAACCGAACACTATTCCGCCGTGTTTGCACTGGATCCCCTGCTCGCTCCCTATGCGTCCGACTGGCTGGGGGGCGCGCTGTATGCCGGAGGGGCCTATCCTGCCGCGGCGCAGGTCTACTCGGAGGCGCTGCAGGGCGCCGAGACACCGGGTCAGCAGGTGTGGCTCCTCGAGCGGATCGCCGCTACGAGATCGGCCGATGGGGACTATGCCGGGGCGATGGCGGCGTACGATGGAATCCTGGCGATCGCTCAGATCCCCGAGTACCGCGCGCGCATCCTCTCACAGGCTGCGGACACGCAGTTATCCCTATGAGGATCAGGCCTATCCCGCTTTGGTTCGTCTGGTCGATGGCGGGCAGCCGGTCGATGAGCGGCTGCGTGGGCTGATCGACTATTACGCGAAAGCGTATGGGCCGGCGGTGCAGGCGTTCTACCGAATCATCCAGGGTGATCCCGACCACGACGGGGAGCCTCACTACTACGCCGGGCTCTCCTTTCTGAAGGCGGGCAGCCTGGAGCAAGCGGTCGACGAGTTTGAGATGCTCATCGAGACCCATCCCGATGATGCTTATGTGCCCGATGCGTCGATGGCGAAGGCGCAGGCGCTGCTTGCGTTGGAGCGGCCTGATGCTGCGGTGGAGGCGTATCGTGCGGGGCTGGAGTGGTATACCGCCGGCCCGCAGACCCCGGCGGCTGTCTGGGATACCGTCGAGCGCTTCGCGGCTACCGGGAGCCTGACGCAGACGGGGGAGCTCATGCTCGACCTGGCGGAGCGCTATCCGGATGACGCGCGGGCACCTGAGGCGCGCTTTCGGGCCGGTCTGTCGTTCCACCGGGCCGGAGATGCGTTGGCGGCGCGCGCTGCCTGGCAGGACCTCACACGGTGGTACCCTTACGCCGAACAGACGCAGGGCGCGTGGTATTGGTTGGGCAAGACCTACCTCTCAGCCGGAGAGACGATCAGTGCTACGGAGGCCTTAAGCAGCGCTATCGCTCTGGGGGCCTGGAGCTTCTATGGGTTACAGGCCGGGGATTTGCTGGAGGGACGCAAGGCTTTCATTGCGTATCCCGACGCACTGGCAGCGTGCGAGGGCGCAACGGCGCAGGCCGAGGCTGAGTCGTGGCTGGCGAGCCGGCTGGGGCTGGACGCCGCCACATCGATAGGGTCACTGTCGGCGACGCTCGCCAATGACGTCCGGCTGCGCCTTGGCACACGGCTGCTGCAGTTGGGCCACTTCGACGAGGGTCGCACCGAGCTGGAGGCCCTCCGGACCGCAACCAGCGAGGACCCGCTGGCGCAATACCAGTTGGCGCTCTACTTCCGGGACGTCGGCCTCTACCGCTCCTCGATTATCGCTGCGGCTGCGGTCTGGCGCCTGTCAGGGGCCGAGGATGTGACGGAGATACCGCCGTTCATTGGCTGCCTGGCCTATCCCCGGTACTACCGCGACCTTGTCGAGCAGGAAGCGGCGGCCTATGGCCTGTCTCCGCTCTTTGCCTATGCTCTGCTGCGCCAGGAGAGCTTGTTCGAGGGGTTTGCCACCTCCTTTGCCGCGGCCCACGGGCTGATGCAGGTGATTCCACCCACCGGCGCCGCGATCGCGCAGGCGCTTGATTGGCCCCCAGCCTATACGACGCAGGATCTCTACCGCCCGATGGTGAGCGTGCGGTTCGGCATCTGGTACCTCGTCGAACAGCGCGACCTCTTCGACGGCAATCTGTACCCGGCGATGGCGGCCTACAACGGCGGGCCGGGCAACGCGCTGCGCTGGATGGCGGCTGCGGAGGACGACACGGATCTGTTCGCGGAGCTCATCGGCTTTTCGGAGACGCGGCGATACGTGCGGCTGATCCGCGAGCACTATGCCCGCTATCGCTATCTCTATAGCGCGCCCATTGAGTTGATGACGCCGGCGGTGATCCTGCGGGGATCCGAGTAAGCTTGACGCCTTGGGTGCCGGGCACCTCAGTGGGTATGAGTTGTGGCTCCTCGCGCCCAAGTGCCCGGCACCTGGGACGGTGAGGGGATCTTACTCGACTACCAGCGGGCGCTTGCTGGGCATCCCGGCGCGGCGGGGATACCTCTCCGGGGTTGTCGCGACCTTGTCCATCAGCACCAGATAGCGCGTTTCGGTGATGCCCCGTAGATCGACGGGGATCAACCGCCGGAGCTGTCCGCCGAGCTGGCTAAGCGCCCACTCACTTCGTTGCGCCTCGGCTGGGGCGCTCTCCCCCTTCTGCGCCAGGATACGCCCGTTAACTTGCACGAGCGGCAGCAGATACTCAATCAGCACCGGGAGGTCGGCGACAGCGCGCGCCAGCGCCCAGTGATACTGCTCGCGGTGCTGGGGATCCTGCCCCAGGTCCTCCGCCCGCCCGTGGATCACGACTACGTCCTGCAGCTCCAGCGCCTCGACCAGGTGCTCGAGGAACTGGACCTTCTTCGCGGTTGCCTCGAGCAGGGTCAGCTTGATCGCGGGACACATAATCTTCAGCGGAATGCCCGGGAACCCGGCGCCGGTGCCCACATCGATGATGCGCTTGCCGCCATACCGCTCACCGGGTTCGAGCGCGAGGAGGCACGAGATGGAATCGAGGAAGTGGCGGACCTGGATACCGATATCGTCGGTAATCGCGGTGAGGTTGAAGCGCTCGTTCCAGTCGACAAGATACCGCTGATACCGGCGCAGCGCGTCAAGCTGCTCCTGCTTGAGCGATATCTGCAATTCCTGCGCTCCCGCGATGAGTTCCTGCACGACGCCATCCTCTACTGCGGCATCGGACGTCGAGAGCGCGACGTCCAGCAGCCGATCTATCGCCATTATACCAGTAATGCATCATCGATTCATCTGTCCTGTTCGACAGCAGAGCCCATCGCGGCGATGCAGGTGTCATCCGGTGGGCTTCCCGGGTCATTCAGGAACGCCAGGAGCATGTCCAGCGGGCACCCCACAACGTTGCTGGCGCCGTGGCCCACGCCTGGATATTCGAAGGCGTAAGCCTGCGTCAGCGTCGCCGCCACATGCCGCCCCCACTCGGGTGGCGTAATGGGATCGAACTCGCCCGTCATGATGAGCGTGGGGATGTCGCTGTAGACCGGTTCGTTGGCCGAAGGATCCGCGTGACCCGCGTCCCAGTGCTCGCATACCCGGTACGCCAGATCGCCCATCAGTCCGTGGGCAAAGGTCCCAACCAACTCTGGGTACCGCATCTCGATATCCCGAACGGCATCCGGCGAGCTGAAGGCGATCTCCTCGTTGCACTGCACGGAGAACATCATTCCCCTGCTGGATGTGGACTGCTGCATGAGGAGGTTGCTGCGGAAGTTGTCTAGGGCGGCAAAGTCCCCGACGCTGGCGTCCTGGATCAACTCCGGGAGCAGTAGTTTTACCTCGGTGCTATAGAGAAGCTGGAACACCATCGCCACCAGCACGTCACCATCCATCTCAGCGGGAATCTCGTCGCCGGTTCTGAAGTCCGTCAGGGCGGAATGACCCGGCTCCCGGTTCAGCTTTTCGACCGTGTCGAAGAAGGTGTCACGCAGATCGGGGTAGTTGCTGTAGCATATCGGATTGGCGGCGCAGCTCGCGAAGAGCCTCTCCAGGGACCGCTCGAAGTTCGCCGGCGCCTCGGCGTACAGGTCGACATCGGGCGGATAGACGGCGTCCAATACCGCGCTATCCAACCAGATGCTGTCAGTCTCGGCGTATTG
>JALOOJ010000126.1 GCA_025454475.1 Anaerolineae bacterium
GGTCAACGAGTCCAAGCTCAACAAGCAACGCCAGGGCAGTCGCCGCGGCAGGCAGCGCCACTAGCGCCACCAGCTCTGCACGTACACGCTCGGGCGCGGCGTTCGTGATGGCACCTGCCTCTGCCGCGATCCGCGCGCGTGTTGTGTGTTCCAGCATCAGGCCAAACTGCGCGACCAGGCGGACGGCGCGCACCAGCCGAACGCCGTCGGCCTGGAAGCAGGTTGGGCTGACCATCCGGAGAACACGACCAATCACGTCGCCGAACCCTCCTGTGGGATCGAGGATACGGCCATCAAAACTCGCCGCCATCGCGTTGATGGTGAAATCCCTGGCGAGAAGGTCGTCCTCAATCGTAGCATGTCTGAGCGCAGCGAAGTCCAGCGTGACCCTTAGGCCGGAAGCTGGATCTGTGACGATGGCGCGACCTGTCTGACGTTCCACATCCAGCGCATAGTATGCGCCTCCCAGCTTGTTCGCCACGGCTCTGGCCGCTCTCAGCCCGGAGCCAGTGACCACAAAGTCCCAGTCGCGCGGTTGGTGCGCCAACACCAGGTCGCGGACAGCGCCACCGACCAGCCAAGCCTGCATCTCTTCATCCAGGACTGCGCTGATGATCGCGATGGGCCAGAGAGGTAGCGTGATATCGCTTTGGGGCATGCGGTTCCTACCGGGCTGCACCGAAAACCGTGCGGCGCACCTGTCTCAGGGCGCCGCACGGGGCACGTTGCCGTGGCGTATGGAGCGCGGCGCGGTCAGACGCGCGTCTGGTACTGACCCTCGGCGGTGTCAACCCGAATCACATCTCCCACATCGATGAACAGCGGGACCTGGACCTTCAGGCCAGTCTCGCAGACAACGATTTTGCTAGCGCCCGTTGCCGTGTCGCCTGCGACAGCCATCTCCGACTCGACCACCGCTAGCTCGACGGCAGCTGGCAGGTCCAGACCCAGGACTTCGCTCCCAAAGATCGTCAGCGCAACCTCCATTCCATCCTTCAGGAAGCCGCCCTTTGCGCCGATGGCTTGTTGGGTAATGTGGTACTCATCATAGGTCGCCGAATCCATAAAGTGATAGACATCGCCATCAGTGTAGAGGTACTGGGCAGCGAGTCGCTCGACCGGGGCTTCCTCGAACTTGTTGCCGTTCAGGAAGTTCCTCGGTATGATCGCGCCTGTGTGCATGTTACGGATTTTGGTACGGATGATGGCGTTGCCTCGTCCAGGTTTGTAGTGCTGGTACTCAAGAACCTCATAGAGGTCTCCATCCAGCATAAAGGTTGTGCCTTTTCGTAGTTCGTTCGCGTCGATCATACGGCCTCCTGAGCGCTTACACTGCTCCGCCATTATAGGGGCTCGGGCCATTTCGTCAAGCTGGCGCTGCACGATTTTCAAACCGGAGTATAATCTAGTTGTGCCGAGCTGCACTAGCCATCATTCGATGTACAATCGAGTCAATGTCGGGTAGAAAGGAGTGCTCTGATGGGCCGAAAATCACTCACGCTGGTGTTGGTTGGGTTGGTGATCCTCTCGGGCTTGTTGGGCGGTTGCCGGAAATCGGCAGTGCCGCCGATTGAGGAGTTGACACCCGAGGAGGAGCTTTCAGCTGCGGTTACCGAGGCCCAGGAGAACACCGATCAGACGGGACAGGGAGAGTCTCCCCTGGCGACTGTGCAGCCTGAGCCGGACATAACGCAAGCCACGCCTGTACCTACCGCAGAGCCGACGGCGGAACCCGAGGTGGAACCGACGGTCGTCGTCGTAACAGTTGAGCCGACCGCTGAACCGGTGGTAGAGGCCACTGAGGTGCCTACCGCGCCGCAGGCACCCGGCCTGGTCGCGGGCACGTCGACCTATACGGTTAAGCCGGGCGACAATTTGTTCCGCATCGCTCTGCGCAACAATGTGACGGTGCAGGCTCTGGCGCAGGCCAACAACATAACGAATCCGGGTCTCATCTACGTCGGGCAGACGCTGACCATCCCCGCTGGGGGGTCGATCCCGACGCAGCCGACAACTCCGAGCGGCTGCACGACAGTGTATGTCGTTAAGCCTGGCGATAATCTGTTCCGCATTGCGCTCCGCTACAACTACAGCCAGTACTATCTCGCCCAGTTCAACAACATCAGCAATCCCGCGATGGTGAACGTCGGTCAGGCAATCTGTATACCGTAGCAGCGTATTTGGCCAGAGCCTCTGGGGCTCTGCCGTCGTGAGCTAGGAGCGGCATCGGGAAGTGGTCCGTGTAGAAAGCTCCAACAACGATCGAGTCCGGCGGGTGCTTGCGCTTCGGCGCAGCACCCGTCGCCGTTTTCGCGAGGGGCTGATGATCGCAGAAGGGGAGCGCCTGCTGGCTGAACTCGCTGCGTCTTCCTTGCGTCCGGTAGAGGTATTCTGCACATCAGTGTACGGCGCAAGCGGATCGGAGGCTCGGTCGTTGATCGGTCGGCTCGCGTCCGACGCGGAAGTCGTCGAGGTCGCCGATGCGGTGATGGCGGAGATGGCCGATACGGCGACACCGCAGGGCATCCTCGCAGTCGTCCCCATACCCTTGCTGCTCCAAGGGCCGGACCCTCAGCTCATCGTGATACCGGATCAGGTTCGGGATCCCGGAAACCTCGGCACCATCCTCCGTGCCGCGTGGGCAGCGGGGGCCACACAGGTGCTTGTGCCCCCGGGAACCGTGGACTTCACGAGTCCCAAGGTGGTGCGTGCAGGTATGGGCGCGCACTTCCACGTGCCGATTCGGCATGCCGGCTGGGAGGCGATCTGGGCATGCCTGGGCTCAGCCAAACTGTGGGTCGCGGAAGCTCACCGGGGCAGCCCTTATTGGGATGTCGACTGGCGCCACGATGTGGCGCTCGTGATTGGCGGCGAAGCGGCCGGCCCAAGCGCTGAACCTCACAACGAGGCCCAGTACGTGCACATCCCCATGCCTGGCGGCGCTGAATCGCTGAACGCGGCTGTTGCAGCCGGCGTCCTCATGTTCGAGATCGCCCGCCAGCGTGCCTGCCTTCGCTCGTAGCCACACGCTTATGGGTCGCGAGCCGCGGCAGTTCCACTAGGTGCTGTCGGGCCTGATCCCTGGGGCCTCCCCCTTGAGGTCGCCAACGATCGATCTCACCGCGGTAAGTGCGAGCGTGGCTATGAACCCGGGTGACGCGATCAACAGAATCGGGACCGCGATCGAAACCGCAAGCGCCACGAGCGATACCACGATGAAGAGAAGCGTCTGCAGCGGCTTGAGCAGCGTCAGGAAGAGGCTGTTGCGGAGGACGAGTCGTATCCGTGGGTCTTCCAGTTCCATCAGGAACGACTGCGCGTAGAAGGCAACGCCGGTCCACACGGCCCCGACTGCTATGATTATCGGTGTTGTCCAAGCCGCTGTTGAGACGGGGAACGGCGAGATATCTGGCGTGTTGTAGAACCAGATATTGCTGATGAGTACGGCGTAGCCAGCCACGATAATCCCGAACAGCAGAAGCGACCGCGAGCCAAACTCGCGGATCCCGCCCCAGATGATTGCCCAGCTCACACCGAGGCCGCGGACCGATCTCTGCGCGATCGTGTAGAGACCGGCCAGAGCATAGGGTCCCGGAACGATCAGCAGCCAACTGGCAGCGTGCCCGGCGCCCAGTGCGATGTAAAAGAAGAGCTCCTCGTAGAACGCGACAGCGGCTCTCCCGACAATCTTCAAGGCCCGCATATCATAAGCTCCCGTTCAAGTGTGGATAGGCGCCGTACCGGCTTCGCGTCCCGCTAAGAGACCGCCCGGCAGATCAGTCCTTTCAGGTAGGCCGCCTCTGGATGCGTGAGGGCAACCGGATGATCGCAGCCCTGGGTTAGGCGGCCCACGATCTGGACGTCGCGTCCAGTGTCCAGGGCTGCGCCGAAGACGATTTTCTGGAACAGATCCTCGCTGATCGCCCCCGAACATGAGAATGTGAAGAGCAAGCCACCCGGCTTCAGCAGATGGATCGCCTGTAGGTTGATGTCCTTGTAGCCGCGCGTGGCGCGCGGCACATCGCGCTGGGTGAAGGCGAACTTGGGCGGGTCAGCAACGATGAGGTCGAACTGGCGCCCTTGGCGCCTGATGCGCCGCAGCACTTCGAAGGCGTCGCCAGCCACGTCGTCCACGTGCTCAACGGGGAGCCGATTCAGAGCGATGTTCTGCCGACCGAGCGCCAGGGCCTCCGAGGATGCGTCAACATTCACTGCGCTCGCGATGCCCGCAGCCAACCCACAGACGGTAAATGCTCCAGTGTAGGAGAAGACGTTGAGCATCTCGCCTTGGGGCGCGGCCGCCATGGCCAGGTCGCGGAACCGCCTGCGGTTCTCGCGCTGGTCAAGGTAGAACCCGGTCTTGTGTCCATTGCGGATATCCACAAGATAGGACAGACCATTCTCGACGATCTCGGTTATTGGCTCCGGATCCGCTCCCCGTAGGAGGCCGCCGGATGCCCCGAGTCCCTCATGCTCGCGCACGTCGGTGTCGCTCCGCTCATAGATGGTCCGGGGAGTGGTCAGTTCCATCAGCAGGTCGGTGTACAAGACGCTAGCGCGATCTGCGCCCGCTGTCAGGAATTGCACGACCAGGGCGTCGCCATAGCGGTCCACGATCAGCCCGGGGATTCCGTCCGACTCAGCGTAGACGAGGCGGTAGGCGTTGGTCAAAGGATCACGCCGGAGACTGTCGCGGAGATCGATCGCGCGCTGCAGCCGCTGGCGCCAGAACTCCGTCGTATGCGGCCTGGCATCTTCCGACCAGCAGAAGAGCCGCACTCGTATCTGCGACTGGGAGCTGTACTGGCCCCATGCTATGAAGCTCCCGCCGGCGTCGTGGACGGTAACCAGCGCCCCCGGCTCCGCGGCGCCTTCGACCGACCGGATGCTGCCTGAGTAGACCCACGGGTGTCGGCGCAGGGCAGCCGCTTCGCGGCCTGGTCTGAGAGTGATCCTGGCTGTCCGCTCCATACTGGGGTACCCGGCTCCTAGAGTGAAGTGTGGCCGCGTCTGCTTGGCCATCGAGGCCCCAGTATAGGCGCATCTAGCTGGATCGCCAGCCGCGTCATTGGACGGTGAGACGGACGCGATCCGTTTTATTATGCTGCAACCTTAGATAACATTAAGTCGCGCTAAAGGATTTGCAGTCTGTGGACAGTGTGCTATGATAGCCGTCTGCACATGGCGCATCGACGGCGGACTGAACAGAGCCGGAAGGGATGTGCCCAACCACGGTGAACAGGAACTGATCAGATGGTTGATATCGACTTGAGGGCAACCCTGGCAAAGAGCCGCATTGTCGGGCTATATCACCTGATGGCGGGTTACAAATGGCTCTACCTTAGCGCCCTGGTGGCGGGAGCCATCGGCGCTCTAGTCAGAACCTACTATTACCGTTTGGTGCGTCACATTGTTGACAACGTGCTCGGACAATCCGAAGCATCCGGGCAGTTGCCACTGATGGCCGGCGCGTTTGTTGGGCTCGCCGTCCTCGAAGGAGGACTGTTCTACATTCGTGGGACCTGGTCGGCAAAGACAGCCGAGGGGATCACGTTGAGGTTGCGTAACTACCTCTATGACCATATCCAGCGCCTCCCGTTCGGCTTCCATGACTACGTCAAGACGGGTGAGTTGATCCAGCGATCCACGTCGGATGTGGACGCGGTCCGGCGCTTTTTCGCCGACCAAGCCGTAGGGATCGGTCGTATCGTCTCGCTATTTGCTGTCAACCTGGTGATGCTCATTCAGATGAATCCCCGATTGGCGCTGACGTCGGTGGCTGTCATCCCGGTAATCGTAGCGCTCTCCTACTTTTTCTTCGGCCGCGTCACCAAGGCATACGAGGAGTACCAGGAACAGGAAGCCAAGCTGTCGAGCGTGTTGCAGGAGAACTTGACCGGCGTGCGCGTCGTGCGTGCCTTCGCGCGCCAGCAGTACGAGACGGCCAAGTTCGACCGGGAGAACTTCGGCAAGTACCGGCAGGGCCGCAGACTTGCGATGATGCACGCGGCATACTGGCCTGTGTCCGATATCCTGAGCGCGGGACAGACAGTACTGGCTATGGCTGTCGGCGCAATGATGGCAATCCGTGGCGAGATAACGGTGGGCACCTACCTTGCGGCAATGGGTATGGTGACGTGGATCATCTGGCCGATGCGCAATCTGGGACGGCTGGTCGTGCAGATCTCGACAGGCCTGGTGTCCTACCAACGCGTCGCTGCCGTAATCCGCGAGGAACGGGAGGACATCACCACCGGAGATGTCTCGATGGAGGCAGCGATCCAAGGTCAGGTTACCTTCGACCATGTGAGCTTCTCGTATGAGCCACGAGCCGTCCTGCAGGATTCTGAGAGCAAGAAGCCCAGGAAGCGCGTGAAGAAGGCGGATGCCGCAACATCCGATCCTGCCGCAACTGCGCCCCAGGCGCCTGTCGGGATTCTGAAGGACATCACTTTCGGGTGTGAGCCGGGTCAGGTCGTCGCTCTACTGGGATCGACCGGCTCCGGGAAGACCAGCATCGTCAACCTCTTGCTGCGCTTCTATGACTATCAGGAGGGTAGTGTTCGGCTCGACGGCATCGAGCTGCGCTCGTATCCGCGCGCACTCCTCAGACGGAATATCGGCATCGTCGAGCAGGAGCCTTTTCTCTTCTCTCGAAGTATCAGGGAGAACATCGCATATGGTGCGAAGGGCGCTGTGTCGCAAGATGAGATCGTGGCTGCCGCAAAGGCTGCCGCAATCCACGATATCGTACTGACGTTCCCGGAGGGTTACGATACCGTCGTGGGAGAGAAGGGCGTCACGCTTTCTGGCGGGCAGCGCCAGCGCGTCGCCATTGCGCGCGCGCTGCTGAAGGATCCGCGTATCCTGGTTCTCGATGATGCTACCTCATCCGTCGATACGGAGACAGAGGAGCAGATCCAGACGGCTCTTGCGCGTCTGATGGTGGGACGGACGAGCTTCGTTATCGCGCATCGAATCCAGACGGTGATGGATGCCGATCTGATCCTGGTGCTCGATAAGGGACGGATCGTGCAGTCTGGGTCGCATACGGACCTGATCGAGCAAGACGGGCTATACCGAGAGATCTACGATATCCAATCGCGGATCGATGATGAGGTTCAGCAGGAGGTCGCCCGAGAGGGTGCTCCTTGTGTTGAGGGTGGTCAGTAGATGAGCGACATGTTCGAAGAAGAAGAGTTCACAACCAAGTTCAACGGCCGCGTCGTGATGCGCGTCATGCAGCTTGCTCGGCCTCACTGGCGCTGGGTGGTAGGGTTCCTGGTGTTGATTGCCGGCACCTCCATCCTGGACTCGTACTTCACGTATCTGGGCAAAGAGATCATCGACGACGCGATAGTGAAGGGGAACCCATCCCTACTGGTACGTTTGCTGGCACGTTATGGGGGTATGACGGTCCTTCAGGCGGCGCTCGTGTTCGGCTTCATTGTCCTCTCGTCGTTCCTGGGGGAGCGCGTGCAGTATGATATGCGCCGCAAGCTATTTGGCCATCTCCAGGAGTTGTCGTTCTCGTACTATGACAAGACACCTGTGGGCTGGATCATGGCCCGCGTCACCTCCGACTCAGAACGTATCGCCGAGCTGGTGACCTGGGGACTGGTCGATGTCACGTGGGCGGTCCTCAATATCACAACGTCCATTGTGTTCATGCTCACGATCAACTGGCAACTGAGCCTTCTCGTCGTCGGAGTCGTGCCCATTATGATGGCTCTGGCATTCTGGTTCCGGCAGAACATCCTGGTCCAGTACCGTGAGGTGCGCAAGCTGAACTCGATGATCACCGGGGCCTACAATGAGAACATCAGTGGGGTTCGCGTCATCAAGGCGTTGGTGCGCGAACAACGAAACGCTCAGGAGTTCGGCGAGAAGAGTGGGGCGATGTACCGTGCCGCGTATCGTGCCGCCTGGCTGTCGGCGCTTTTTCTGCCGATCGTGCAAGTTGTCGGCGCACTGGGGACAGGCGCCGTTGTCTGGTACGGCGGACTGCGGGTCGAGGTCGGGGGGATGACGGTCGGCGGCATCCAGGCCTTTCTGAGTTACCTGGCCTTCATGTTGTGGCCGATCCAGGACCTGGCACGTGTGTATGCCGAGATGCAGCGATCGGTGGCTTCAGCGGAACGGGTCTTCTCCCTCATCGATGCGGAGCCCGACGTAGTTGATCGCGAAGGTGCCGTGGAGATTGGCGGCATGGAGGGCGAGGTGGCGTTCGAGGCCGTGACTTTCCGGTACAAGGAGGGCGAGAGTGTCCTCAAGGATTTCAGCCTCCATGTGCGTCCTGGGGAGCATATCGCTCTGGTCGGGCCCACGGGCGGGGGCAAGTCGACCATCGTCAACCTGGTGTGCCGGTTCTACGAGCCCACGGATGGGGTCATTCGCATCGACGGCGCTGACTACACGACGCTTACCCAACACGCCATCCAGTCCCGTATCGGGATGGTGCTTCAGACGCCGCACCTCTTCTCCGGGACGATCCGTGAGAACATCCGCTATGGCCGTCTGGATGCTACGGACACAGAGGTAGAGGCTGCTGCGGTCCTGGCCCACGCGCACGGCTTCATCACTTCCATGGAGCGCGGGTACGATGAGGAGGTAGGGGAGGGGGGCAACCTGCTTAGCGTGGGGCAGAAGCAGCTCATCAGCATCGCGCGCGCGATGCTTGCTGCGCCGGACATCCTGATCCTCGACGAAGCTACGAGTTCTGTGGACACGGTCACTGAGTCGCTCATCCAGCGTGGCATGGCGGCGGTCATGGCAGGCCGCACAAGCTTCGTTATCGCGCACCGGTTGTCTACCATTCGCAGTGCCGACCGCATCCTTGTCATCGAGGGCGGGCGGATCGTGGAGATGGGTACACATGAGGAGCTCATCCGAGCCCGCGGACACTACTACGATCTCTACACGCGCCAGTTCCGCCGCGAGCGTGAGCGAGTCTACGGGATGGACGATCGGCTGGCCCCAGGCGCGAGCGCGGCGTCATAGGGCCTGCGTGCGCCTGGGGTGGGGCACCTCGACACAGGGCTCGTTGTCGCTACTGGAGAACGGTCGGCAGAGCCGGAGGCGACGCGGCCGGGCTCAGGCTTCCGTGCCCGTGGTCACTGCTGAGGTGTCGGGATCCACGGGGTGGGTATCCAGGCTGTGGGTGTCGGGGTGGGCGTCTGACAGATCACCGCTTGCTCGACGAGCGCTCCCAGGTCGGGCCGGGCAGCCAACAGCCGTCGCGCTATGTCCTCTGCCTCGGCGCACCGGCTGCTGTGCACATATGACTCGGCCAGTCTGCTGTTCAGGTCGCTGAGCGGGTTAGGTGAGGCCTGGTACAAGCTCGTGTCGCCGCGGGCGAGTAGCGCTGCCGCTACATCGAACGCGACTGCCGCTTCACGATAACCGGAGCGCGCCAGGTAGGCTTCGCCCAGAGCGTACCATATCAGTGCTGGTGAATCGGGGTGCTGCTGGATACCGTCGACAAGCAGCTCAATGGCGGCGAGCGTCTCCCCGGCGGCCAGCAGCGCCTGGCTGCGGTAGTAAGGTGCGATCGGACTTCCCGGGTGCATTGACGCATAGGCTTCGGCCAGATTCGCCAGATGCGGTTCTACTCCCTGAGCCACGGCGAGCGCCCATCGATCCGAGAACAAGCGGTCCGCAAGGTTCGGCTCAAGCACTGTGGCCACCGCGAGCGCTTGGTCGGCGAGCTCGGCGTCGCCCGCAGCCCGTAGGACTACCCCAAGGAATGACCAAGCTTCGGCATTCTGGGGCTCGATCCCGATAGCCGCCCACGCTCGTGACTCGGCCTCCCGCGCGTCCTCCCGCAGTAGTGCGACGCGCGCACCCGCGAGCAGCATCTCGCCCGTCTGTTGATCGGGGCCCGAGTTTTGCAGGGCTTCCCACAGGAGCTCTGCGGAGGTGAGATCGCCTGCGAGGATAGCGCTGTGCAGAACCTGAAGATCGGGAGTAGCTGCGGGGCCCAGACGGCTGGTGTCTGCTCGGGTTGGAAGAGGCGCCCATGTGGTCGACGGGCGCGGCTGCATCACAGGTTCTGCGAGCTCCGCCTCGCCGCGCCTCGGCGGTGCGTATGAGATCGTGACCAGGCCGGCGCCAACGAGCACCAGTGCCACCAAGGTGAGGGCACGCCGTATGCGGACATTGCCGATCATGCGCTGCCTCCGGGGTTCTTGGGGCTAAGAGCTATTCTGCGGGCTTTCTGGCGCTCGCGGCGAACTCCGCGGTACTTCAGCATCTCGTAATAACCCATTGTTGCGCTGAGGAATAGCCCCCACACGGTGTCGCGCCATCCCTGTAGAGCAAAGAAACGCCACCAGGCGTGGCGCACGGCTTGTGTATAGGGCGTGTGTGGCTTGGGATCTGCCCCGGCTTCAAGGAGAACACCCACATCGTAGGTGAGGTAGCGTCCCTGTTTCGCCAGAAACTGTGCCAGCGTCCGATAGTTCAGATGTATGAGGTGCGACGTGAGGTAACCAGCGGCGCCCTCCAGGATCACAAGCTCATGAACCCCTCGCGATGGGTCGTAGTGGGCCGAGCCACGGCGCAGCAGACGCATCTGGTGATCGGGGTACCAGCCTGTGGCCCGCATACGGTGCCCGAAGATGAAGTTGTACCGCGGAATCCACCACCCAGTCTCGGTGCACGAGGCTATCGTATGCCTGGCTTCCGCTGCCAGTTCCGGTGTGGCGCGCTCATCTGCGTCCACGAACAATACCCAATCGGCCTTGACCTCTGCGAGAGCGATGTTACGGTTGTGGGCGTAGTTCTCCCACGGGCGCTGCAGGACTTCGGCGCCCGCTGCTCGCGCAAGGTCCACCGTGTGGTCAGAGCTGAAGGAATCCAGCACGACAACGCCGTCGGTCCACCGCACACTCTCGATGCAGGGCCCGATGTGTTGTGCTTCGTTGTAGGTGAGAATGACGGCCTTGAGTGAGGTCATGTCCACGCGTTCAGAATGCCATCATACGCTGCGGCCCAGCTCGGGTCGGCGGTCTGTGCGCGCGTCGAGGCAAAGACGCGCCTGACTGCCGCGCGCGCCAGGAGACGAGTGACTGCACCGCGATGCTTGCGGTAAAGGCGAGCCCGGCTCTCCCAGAGATAGCGCATTGCCTCTGGGCGCGCCTGTTGCGCACTGGCGCCGCCGATGTGTGTGACTGTTGCGTCGGGGAGCAGCCAGGACGTCCAGCCCGCTTTTCGCATTCGCCATGCCCAGTCGATCTCCTCGCAGTACATGAAGAAGCCCGCGTCCATTGGACCAACGGCCTCCACTGCGGCTGCATTTGCCATCATGGCCGCGCCCAGTGGATGATCGACACGGAAGGCCGAGTTGCGTTCGTACAGGCTCCGGGCGTAACGTCCGTTCAGCCTTGTGAAGTAGAGCCTGGTGGGCATGGCGCCTAGTGCAAACAGCACTTGGGCGACCCCGGGAAACCGAAACGCGCACTCCTGGAATGATCCGTCAGGGTTGAGGAGCCTAGGGCCGATGAGCCCAGCGTCGGCATGGGTGCGCAGGAACGCGAGCATGCGTGCAGGTGTGTTCGGAGGAACCACGGTGTCTGGGTTCAACAGCCAGTAGGCGCCGGCGGTGCCGCCAACCAGGTCGAGGCCGAGGTTGTTCGCCCCCACAAACCCAAGGTTGCTGCCCAGCGCCTCCACACGCGTCCAGGGGTGGGCGCCCCGTACTGCATCAACGGTGCCGTCTGCGGACGCATTGTCCACGACCAGAACGGTCGCGTCGACGCCGTCCGACGCCAGGGCCGCCTTCAGGCTCGTGAGGCACTCAAGAAGCAGATCGCGGACGTTCCAGGAGACAATGATGACGGCCAGATCGCTATGCATCGCAGTCGCCTTCCACGGCTCGGGCCGCCTCCACCGACGATCGCTCAGGGTTCCCAGATCTGCACGAAGTTCGGATCCACTCGATTGTTGACGCCGGCTATCTCAACATCCTCGTGGATCAGACCCATCCAGTAGTAGAGGGGATTGCGGACGGGTAGCTCGACAACCTGCACACAGCCGGTCACGACCGAACGGGTCTGTGGTGGGAGGTACCAGTTGCCGTCGATCTCAACAAGATCGCCATCCGGATGACCAATGCCCCAACGGAACGGGTAGTTACGCAGGCTTGTATC
>JALOOJ010000127.1 GCA_025454475.1 Anaerolineae bacterium
GCTGGGCCTCAAGGCGCTCCGTCTCCCCTTCACGCCTTCGATGTGCCTCGTGCCACTCTTCGGACACACCCGCGGTCACTGTGGGGTTGCCATCGAGGACCGCGGTGGCTGGCTCTTCCAGTGTGGTGACGCCCTGCCGTGCAACGCCGAGTTCGATATCACACCCCAATGGCTCAACCGGCTGGTCCTGGGGCCGCACGTAGGCCGGCTGCGGACCTGGGCTGCTGCACACCCTGAGGTCCGCTTGCTTGCCGGTCATATGTGGAGGACCTTCTTTGAGATGCAGTAGCTGATCAGCCATCTCGATAGGATTGCCGGGCAAGCACCGGCATCGCAGTAAGGAGGACCCATGACACCCATGAAGTACGGTTTGGTACTGCCCTATGGTGAAGCGCGTACGGTCGCGAAGTTGTCCCAGTTGGCTGAAGAGGCCGGATGGGACGGATGTTTTCTGGGAGACGCGATCTGGTGCGAGGATCCCATGATTGCTCTGGCCGCGGCCGCGATGACCACCAGCCGGATCCGCCTGGGCACGATGATCATCCCTGTGCCTATCAGACGTCCGTGGAAGCTGGCCAGTGAGTCGGTCGCGCTCGATCGCCTGTCCGATGGTCGGCTGATCCTGGGTCTGGGGACAGGTGCGGTCTGGATGGGCTGGCAAAGCTTCCCGGACGAGGTGACGGATGGCAAGGTGCGCGCGGAGATGCTGGACGAGACCATCGACATCCTGACCCTGATGTACCAACGGCGGCAGTTCGACTATGACGGCAAGCACTACCATGTGAAGCTGACGCTGATGGAAGAGAGGCACTATCCGGCGAAGCCGATCCAGCAGCCACGTATCCCTCTGTGGGCAGTGGGGGTATGGCCGCTGAGGAAGTCCATGCAGCGTGTTCTCAAATGCGACGGTGTGCTGGTTGAGAAGCGCGGCTCGGATGGAGCAGTTGAGCCTGTCACGCCCGCCGACATCGCCCAGATCAAGGCCTATGTAAACGCTAACCGTTCCCTAGCAACGCATTTCGATATCGTGACGAGCGGCAAGACGGGCGATGGGGATCGTGCCCAGCTTCAGGACCAGCTTCTGCCATGGATTGAGGCAGGTGCGACCTGGTGGACAGAGGGGCTATGGAGCATGGCGGAAGAAGCTGTTATCGAGCGCATCCGTAGGGGGCCGCCCGACCTGGCATAGCTGATAGGAGAGATGGAAGGAGCAGCTTGAATGCCTCTGTCATTTGGGATTCCGCTGGGCATCGCGACAATACTCGTCGGGGCAGTCCTGTTCTGCCTCACAGCCAGGAAACGGCTCGCCAAGGTGATCGTGGGCATTGGCCTGGTCATCGTGATCGTCACGATCGCCCTGATCATTCTGGCTGCCGCGTCGGCGATGTGAGCCTGACCGGACTCGGTACCTTGGCGGCCATGGACAACTGGCGCAGACGGCTGAGGCTCGACCCGATACCGGCGCTGCTTGCTGCCGAAGACGAGGCGCTGGAGTACTTTGCGAGGCGTGACCTGGGCGAGGAAGATGTAGAACCGATCTGCCACTTGTGGTCCTTGACCGGAGCCCGGAAGATCCTCAGGAAACAGCAGCCGGATGGCGCGTGGGATCGTTCCGGAGGCCGCAAGAAGCACGAAGCCGTCAACTACCGTCTCATTGAGACATGGAAGCAGTTCAGGTTTCTGGTGGACGTGTACGGGTTCACCAGAGAGGACCCCTCCGCCGCGAGGGCAGCCGAGTATCTCTTCTCGTGCCAGACGGAGGAGGGGGACATCCGCGGTATGCTGGCCAACCAGGTTGCCGCCTATTATACCGGCGCGATCCTGTCGCTCCTCATCAAGGTCGGATATGAGGATGATCCGCGTATCGAGATGGGGTTCCGCTGGCTTCTGTCCAGGCGCCAAGAGGATCTGGGCTGGTCAGAGGCGCTTATCACGCGCGATCTGGACAGAGAGACGCTGTACAGGCTGACGAGCCAGGTTGAGGAACCGGTCGATCTCAACCGGTCAAGGCCGTTTTCCCACAACTCGACAGGGATGGTCCTGCGGGCCTTCGCCGCACACAGTATGTATCGCAGGTCAGAGGCGGCCAGGACTGCGGCAGGCCTGCTGAAGTCGCGGTTCTTTCAGCCGGACCGCAACACCTCTTACCAGGCAGCAAGCTACTGGGTGAAGTTCCAGTATCCTTTCTGGTGGAACAACCTCGTCGCAGCACTCGACTCCGTCTCGCTCATCGACCCGTCAAGGGACGAGAAGATGGAGGAAGCGCTTCGCTGGCTCACTGACCATCAAGCAGAAGACGGTCTGTGGAACGCATCGTACGTGGAAGCCAGAGACGCAGCTAGGCCGAGCGACAGGGAGACGAGGCTGTGGGTAAGCCTGGCGATCTGTCGTGTGCTCAGAAGGGTGATGAGTGGCGACTCCCAGGCGCAGGGGCAGTGACTGGGGAGGTGGCCGCTTCCTTCGGATAGATGTTGCTACTGGTGGTCATAATCATTCAGGAGGTAGGAGATGAAGGTCCTGGTCGCGTATTACTCGCAGACAGGCAATACGAAGCAGATCGCGGAAGTGATCCACAGCGAGGTTCTATCTCGCGGGTATGAGGCCGACCTGAAACCTCTCGCCGCGCTCACGCCCGAAAGCCTCAACGGCTATGATCTGGTCTTCATGGGGTCGGCGTGCCACAGCAGCGATCTGGCAATGCCGGTGAAGGCGCTGCTCGAGGCGATTGCGCCGTCGCCTCCCTTCCGGCTGGCGGGCTTTGCCACGCACTCGACCTACACACCGGAGGGCGACGCAAGGCGCCGCGTGCTGTACGAAGCGTGGGCGGGGCAATGCACCACCTCCTTCGAGCGCACGTGTCAGGAGAAGGGGATCGCGTGGTGCGGATACTTTGGTTGTCAGGGGGCGCCCTCCGCGCCGATCGAGGTCTTTATCCACCAGACGATCCTGACCGATGCGGAGGAGTGGGAGGCATACATCGCGGACGCCAGGACACACCCGGACGAAGGGGACAAGGAGGAGGCCAGGGTGTTCGCGCGCCGCGTTCTGGCAGCCGGGTCAGTTGGATCTGTTGTGGCCGTATGCCGAAAGGCCGAACCGGGTGTGCCGAAGTATGCCGTTGACGCCGTTGAGCTCATCGAGGACTTTGGGATCACCGGCGATTACCACGCGGGCAAGTTCGTGCGCCATCGCTATCTGGCAAAGTTGGATCCGACGATGCCGAACCACCGCCACGTGCTGATCACCGACACTGTGATCTTCGCTGACGTTGCGCTCCGGGGCATTGACCTCGAGCCGGGGATGATGGCCGAGAACATCGTGGTCGATGGCGTCTCGGTCATGGCGCTGCCGCTCGGCACCCGGATTGGGATCGGCGAGACGCTGGTGGAGCTGACCGAGAAGCGCGATCCGTGTGGCCAACTGAATGGGAGCCACCCGCGTCTGCTCGAGGCGGTCTCGACCGATGAGAACGGCCAGGTGTGCTGGAACGCCGGGATGTTCGCCCGCATCCTGAAGGGCGGCCGGGTGCGACCGGGCGACGCCGTGGTTGTGCAGAGTCAGCCGGAAGCGGTGTAGCACAAGCCGGAGGCCGGCAGCCTACGGCAGGCCAGACCTTTGAGCTTTTCGGAAAGCTCAAAGGTCTTCCGGAGGCGGAACGGGAAAGGAAAGGGCGCAAGATGATGAAAGCTGCTCGAACCTTCGTCAGTGTGATCGTCTGCATGGTCTGCGTCGTCGCCTGTCAGGATGGGCCGCCCGCGGCAATGCCCTCCGCCGAACCTTCCGCTACTCCTCTCCCCACCATCGTGCCCCCAACACCGACGCCGCCACCGACGGCCACGGTCACTCCTCTGGATCTCGTCAAGGCGGACGCTCGGGCGCCGCGGGTCACATCGCCCGTGGGGATGGATGGCGTTCTCGTTACCGGGACGGCTGATCTGCCCTGGTGGAACGACGCCGTCTTCTACGAGGTCTTCGTGCGCAGCTTCTACGACAGCGACGGCGACGGCATTGGCGACCTCAACGGCCTGATCGAGAAGCTGGACTATCTCAACGACGGCGATCCCACGACGACTGACGATCTGGGCGTCACCGGGATCTGGCTGATGCCCATCATGCAGTCGCCCAGTTACCACGGCTATGACGTCACCGACTACTACACCGTAGATGAAGAATACGGCACGAATGACGACTTCAAACGGCTTATGGTGGAGGCGCACAAGCGCGGCATCTATGTCATCATCGACCTGGTGCTCAACCACACCTCCGCGCAGCACCCCTGGTTCGTCGAAGCGCAGGACCCCAACTCAGATCGGCACGATTGGTACCTCTGGCGCGAGTCCGGCGGGGTGGGATGGCACCCATTGGGCAGCAGCTTTTACTACGGCATCTTCTGGGACCAGATGCCCGACCTGAACTTCGACAACCCGGAAGTGACGGCGGAGATGCTCGAGATTTCCCGCTTCTGGCTGGAGGACATGGGCGTCGACGGCTTCCGCCTGGACGCGATCAAACACCTGATCGAGGATGGCGTGCAGACAGAGAACACCCCTGCAACGCTTGACTGGTTCGGCGAGTTCTACACCTTCTACAAGGGTGTCAACCCCAATGCTTTCGCCGTTGCCGAAGTGTGGAGTCCCACGCACATCGTCGCGCAGTATACCGGCGGGAGGGTGGACGTCTGTTTCGAGTTCGATCTCGCAAAGGCCATGCTGGAAGCGGCGCGCTGGGGCCGCACCGGCGGTCTCCTGCTGGCGCAGTCGAATGTCACCACGGCCTACTCACCAGGCCAATACGCGACCTTTCTGGCGAACCATGACCAGAGCCGCACGCGCTCAACCCTGATGAACGACGAGCAGGCCAAGCTGGCGGCAACCCTACAGCTCACCTTCCCCGGCGTGCCGTTCATCTACTACGGCGAGGAGATCGGGATGCAGGGGATAAAGCCCGACGAAAACATCCGCCGTCCGTTGCAGTGGACGACCGAAGGCGGCTTCAGTGACGGCACACCGTGGAGGGGCTATTTCGAGGACTTTCAGACGCGCAACATCACAACCCAGAGCGCAACTCCGGACTCGATTCTCAATGTCTATCGTGACCTGATCGCCCTGCGCAACGGCGATGCCGCGCTGCGCATTGGTGATTGGCTGCCGGTGGCGACCGAACCGCGCACGGTCTACAGTTATCTCCGAGCCGCGGATGAGGAGGTCGTCCTGGTGGTAGTGAACCTGAGCGGAGAGGCAGCGGCGGATTACACGCTCGTGTTGGAGGCCGGGCCGTTCACCGAAGCGCACAGGCCCGCGGTGCTACTGCCTGTACCCTTCAGGGCAGGTGACGGCGATCTGTTCATGCCCCCGCTGAATGCAGAGGGCGGTTTCACGGCGTACCGTCCGGTTCCGGTCTTGCCGGCCTACGGCAGTCTCATCGTGCAGTTCATGCCGTAAGTGCCACGGCCCTGATCCCCCACCATCCGAGGATCTGAGGTGCTATGGATTCTACGCTCCTGACGCTTGCAGCCCGCCACTACGACCTGACGCCCGACCAGCTTCGCCCCATGCGCGGCGGAAACTTCGCCGCCACCTATGGGTTCACCCGTGGGGGCACCGACTATGTGCTGAAGATCTCGCCGCCGGATCCTGACTTAGATGTGGCGGCGATGGAGGCCATCTGGGCCTGGGTGCACGTCCTCGATGCGCACGGTGCCTCGGTGGCGGGCCCGATCCCCTCGATGGCCGGGCACCTCGTCGAGACGATCGAGCAGGAGGCGGGGACCTACCTGGTTACAGCGCTCAAGAAGGCACCGGGCATCCTCGCCGAGGAGCTGCCCTACGAGGAGTGGAGTGATGCGCTTTTCCGGGCGTGGGGGCGTACGGCGGGCAAGATGCACGCCATTGCGGAGTCCTGTGTTGCACAGGCTTGCGCTGCGCACGCCTCCCCTGCAGCGGAGGCTGCGCTCCGCCGCCCGGAGTGGGACCAGGCCAGGAATTACTTCAGCGATCCGCTGCCGGAGGCGCTCGTTGGCACCCCGATTGAGGGCGCCCATGCGCGGGAGCGGGCCTATCTGGACACGCTGCCCAGGGATTCGACAAGCTACGGCATGATCCACATGGATTTCCACGCCGCCAACTTCTTCGTCGAGCCCGAGACGACCATAGTCACGGTCTTCGACTTCGACGACTGCATGCGGGGCTGGTATGCCATGGATATCGCGATGGCGCTCTTCGACGTGCTCGTCGTCTATCCACGCGAGGACCGGCTGGCCTTTGCCGAGCACTTCCTGATGCAGTATCTCGCGGGATATGGCAGTGAGAAGCCGCTCGACGCGTTCTGGATCGCCCAGCTTCCGCACTTCCTGAAGCTCCTGGAGATCGGCGTCTATGCCGAGGTGTATCCGTATCACGACCCGTCGGACACCACCTCGTGGGTGGGCAAGTTCCTCGCCGATGACCGGAAGGGCCGTATCGAGCGCGGTGAGCCCTACGTGGATGTGGACTTCCCGGCCATTTTGGCCAGTGTGAATCGAGCCACAGTGTGATTTCCGTGGTCGAATACACATGAATCCGCTATACTATACACATCACGATGCAGGGAGGGGGAATGGCTGAGACGATTCGCACGAATATCGTCCTGGACCAGGTCCTGGTCCAGGAGGCATTGGAGCTGACTGGGCTCAAGACAAAGAGGGCCGTGATAGAGGAGGCGCTGCGTGTACTGACCTCGCTCAAGCGACAGGAGCGCATCCGCGAGCTGCGAGGGCAGTTGCACTGGGAGGGCGATCTGGATACCCTGAGAACGGATAACAGCACCGATGATGCTGGTTGACACGTCAGTCTGGATCGACTACCTCAACGGTGTCATGACACCGCAGACCGACCGGCTGGATGCGGCCTTGGGGCACGAACCTATCTGCCTGGGCGATATCATTCTTTGCGAAGTTCTCCAGGGCTTTCAGCGGCAGGACGAGTTCGAACGAGCCAGAGATGCGTTGATGGCCCTTCCCATCTACACCATCGGTGGTGTGGATCTTGCGCTCAGAAGTGCCGAGGCCTACCGGACTCTGCGGAGGCAGGGCATCACCGTCCGCAAGACCATCGACTGCTTGATCGCGACGTTTGCCATGGCCAACGGTATGGCACTGCTTCACAATGACCGAGATTTCGACCCGTTCGAGACGCACCTCGGCCTCCGCGTCTTACGGTAACGGCTGCCTCAGGAGCCCTTGCCGGTTTCCTCGGTGATCTTGTGATCCCACGGGAGCAGCTCGCGCAGCGTCACGACCACGCCCTGGGCGACTAGCACCTCGGCCTCGGCATTCCGGTCGTGGAGCTGGCTGATGAACTCGCGGCAGCGCCCACAGGGCGGCATGATCCTGCCGTCCCACCCAACGGCGACCATGCGCAGCACCCGGTGCTCGCCCGCCGTGACCATCGCCCCAGCGGCAGCGTGCTCGGCGCAGAAGCCCATCGAGGATCCCGTGTCGATGCACACCCCCGTGTAGATGGCCCCACTGTCCGTGAGGAGCGCCGCCCCGACCCCGCCGGCGTCGGCATGCTCGGATAGCCGCCGTGGGTGGACCACCGCCCTGGCGCGGGCATAGAGCTCGTCAAACGACACTGAAGTCTCCATCATTCGATGCCTCCGATCTGCAAGGACTCAGTTGCACCCAGGGATTTTGCGACAGCCTTGGGTGCTTATCCGTAGCACTGAGAAAAGCGCCCAAGGACCTTCTGTGGTCCTTGGGCGCACCCGAACCAAGCCTTGGGAGCCGGCGAAGGGCCATCTGGCACATCTGCGTCACTATTGTACACTCAGGCTATCCACCGATAGCGACATAAGCTGCAGACCAGGTGACTCCATGACACTCAGCCCCGACCTTGTAAGGATCGTGCCCTTTGAGGCGCGCCACCTGCCGGCGTTCGCCGTGTGGTTCGGCGCCCTGCCCAACAACGCGGCCTGGTCCGAGGCGTGGGTCCGGTACAAGACGCTCGACGACGAGACCTACGATCCGGCGCTGATGATCGCTGCTGAGATCGACGGTGAGCCTGCGGGCTTCCTGATCGGCAACATCGCGGACGAGAAGGGCTGGGTCCGCGCCTTCATCGTGGCCCCCGAGAGGCGCCGGCAGGGCCTCGGCACGCTCCTGTTCGACGCGGTCGAGCGGGTTTTGCGCGAGAGGGGGATCGCCGAGATCGAGGTGGGCTGGGCGCTGCCGCGATATTTCCTGCCGGGCATTGATCTGGCCTGCACACCTGCCATCGTCTTCCTCGACCGGCGCGGTTATGAGACGACGCGCGAGACCCGGGTCAACATGGATGTGGTCCTGACCGGGCGCGATTTCGATACCTCAGCGGCGGAGGCGCGTCTGCGCGAGCACGGAATCGAGGTCTGGCGGGCACGGCGGGAGGACTACGACGGGATCGAGGCGCTGTGCATCTGTGAGGGATACCAGGGCTGGGCTGCCGAGACCGCCATTGCGCTTGCGATGGTGCCGGTTCCCGTGTTCGTGGCCTGCGCTGAAGGGCGAGTTCGCGGGTTCGCGACCCACAGCCTCGCCGGCCCGGTCCAATTTGGGCCGATGCTGACGGCCATGGACCTCCGCGGGATGGGGGTCGGCACGGTGTTGCTCAAGCGCTGCCTTCAGGATTGGCAGCGCGAGGGGATCGCGCGTTGTGAGATCGTATGGGCCGGCCCGCTCTCCTTCTATACCCGCACCGTGGGCGCCACCGTGGGCCGTGCGTTTTGGACGTTCCACAAGACTCTGTGAGGCAAAGGACAGTAGCCGGATGAAGACCAGGGCACCTACAGTGCAGGAGATCGAGGAGCTGGTGGCGTTTCTGCCGCGGCTGTATGCCGAAGGGTTCACACCCTTCAAGCAATGGCACGGTGGCACCCCGGATGCTAAGGGGATCATCCATATGCCCTATCCGGAGTACCATGAGCTTGTGGACGAGTTCCTCCGAGCCCTATCCAATGAGTGCTGGCGCGACTACGACTATCGCCCTGAGGTGGCGGGCTCGATGCTTGCGGACGAAGCCGCCGTCAAGGCGGCCAGCCTCGACGAGATCAAGTCGATGCTGACCTACTTCGTGCGCGGGGAGCGTTTCAGCGACGGGCATTGGGGCGCGCTGATCGAGGGTGGGCACGTGCGCCGGCTGCTCGAGCGGCTCGCGAAGCTGGTAGGGGAGGGCATTTGGGACCCGAGATGACTGCCCTTTCAAGCCGATTGGTCTCTGGAGTGAAGGATCTTCAATCCATGCTCGATCTCTTGGCTGCAGTCAGGCCCGCTGACCGCATCGCGGCCTACCCCAGCATTGTTGATCTGCACGAGCTCCTTGCCCTGAGCCAGGTGCGCACCAATACACGCCTGTGGGTTGACGCAACCGACCGGCTTGTCGCGTTTGCGCTGGTCGACCAGGACCGGAACCTCCTCTTCGAGGTTGACCGGCACGCCGCTCCACCCTCCATTGACGCGAAGATCGTCGCATGGGGTGTGACATGCGTGCGGCGTGCGATGCAGGAGAGTGGAGAGCCCTTGACGCTTGACGCGAGCTGCCGCGATGACGACACAGAACGGATGGCCCTGCTCGAGGGGAACGGCTTCGTCATACAGGCGTCACGCTCGCTGCGTATGGCACGCTCGCTCACCGAGCCGGTTCCTGAGCCACAGCTCCCGCCGGGTTTCCGGCTGCGACACGTGGCAGGCGAGCATGAGGTGGAGGAAGCGACAGCCCTCGTCGAGCTCCACCGCGCCGCATTCGGTACCGCGAATATGACCGTTGAGGAGCGACTGGCGATGATGCGCGTGCCGGACTATGACCCGGAGCTGGACCTGCTGGTTGTTGCCCCCGACGGTCGGATGGCAGCCTATTGCATGGCCTCGATCAGCCGGGAGGAAAATGAACTCAGCGGGCGAAAGGACGGGTACACGGATCCTGTCGCGACGCATCCGGATTTCCGGCGACGGGGATTGGCCAGGGCGCTGCTGCTGACCGCGATGCAGGAGCTCAGTCGGCGTGGCATGGAGACGGCGCTGCTCGGCACAAGCAGCGAGAACATCGCCATGCAGCGCGCGGCTCAGGCTGTTGGGTTTCACACGGTGTCGACAAGCGTATGGTATGCCAAGCAGGTATCCCAGGAGGCAGCAGCGGGCTGACGGCTTTCCCGTAGCATAGCGAAGGACTTTGAGACGGATATCGTAGATGAAAGGCGACAGGGGTTGATCCCATCATAAGGAGGTGTGCGATGAAGCTGTCCGAGTTGTTTTCGTCCACACGGCGTCCGGAGGCTGGGACGCCAGTCCGCTCGCCCGAGGAGGTCCTGAGCGCGCTGATGGGCCTGAACCGGCCCACCGCGCCCTACCGGATGGTCGACGGGCAGGCCGAGGGCGTCGACGTGATCGCCGAATGGAAGATCGTCGACGCGCAGTGGTTCGAGCTGTTCGCCAAGGCGTCCATCAGCAAGGTGTTCAGGATCTACCTGAAGCTCGACGCCGCGAAGCACGAGGTCCGGGCGATGGACCGCGAGTATACGGTCGAGTGGCGGGCGGGCGTGCCGGCGCTGTCGCTCTCCGCCCAGGCCTTCAAGGGGCAGAAGCAGGAGGTCTCGTTCGGCGGCGCCTATGCCTTCACCGAGACCCTGGCACCGGGGCAGGTCTACAAATACCGCTTCAGCACCAACGAGATCAAGAAGCCCATCCAGGACGCGGTGACCGGCTGCGGCTGGACATACAAGGGCGTCGCGTTCGGGAAGCTCTGAGCGGGCTCCCGGCTCGCCTACCTAGGTCGTCAGAAGGTCGATGATCGTGGGAATCAGGGCGAGAACCAAGGGGGACAGAATCGATGAGAAGAACCTCACGAGGTTCTCCACATTGAACGGCCAGTGTGATGAGCCAGGGCTTCAGGTGCAGGCGCCCCATGAGCAACGCGGTAAGGGGATCTGCTCGCACAAACGGTACGGCGTTGTGCTCTCGCGATGTCGAAGCTTCCAAGGCTATCTCCTGATGCGGCTGTAACGGAAAGACTCGAGCTCCTGCCCTGGGCTCATTAGGTGCTCAATGCGCTGAGCGTGGTTCGCGGTGATTCTAGGTGCGGTGGTCGCTGAGGTCAAGATCATCAAGCGTCGCAAACGGGAATCGAGAGCTGCTGATCGAGGTCGACTTCGCGTCCGAGGGCGATCCGTTCTACAATGCTGCAAAATCGGAAACGCTGTGGTGAGAGGAACAGGAAGCCCATGAAGACCATACCCCTCGGGACGACCGGCGAGGACGTCAGCGCGCTCTGCCTGGGCGTGCTCTACTATGGCAACCGCATCGGCAAGGCGCTGTCCTATCACCTGATGGACCGCTACGTCGACGCCGGCGGCAGCTTCTTCGACTCCGCCAACATCTATTCCCACTGGATTGAAGGCTTCAGGGGCGGCGAGAGCGAGACCGTGTTGGGCCAATGGATGGCGGACCGCGCGAACCGCTCGCGGGTGTTCATCGCCAGCAAGGTGGGCTTTGCCTACCCGGGAGTCGAGCGTGGGCTCCGGGCGCGGCAGATCAGGGAGGAGTGCGAAAAGAGCCTGCGGCGGCTGCAGACCGACGTCATCGACCTGTACTACGCCCACGTGGACGACCGCACGACACCGCTTGAGGAGACGCTGGAGGCCTTCGATGGCCTGGTCCGGGCCGGCAAGGTCCGGTACCTGGGCGCCAGCAACTTCCTTGCCTGGCGGCTGGAGATGGCCCGCATGATCAGCCGGGCCCACGGCTGGGCCGAGTATGTCTGTATCCAACAGCGCCACACCTACCTCCGGCCCAAGCCCGGCGCCAGCTTCGGCGACCAGATCAGCGCCAACGACGACCTGCTGGACTACGTCGCGAGCGAGAATGTGACGCTCCTGGCCTACTCGCCGTTGCTCAACGGCGCCTACACGCGTGCGGACCGTGCCTTCCAGGCGCAGTACCTCGGGCCCGATAGCGACGCGCGCTTGGCCGTGTTGCGCGCGGTCTCCGAGGAGACCGGCGCCACGGCAAACCAGGTGATCTATGCGTGGATGGTCCAGAGTGCCCCTCCCGTGATCCCCCTGATGGCGGCGAGCGACGACGCGCAGATGACGGAGAACCTGGGGTCGTGCCCCTCCCGTGATCCCCCTGATGGCGGCGAGCGACGACGCGCAGATGACGGAGAACCTGGGGTCGCTCGAGGTGACGCTGAGCGAGGCGCAGATGGCGCGGCTCGATGGGGCGGGGGCGTAGGCGCGAGGGCTGGAGGCCGTGGCTACCTTAGCTCCCACTCTCTGTCCGTGGCGGCTATAATCCGGCATAGCCATAGCGTGTGAAGACGGAGTGTGCGCGATGGAGAAAGACGGTGTGCTATGAGTGTCCTGCTTGACCGCATTGAAATCGATCCCGGGATCTGTCACGGCAAGCCCGTCATCCGCGGCCTACGCTATCCCGTTGAGACGATGCTGGAGCTGATGAGTGCGGGGATGACGATTGATGAGATCCTCGCCGACTACGAGGATCTGGAGCGTGAGGATCTCCTGGCCGTCCTGGCTTACGCGGCAAGGCTAAGCCAGGTCAAACGCATGGAACCTGTGGTCGCATGAATTTCCTAGTCGATGCCCAGCTACCGCGTCGGCTGGCACGTCGCCTGCGTGAGGCCAACCACGACGCGGTGCATACGCTAGATCTGCCCAACGGGAATCGGTCGACCGACGCAGAGATCTGCGAGATCTCTGCACGCGACCAGCGCATTGTCATCACAAAGGATGCCGATTTCGTCAGCTCGTTCCTGCTTAGCCACAGGCCGTACAAGCTCCTGTTGATCTCCGTCGGCAACATCCGGAACGCCGACCTTGAGACGCTTTTCGTCCGACAGATCCCGGCGAATGCTGTAGCCTTTGCCGCGCACGACTACATCGAGCTGAACCGGTCGGTGTTGGTCGTGCACGACTAACACGACGACACGCAGGTGCCGTAGAACCTGAGAGCGGCTCGATGGGGTGAGGCGCTGTCAGGACCAGATCGACCGGAGCAGCTGCGCTGATTCGGGAGTGAGCCTGCGCATGGTCTGGAGCTGCTGAGGGTGCACATAGCCGTCCGAAATGCTCAGCCGGCCCCGGCCGGTCGGGCTCTCACAGCGCAGGAGCGGTGCGACGGCATCGAGGGGTAGCTCCCTCAAAGGCACCTCCGTGCCCGCCAGGGCGATGGCGTGGCTGAACTAGTGCTGAGGCTCTGGAGATCCCCACAAAGAGACGGCCCCCTTGCGGTAGGCGTCGGGCTCGAGCTGCTATCTCCGACGGGGTGCTACTCCAATCTACCAAGGCCTACGTGATGCCAATACCCAGGGTGTACGCCCTGGTACCCTCAGACAATGCCTGGCCTGCTGGTGCATCCGGTATTAGAATGGAGCTGTCAACCCAAACGACGGAATCCTATCCTCGACGCCGGTCGCCGGCTGGCAGTGTTGCCTGTCTCCACAGATGCCATCAGAGTGGAATGCGGAGGCTTGGTATGGATCTACCTATTCTGGTCAGCAGTGATCTTGTCGTGCTGCGCCGCTACCTGGCGAGCGACGTGGACCGGTATGTCTACTGGATATCACACGGCGAATGGCGCTTCTTTAACGCGCCCTGGTGTGGCTACCGGACCACGACAACCGCGGACCAGGAGCAACGGGACCGTGAGTGGTTCGCGGAGAAACTCGGCAGCAGTGACAGCGAGTCCTACCTCAACCGGCGGGCCGTCATCACCACGCCGGACGGCATTGCCATCGGCGACGTCAGCCGCTATAGCCTCGACAACAACCCATACGTCTGGTACGTGGGCATCGGCATCTGTGAAGACGATTACCTGAACCGCGGCCTGGGCACCGAGGCGCTGCGATTGTGGGTAGACTACCTGTTCACCATCTCTGACGTGCACAAACTGTGCCTGGAGACCTGGTCCTTCAATCCCCGGATGATCCGCGCGGCGGAAAAGGTCGGCTTCGTGCCGGAGGGGCGACTGCGTGAGATGCGGTTGTGGCAGGGCGAGTGGATCGACTCCACGCCCTTCGGCCTCCTGCGCCGCGAATGGGAGGCCCGCAGGACCGGGGCGTGACCCTGCACGTCCTGCCGGCGCGAGGTGTGGCCGCCTAGGGCAACGACCAGATCGATCGCCCGATCAGTCACGTCGATCCGCTGCTGGAGCACCGTTCTCACCCGTGGCGTCTTGGCGGCTTGCGTTGCTTGTGCAGCGCAAGCTGCCGCTTTGTTGGGTTTGATGCGGCATTCGTAGATCGCGAGATCCTCCAAGTACTGGTCCGACTGGAATGCGCTACGGTTGCCGGTGAAACGCTCGATCAGGTCTAGCCCTTGCTGCGGTACTGTCAATAACCACGTTGAGCGCGATTCTCGTCGCGGTGTAGGTGAGCCAGTCATCCTCGACCAGGTGGTAGAGGTGGTGGCGGAGGAGCCCCGGACTGGCCTTGGCGACAGTCTTCCGGACTGGCCTTGGCGACAGTCTTCCAGTAATCTGCGCCGCGCTCGGCTTCGTAGGTCTCCTGGATCGCAGCGATGTGCCGAGTGAAGTTTGAGATGGGCTGGGCTTGTGTGCGGAACATACCCTCGTCGGGCCGGTAGTAGCCCTTCAGCCAGTCGAGCAGCGCCTTAAGAGGGGCCGTGTCCATTGCGACCCCCGTAGCGCTGGCCATCAGCAGCTCTTTGACGGTATTGTGGCCGTGGTAGACCCACGTCCGGATGTGGTCCGGGTCGGCGTGCCCGAGGTGCCGGACCAGGAACCCGAGGGCGGCGGGCAGGGCCTGATGGTAGGGGGTATCCTCGGCAAAGTAGAGCGCCTGTGCGGCGTAGAAAGAGCCCCAGGCGCAGCTGCGGTCCCAGGGCCACCGGCCCCGGGTCGTCGAGGGTGTGGGCGAGTCAGCCAAATGGTTTGGGTTGAGCCAGCCACCGTCGGGGCGTTGGCACAGCGTCAGCCATTCCCAGCCGTCCCGTAGGCGCTCGTCGGCTGCCATGCCTACGCTGGCCAGACCGCGCAGAGGGATGGCAAAGAGACCGCAGCAGTTCGTCATCCCCGTTGCCGCCTTCCGAGGCGCCGCCTTCCGAGGCGCAGGGTCCGCGGTTCGGTAGTGGTGATCCTCCAGAATCGCCTCGCAGGCGCGCCTGACCCGCTCATCGTCAGCCGTGAACCCCATCTCGCCCAGATAGGGCAGGATCCAGGCGGTCGTGACGAACTTGGGCCGGTCAGCGGTGTAGCCCGGGCCCGCCCCGCGGCGGTAGCCGCGCGGTCCCCAAGGGCCGCCACTGAACCACGTGCCGTCCTCGTTCTGCCTGGAGAAGATCTCTCTCGCATCGCTTCCCTGTTCGACCGCTCGCCAGAGGGCCCGCATGGACTCGGATTGGGGGTCGGTCTCCAGGATGTGCCGATGCGTGAGATAGCGGACAGGGGGCGAGGCGTTCTCAAGCAGCCAGCGCGTGCATGCGGCGATCTCATCGGTGCTCAGGAACATAAGGGAGCCTCCATTATCGGCCTGTGCGCGGCGCTACGCTGCGATCGCGCTGCGCCACACTTCGATCGCCCGGCGCCGCGGCGGAGAGGATCCAAACGGGATCTTACGGGGGCTCCCTGTGATGTCAACCGGCGTGGTCTGGGCGACTATCGCCATACCCCAGCTTTGGGGTTGCCATGCAATCGAACTACAATGTAGCCCTCGTTCTCCTCAGCCCTTCCGGAAGGGGGTGACCGGTGGAAGAATCAGGCTTCAAGGTCTATGGCTATCGTTGGATCGTGCTCCTGGCGTTTATGGGCATCATCATCGCCAACCAATGCCTGTGGATCACGTTCGCGCCGATTACGAGCACTGCGGCCGCCACGTATGGGGTCTCGGATCTCAGCATCGGGCTCCTGTCGATGAGCTTTATGATCGTCTACCTCGTGGTTTCGCTCCCGGCTTCGTGGGCGATCGATACGTATGGAATCCGCGCCGCCGTGGGGATCGGCGCCGCGCTCACGGGCGTCTTTGGCCTGCTGCGCGGGCTGCTGGCGCCGGACTACACGCTCGTGCTTATCGCGCAGATCGGGATCGCGGTCGGGCAGCCGTTCATCCTCAACGCGATGACGACGGT
>JALOOJ010000304.1 GCA_025454475.1 Anaerolineae bacterium
GATGTCGGCAAAGTGAATGGTCGGATAGATGACAGAGTTGTTAGGCGCGACCACAAAGACAGCCGGGGGCTCGGAGTGCGGCGGCGATACCGTCGGTCCAGGTCACGAACGCGATCGTGTCGCCACGCGCGCGGCACTTGAGCAGTGTGCCCAAGCACTGCATCTCGTCATCCTGGTGCGCCATAGCGGACACAACGCGCATGCGATCTACGCTCAATCGGTCGGTCTGGCTAGCAAGTGTAGGGCGTCATTCTGACTGTGTCAAACCGAGGTTGTGCCTGGGTCCACTTCCACCAACTGCGCGCGATAGTTGCCGATGGCCTCCGAGGTGAGTAGATAGCGGTTGTACAGGCGTACAGAGAGTACCTCGCCCAGAAGGGACGGCCCGACTCGCAGGATGCCGCTGCCGCCTGCACCGCGCAGATTTGGGCTGAATCGGCCCCAGCCGAACTGGCGTGAGCCGCCGCCATCGTTCAGAATTCCGTCGATGACGAAACTGATGATCCTGGGCCCACCATCGACGCTGACGACGACGTGGTGAGTATGACCCGCCTCGAGCTGACCGGGATCGCTCGCCCAACGGTTCTCGGTACGACCGTCATTGAGGAGGATCTCCACGCGGCCACCGGACGCAGTCTGCAAACAGAAGCCCAAGCCCTCCGGCGTGCAGTTGTCCAGGATGACCTGGCCAGGTATCAGGGATGTGGGGCGCATCCAGACGTCCAGACTGAAGCCCTGGCGTAGTTGAGAGGTGCCGAAGTCGCGGCTCTGGGTGTCGCGCTGCAGAAACGGTGGCAGCGGTGGCATCTGCACGTCCGCCCCCCTTGGGGGGGAAGGTAGGTTGGTACTGCGGTGCCGTGCCTCCATCGCTTCAGCCGGTGCTGATGGGAACTCGAGGATTAGGCTATCCGTGGCGACCCGGGCACCTTGGCCCTGCTCCCACAGCGACTCCAGAAGCGCTGCGGGGATCTCGTGGACCCGAGCGACGGCTTTCTGGGTCTCAGTCAGGAAGTAGCGACCACCTTCCTCGACCAAGTCGGGGTAGCTGATGCGGATGTAAGGATCATCATCGTAGAGGACGATTTCGGGCTGCGACCATTCGATGACCTTGCCGTCCGGGGAGTCCACTTCAATCCCGCCGCTGAGCCAGACGGGGTTACGGTCCTCGTAGGCGTAGGTTCGCCGCAGGGGATGCTCGCGGATGAACCGACCACCGTGGTTGTGGAACCAGTACAGGTACTTGCCGTTGTCACACCGCCAGACGAAGTTGGCGGCGCGCGGATGTTTCATCAGGCGACCATCTGCATAGGCTTTGTAGCGCGGCGCGGTCCAGTTGCGACCGTCGTCGCGGCTGTATGCCTCTGCCGGGTGCCCATCGATGGTGCGGTAGACGGTGTAGAGGCTTCCGTCGCTCAGGACGACGTAGCTCTGCTCCTCGGCGATGGGACCTCCGCCAGGGGGCGTGCGGAGGCCCACATCGCCCTCGGGAAACGTGTCCCATTCGATCGACTCTGGGTCCACAGCGGCGAGTAGGTTGGAGCTCCGGAGCAGGACACCCTCGGAGCGGGTGAAGAACCCTTCCCCGAAGCCGCCCACTTTGTGCAGCGAGACATAGGCATGCCCTGAGTGGATGAAGGGCTTGCCGACGTTCCAGAAGAACCTGAGCTCACCGCCATAGGGATTCTGGCGGTCGACCTCCATCAACCGTACCGGGACGTCGTAGCGCCTGTCGGACCATGACTTGCCGCCATCGTCCGAGATCCTGAACACGAAGTGGCCGAGAGAGTCGACGCGCCGACAGAAGCCGTCAGGGTAAGCAGACCGGTCGGCGACGACCTCACGCACGTTGTCGGTATTGTGGTTGTAGAAGGCGAATACCCGCCCCGCGGTGGGGTGGCCCCGGGGAACCTTGAGCAGTACAGCGTAGGAGGCCTCGGGGCCGGCTGCGGGCTCGACATCGACGGGCGCTGACCATGTGCGGCCCTGATCGCTGCTGCGGATCGCGATGACGTGCTGCCCGCCCTGCCCCTCGTGGCCGGTTCCGGTGGTCACGGCGCACAGCCACGCACCGTCGTCGGTTCTCACGATGTAGGGTTGGTCGCTGTACGTCTCCGTCGGGATTACGAGGCCGTTGCTGATGTCACGCCAATCTTGACACTGGGACAATGCTTTGCCTCCTCTGCGGCTGAGGTGGGTACCAGCTGGACGTTAGGCAACAGCCTCCCGTACTGGCGCCGTTCTGACGCCGGTCTCGCAGCGTGATCATAGGAGTGGGCTCTCCACGTGTCAAAGCCGGCACGGCCAATAGGGTTGACACCTTACGCCATCCGGAGTATCAAGTGACTGATACCGGGCTGTAGCGGTGAAAGAGAGCACCTCCGTGAAGAAAGCCGTGATCACAGGTCTGCGGCGTGCAGACACCGTCGAAGTTCCAGAGCCGGAGCCCCGCGAGAACTGGGCGCTGGTCAAGATCCATGCTACGCCGATGTGCACTGAGCACAAGATGTACATATCCGGACGTCAGTCCGCTTACCTCGGCCACGAGGCCGTCGGAGAGGTCGTTGCCGTCGCCCAACCAGGACGAGTTGAGGTGGGCGATCGGGTTGTTGTGATGCCCCAGTACCCGTGTGGTGTGGGATGACATACGACCTGGCACCGCTATCGCTCTGTGCTCTCGGGCCTTCGTTCGGGGCGCATGAGGCGATGAGCGTGAATGCCTTCGACACGGTGCTCATCACCGGCGCGGGGCCGGTCGGATTGGGCGCCGTCGTGAACGCGGTGCACCGCGGAGCGAAGCGATCGTGGTCGAGTCGCTCCCATACCGGGTGGACTTCGCCAGAATGCTAGGCGCGGCTGCGGTGTTGGATCCGGGTGACCCCAGCACGCTGGCCGCGATTCTTGAGATGACTGAGGGTCGGTGCGTGGACAAGGCGGTTGAATGCGCCGGGGTGCCGGCCGCTCAGCGCCTATGCATCGACGCGACGCGACGCAAGGGGGAGGTGACGTTCGTCGGCGAGTGCGATGATCCACTCACCATCCGGGTGAGTCCGGACATGATCCGCAAGGGTTGACGCTGCGTGGATCGTGGCACTACAACCTTTCCCTCTACCCAAAGATCATGCAGGTCATCCAGCGATCGACCGTCGTTTCGAGGCTGATCAGTCACACGTTCCCGATGTCACAGATCCAGCAGGCGTTCGAGCTGTCCGCTTCTCAGCAGAACGCGAAGATCATCCTGCACCCGTGGGAGTAAGGGCATGTCATCACATGAGGCCGAAGGTGCTGTTGTCGTAACCGGGAGTTTCGATAACCTGCGGTCGCGGCAGGTGCGTCTGCTACAGGAGGCCGCGCGGCTGGGTCCAGTGCACGTCCTTCTCTGGTCGGACAACGTTGTCCGCGAGCTTTCAGGTGCGCCACCTAAGTTCGGACAGGATGAGCGCGTCTACCTTGTGCAGGCCCTTCGCTACGTGTCCGGCCTGACGCTCCTCGACGAGCTCGCATCGCCTAATCGGTTGCCGGAGGTGTCGGGGCTTG
>JALOOJ010000305.1 GCA_025454475.1 Anaerolineae bacterium
GGCGATGAGCCCAAGGCCTGCGCCGTAGGCCACAGTGGTGGCCCAGCGCCGGCGTACGACGAGGAAGGGGAGGATCAGGCCCACGTGCAGTTTCAGCAGCGTCGCCACGGAAAGGAGTAGCCCTGCCCCTATGTCGCTCGAGGTAGGCCACCATCGGCGAGCCTTGCCACGTTTCAGCATCAAGGCGATGCTCAGCACAAGCAGCACCAATGTCAGACTGTCGATCTGGCCACGCTCGAGATGGGTCAGCAATGGGTGGAAGAACGCCACGCCTATGCCAATGCCCACCCACGCGGACCGCGTCAGCCGGCGGAACCCGATCACCCACGCCGAGATCGCGAGACTTGCTCCTGTGCAGACCAAGCCCAGCAGCGTCCACAGGGACTTGGCTGCCAGGTAAGGCAACCGGGAGAGTGGGATGAACAAATAGGCAGCCAGGGGGGGATACAGAAAGCGGCTGTGGGTGAAGCGCGCGACGCCGTCCCAGAGCGGCGGGTCCTGATCGACGGCGTTGACATAGGGCGTCAGGCCGCGATCGACCGCCTGACCGGCAATGTAATAAGCGGCGAAGTCCATCTGGAGGCTAAGCCTGGCGAACTGCACGGAGTAGAACAAGAGTCGGGCCAGCGCGATGCACAGGAAGACCGCCATAATAAGCCTCTTGCGCGTGTCCCGGGAGGTGTCGTGGTGAACTCGCAGATCCGTTTTCTGTCGCATCATTGCGGTTAGCCCTCCGGCTCGAGGAGCGTCTGCCAGGTCGCCAGCGCGCCCTTGATATTCATCGCCGTGGTATCCGGGGGCCAGAGGCCACCCCAGACCGACGTGGCGATCGCTGCGGCGCGTTGGTAGGCCAGCAGCCTGGCGCCAGCCGAGGTCTCCGCAAGGAACTGCCGGTAGGCGTCGAGAAACGCCGTGTCGTGCTCCGCGAGATAGGTAACGGCGGCCTTGTCGCCCTGCCAGGGCAGCTTGCGGAGCGTGAAGTACCCGTGCCATACGTCTGCATAGCCGTAGACCACCATACGGATCTCGGCGGTGGCTTGGTACAATGGATCGTCGGCCTCGATCATGCGCCTGGTCTGGGCGAGATTGTAGTTAACCGAGAACCATGTAGCATGGGCCGCCTCGCTATCGATCGGTTCGACCCAGCACCGCGCCGCGAGGTGCTGCTTCGCCCTCTGCAGCAGACCGGTGCGGTCGTGGGCGATGGTCCCGTGCTGGACCCAGCGGATGATCGGGGCCAGCGCGTCGCTCGGAGCCACCGGCGTTACGAGTGATATCAGTCGCGCGACTTCCGTTGCGGCGACGAAGATCAGGTCGGTGAGCCGGCGGTCGATCTGTGTGATACCGACGTACCAGGGCGGCAAGGGATCGCTATCGAGTTGGTGTATGATCACCAAGTCGTAGTCGCTGGCGCTTGTGAGGGTGTCCTCGGCAAGCGACCCGATCTGGAGGACGCCCTTCACGCGGGGATTCGCACTCAGCCGAGCGACGACCTCGATGAGCGACAGGTCGCGGGTCGTGCTGGGAATGGCATGCTTCATGGAACTACCTCCAGAGCTCGATGGGTTGAGCCGGCCTGCGGCAGAGTCCCCAGTATGGATTGGGACTACCAACGTGCAAGTGCGTGGTTGCCTCGCAGTCGATTCGGTGGTATGGTGCACAGCGCTGCGCCAGACTGGTGCTCGTGAAGACGACCCGACGCCGGGTGAGATGGTCAACAAGGAGTGATTCACTGATGGAACTCTCTTATCTCCGCTACGAACTTGCCGATGGCTATATCCACAACTGGCTTGTCGCTGGTCCGCAACGCATTCCGGTGCCCGATTCTGATAGTGATGATGCCGGCGGCAGGAAAGGGCTTGCCTCAACAACGCCTGATGTGACGGAGACGGGCCTCAGCGAGGCGCCGGCTGAATGGTCGCGCTTTCTTGTTCACAGGGTCAAGATCGGTGACTTTGAGGGGACCTGGTCGTACCTGCGCACCGAGGAAGATCACTTCGTCGATCTGAGTGAGGTGTCCCCGACCCGTCAGTTGCTGCGGGCGTGGGCCTTCACACAGGTGGAGATTCCTACCGCACAGGACGTAGTGCTATCGCTCACCACATTCGGCCCGGCAGATGTGTGGCTCAATGATCGGCGCGTGCTTCATCACGATGTCACCCAGCCTCAAGCCGAGACCCTCTCATTCGCCGTGTCGCTCGATGCGGGCCGGAACTCGATCCTGATCCGGTTTGAACGGGTCGGCGACGGCGCGTGCACGCTCGCCGTCGCTCTGCGTATGGCATCGACGCGGCCCCGCGGGGCCTCTACCGCACCACGAGGCGCCGGGATTGTGATTCCGACAACCATCACGCCGCTCAAGCGACGTCGGGAGCTGGAGCGCACTTTCGACGCTGCGCATCTGACCCAGACCGTCTATGAGCGATACGATCGGATCTCTGTTGAGTTTGGCCCGGTGATTGGACGCTGGGCCAGGGGTTTCGCACTGGGGTTGCAGGCTCCCGGCGGGCGTACGTTCGCTGAAGCTGAGATTGGTGCCCGACCGGAGAAAGCCGAAGAAGCGACGCTGGGCCAGGCGTTCAGTTACCCCGAAGGGTTCTATAACGCGGTCCTCACGCCGACCGGTGAGGAGTATGCCGAGGAGTTCATGTGGCTGATGCGCGCCTTGCCGTTCTGGGGGCTGGACAACAACAAATACTCGGACGCGGCGTATGGAGAGCTGGTCGAGCGTCGATCCGAGGCGCTCAAGCAAGCGGCGCGCTACCCGGACGACGTTTGGGCCGAGATGGCCAAGATGGCGGTCAGTTGGTGGACGGTGGTCGAGCAACCCGTGATTCTGAGGGCGATCGAGCGAGTCTCGGCGAATAAGACGGGCAGTGTTCGCGAGCTTCTGGCGTTGCTGGGGATCCAGGCGCGCTTCAGCGCTGATCCTTCCTTTCCTGAGGCGGTGAGGGCTCCATTGGAGGACGCAGTTCTCAGCTACCGGTATGAGCATCTACAGCCTGCAAGCGCTAGTGACTGCTTGCGTGGGACTGAGTCAGATGAGTTGCTGCTGTGCGTGTGCGAGATCCTCGCGGGGCAACGTTATCCAGATAGAGGGTTCACGGCGTCGGGCCAGACCGGGACGTGGCATCGCGAGCGGGGTGAGCGACTGGCGATGGGTTGGCTGCGTCAACGGGCGGCGGGTGGATTCGCCGCGTGGAGCTCCGGGAACACTGTGGCCGAGGTGGTCGCAGCGTTGATCCACCTGGTTGAGCTTGCCAATGGCGACGAGGTATTCGAGATGGCCACGGCGCTGCTTGACAAGACGCTGTACAGCCTGGCCCTGAACTCCCTGAAGGGAGTGTTCGGCTCGACCCACGGTGCAGCGGAGGTGCCGGAGCTGCTCCATGGTATGCTGGCTCCCACGTCGGGGATCAGCCGGCTGATGTGGGGGATGGGGGCGTTCAACAGCCAGACGATCGGGTATGTCAGCCTGGCCTGCGCCAATGACTATGGCTTCCCGCTCCTCATCCAGGACATCGCGACCGATCTGATACCGTGACGTACCGCACGCCTGACGCGATGCTGAGCTCGGTGCAGGATTATCATCCCGGGCAGCCGGGCGACCGCGAGCATGTCTGGCAGGCCACGTTGGGACCGGCCGCTGTCGTCTTCACCAACCACCCTTCCTGTTCGTCGATGTCTGGGGCG
>JALOOJ010000306.1 GCA_025454475.1 Anaerolineae bacterium
GACTCTCGCCTCAGCCGCTTCAGACTGCCCTCGATCGAACTGATGACGGTGTGCTCGATGTCATCCATTTCCTCGGCTCGTAGGTTGACCTTCGTTCCGATCAGCACATCGGCGCCCAGCTCTTCCAGAGCCAAGCCCAGGTTCTCTTCTGACTTGCCGTCGCCATAGGAGCGGGCCGTGTCGAAGTAGGTGATACCGCACTCGATCGCGCGAGCGACCCCGTGTGTTCTGTCTTTGGGGTCCCCCTTGATGAGCAGGCCCCCGACAGCGCCACATCCAAACCCCAGCGCCGATGTTTTGAGGTCAGTCCGACCCAGCTTGCGGTATTCCATCCGGTCCTTCTTTCCCAGGTGTCTTGCTCAGTTTCCTTAGTTGCCGGCTTGTACGGGTGCTCCTGGCGCAGTTTGTCAGTCCGCTCAGCAGGTGGCCGGCGTCAGGTGTCCCTCATCACAGGGAGCTGACGATTCGTCGCAAACAAGCCACCGCCTGACTCTCTGCCTGGGCTGCCTCTCGGACGAGCTGTGCGCCGTCGGGGCTGGCAAACGTGGTCTGCCAGTCCCATTTGTCGGGCCGCTCCGGATGCATCTCGGAGAGGCTACGGAGCCTGTCGCGTACGACGGTGTAGTGCGCGATGGCATCGTCAAACGCCGAATCACGCCGTCCCGGCAGGCGTTCCTTGGCCTCTGCAAGAAACTCAACCGCCATCTCGCGGGCCTCGCGCCAGACGACGTTGAGGTATGCTTCCCCGTCCAGGATGGCGCGCCCGCTCTCGAGCGCCTCCGCCCACATCTCATAGGCAGGCAGACCTGTGCGAAACTGGGGGGCGATGGCCCATCCGTCAGGGCGCTCGACCCGATTTAGCACAGTAGTCAGCGCATCGCGAACCACCTTCGCATCGGAAGACGGTGGTGCCGGGTGGATGCAGTTGACGGCGAGCTGCTTCACGTCGAAGGTACCAAGCTTTTCCCAGGGGCATAGTCCCCACTGCTCCGAATCCCACCCCGAGTAGGTATAGCCTGAATCGTCATAGCCGGTGATGACATAGTAGGCGGGTATGTACGTCAGCTCCCAGGCATAGCAGGGCAAGCCCTGATCGATTCTGACTCGGACCCAGTCAAACGCCTCACGCTGCTTCTCAAGGAACGCATCTTTGGGCATTTCGAGGGCAGCCTTATGCTCAATCAGAAACCGTTCCACGGTGTACCCCAGGTTCGGCGCCAGGTCGAAGAGCATCGAGAAGTCCCACGCCTGCGCTGCATCAACGAAGGTGCTGTCATTCATATTGAGCACGAACGCATTCCCTGTCCCACCGTATAGCCACGGAAAAGAAACACCGATGCCCAGGTAGTCGAGGCAGCCCTTTGTGCAGCCCATATGCTCGTTGTAGCGCGCATGCCAGTGCAGACCATCCAGTTTCCTCATGTCTTTCACCCCTTTTGGGTCCATCCTCAAGGCCGACGTGATGTGGGTCCGGCGAGTCGCCCCAGTCCGTGTGCTAACTACTCTGTCGGCACGATGCACGGCAGACAGCGCACGCGGCCATAGTCGAATCCAGCCTCTCTGCGCGCGATCTGCTCAGCGACCCACTGCTCCAGGCCGACCTTCCGGATCCGCTCCCCGTCGTGGAGGAGCAATGGCTCGCTCTGCGCGAAGACACGAATCCTGTCGCAGGGGAAATCGGCACAGAACGCACAGACTTCGACCTCTCGATCCTTCGCACAGTTGCGGATGGCGCAGTTCGGTGCGCCACATTGGCCGCTGCGACAACACTTGTCGGCTGGGATCTCCGTGAGGCTGTTCAGAAAGCGCCAGAACTCGGGGAAGTCAGGGATGTCCGCCCCCCAGTGATCGATCTCCGATTGCTTGAGCGTTGTGACGAGCGCGCGCGCCCGCTCCGGAGTGTCATTTCGAGCGCCGCACAGATCACAGTACAGTCCACAGTACGACACGAGCATATTCTGGACCATAGCTGCCCCCTCTAGATCGTCGTACCCAGGCACACGGTCTATGCCCACTTGTCCCACTCGCCTGAGGGCACATCCAAAAGGTCTGCCAACGCGACAAGAGAGCCGGTGTGGTGAACAGTGTGGCGCAGCGCATAGAGCAGGTGCGCGATCGTGCTGCTTGGTGGATCGGCAGTGACGTCGTAGATCTCACCGAGCGCTTCATCGTGGAGCCCTGCGAAGTAGCCCTCGATGCGAGCCTCCATCTCGGCAAGATAGGTGAGCAACTCCGCCTGTGAAGGCTGCCTATCGTTCGGCGTTGCCCAGTAGGGACGCCCAAAGCGGCTCACCTCCCAAGACCACGGAGCGCCCTTCTCCCTGAAGTAGAAGTCGAGACACTCCACAGTGTGCCTTGCCACGCGTACGGGGACCTGGAACCAGGTGTACTCCTTGCGCCAACGTGCGTCGTCAAAGTTGTTGATGGTGTCTCGGATCAGACCGCAGGTGTTCCTGTAGTTCTTCCATATCTCCTGTACCACGATCTGTGTCATTTGTGCCTCTCCTCCTGCATCATGCTTTCTTTCAAAGGTACGGCCCCTCGCGACTGACGCCGTGGCTCTCGGGTTACCACCAGTCGGGCAAGCTATGCCCGTGGCGCTTGATCTCCGACCACATCTCGCCTACATGGTGGTGGTTATGGCGCAATAGATAAAGTGCTCGATCGAGCAGGCTGCCACCGGTCCAAGGGAATGCAGCATCGGACGCTGACAGATCCGCACTGTTCAGCCATGCCTCGACCTTCGGGCGCACATCCGCCAAGTACGACAGAATGGCATCTTGAGTGGGAAGCCGTTTGGTACCTACATCCGCTTCCCAGTCGTAACCGAAACGGTGCGCCCAGGGGAAGCCATCCGGCGTCTCACTCGAATAGAACTCCGCTGTCTCGACGATGTGATAGGCGGTCCTGGCGGGTGTCAGATAGACGACGTCAGCGATTCGCCACTCGTCGGCTGAGAAGGCACGCACGGCCTCCTCGAACATCCTCCAACTGCGCTCGTACTGGCGGGCCAAAGACGCACTCAATCTTCCGTTGCCCATGTACGCCTCCTAAGCTTCTACCTCACGGTCTGGGACAACGCCAGCCATTCCTCCCTTGAGATGGTCCACTCGCCTCCTCCGATCGCCCGCAGCCCGAGCCTATTGAGCAGCGCGACGGAGGCCTTGTTGTCCGGATGCGTGCCGGTGAGGATTCCGTCGGCCTCCAGTGGGCCGAAGACATAGGCCATCGCGGCCTTGCACCCCTCGGTGGCGTAACCATAGCCGTGGTAGCCAGGGTGGAAGACATAGCCGAGGTTATGAAGCCGCTGCTCCTGTCCCTCCCTGCGCTCGATCGCGACCAGCCCGATGAGCTTGCCGGCCTCCTTGAGCCAGACGGCAAGATAGCTGTCACCTCCGGCAAACCACGATGCCATGCCCTTGACTTCCTCGTCCGAAGTGGGCCAAGGTGGCTCGAACTTGGCCTCCTCGGAGGCCTGGTAGGCGATCGCCAGTTCCTGAAGCTCGTGCCAGTCCTCACCTCTATCAGAACAGCCGGCTCACGCGATCAGCGACCTCGTCAGCCCGCCGATCGCGGCCTGGGCCTAACCATACACTTGCTAGCCCACAGACCGTCGCTCCTCTGCTTTCACATATCTCCTTCATCTGGTCGAGGGTCTGTCTGCGGCCCCAGGCGAAGGGCATGACGCCGGTCACCAGGAGTGCTACGGTTTTGCCCACAAGCGACGGGATTCCTTCCAGATAGACACGCATCGGCGGCGCGGGCAACCC
>JALOOJ010000307.1 GCA_025454475.1 Anaerolineae bacterium
TCCCCGCCGGCGTCTAGCGGACGGGGCGGACATAGCCGGCATCGGGTGGCAGGTCGGGCCGCAGCGCGGCCTCTCGGGCCAGGCGGTCGCAGCGCTCGTTGAGCGTGTCCCCGGCATGTCCCCTCGTCCAGCAGAACTCGACATCGTGGACGTGGCATAGCTCCAGCAGAACACCCCACAGATCCGGGTTGAGGGCGCGCTCCGACTTGTTGCGCATCCAGCCATTTCGCTGCCACCGTTCCGCCCACCCCTTTGTGATCGCGTTGGCGAGGTACTGCGAATCGGTATAGAGCGTGACGCGGCAGGGCTCCTTGAGCGCTCTCAGGGCCTCGATCGCAGCTATGATCTCCATTCGGTTGTTCGTGGTATTTCGGAACCCTCCCGATAGCTCCTTCTCGTGCTCTCCGTTCCGGAGGATCGCGGCGTATCCGCCCGGACCTGGGTTGCCGAGAGCACTTCCATCCGTGTAGGCGACGACGTGTTTTCTGATCATAAGGGTATTGTAAGGGGAGCGTCAGGCAAGGCAACCCCTGGACGTTGCCGTCGGGCGAGCCTCAGGTATAGTGAGGCTATGGACACGATGCAATCTCGGTGCTTAGCTCGAAGGGTTCCCGTGGGCGGGGCAGACGCAGTGCTGCCTATGCGGCGATGGCGGTGCGTCGCCGTCGTACTCCTGGGTGCGCTCCTCATCTTGGGGGCGGGATGTTCGTCCAAGGCGTTGCCTTCGGAACTCCCCGCGATCCCGCCTCTGAATGCAGGAACCACTGCGACGATACCGGCCCAGCCTGTCGCTATGTCGACGCCGCTCCCTACCACGACGTTACCCGTTCCACCCACACCGACATCGGCTGTAGCTGAGGGACCTCTGAACGTAGCGGCGCTAGCGCACGGCGCTGAGGTAGCCCTGCCTGAAGCACCTACGCCTGAAGCCGAGGCCGCAACGTTGTACACGGTGCAAGCGGGTGACACACTGCTGGGCATCGCGATGGCGTTCGACGTACCGATGGCTGCGCTGCAGTTGGTGAACGACCTAGGCACGACGACTCTGATCCGCGTGGATCAGATCCTGGAGATCCCGGTAGGGGAGGGATGGGCTGGGGCTTCGTCTTTCTGGGTGGTGCATCAGGTGGAAGCCGGGGAGACGCTGGGCGAGATTGCCGCTCTCAATGGGCTGAGCCTGGTCGAGCTGCTGGCCGCCAACAGCGGTTTGGACGCAGATCGCCTCGCCATCGGGCAGGTGCTGGTCCTGCCGCTGCGAGGCCCCCAGGATGTGCTCGCCAAGGCTTCGACGCCTGCGCCAACGACGGCGCCGGAACCGGAGATTGCCGTGCTGGCGGAATCCGAGACGGCGGAGCAAGCGGCAGATGCGACACTCACCGCAGTGCCGTCGACAGAGGCGCCCCTACCCGCGGCACTGCCTGCGGATGTCGTCGGGCTGTCGGCCGAGGTATTCCGGCTGGTCAATGCGCAACGTGCGGCCTATGGCTTGCCGCCCCTGGCTTGGAGCGACACACTGGCACGTGCTGCGCAGCGCCACGCTGACGACTGCTTCGCGAGGGGCTGGTGCAGCCATACGGGCTCGGATGGCTCTACTTACAAGCAGCGCATCATCCGCGAGGGCTACGATCCCGTGCGTTGGTCGGAGTGCTGGGCATGGTATGGTTCGGCGGAACGGGCCGTCGCGATGTGGATGGACGAGATTCCGCCCAACGACCCGCATCGCCGGACGATCCTGAACGAAGCCCTGACCGAGATAGGGGTAGCGGTCGTGCCCGGGAACGGATTCGGCTACTACTTCATCGCAGATTTCGGGACGCCACGATAGCCGACTGGTGCCCCACGTTGGTGCTCCCCGCGATGTGACGGGGAGAGGGTCCTGCTCTCGTTCCCCTCGTCTTCTCACGAACTCGTGCGGCGCGTCCATCCGCCATAGAAAGGCCGAATGGGGTTCGCCTACAGGATGTAGCGGACTTGGCCCGCGTATCAATCGGGACCGCATCACAGGCACTCAACAACCGTCCGAACGTAGCCCCTGAGACGCGGGTACGTGTCATCGATGCAGCGAAGACGCTAGGCTATCCCACCAAACCTGAGCTCGAGCTGGTAACAGCCGGAATCGAGGTGGTCGGCCTGCTAACGAAGCATGACTATGGCTATCCCCCTGCCATCAACGCCTTCTACTCTCACGTCCAGGCCGGCGTCGAGAGTGAGTGTCGTCGGCAGAACCTCAGCCTGATGTACGCCAACGTCGAAGTCGACAGCTCGAACCGCCCGGTGTCCTGGCCGGCCATGTTGAGCGAGGAGCGCATCGACGGGTTGCTGCTTGCGGGTGCCTTCATTAAGGACACCGTGGGTACTCTGAAGCGTCGGTTGGATATCCCGCTCGTGCTCGTTGACGCCTATGCCCCTGATATGCCCTACGACGCAGTCCTGATCGATAACGACCGGGGAACGTGCATCGCGGTCGAGCACCTTCTGAAGTTCGGGCACCGGCGGATTGGTCTGATCGGAACGAATCCGGCATCTTCGCCGGGCCTCTTGGAACGTCGTGCAAGCTTCTGTCGACTCATGCGAACCCGCGGATTGGCCGAGACGTACATTGAAGATTCAGAGCTCACCCAGGTGTCCGGCTATGAGTCTCTGAAGCGCCTGCTGGCGCGTGCGCCCGAGGTCACCGCCGTCTTCGCAGCCGCTGACTTGGTCGCGATTGGGGCGCTCAGCGCCGCGCGCGACATGGGGATTGCCGTACCTGGACAGCTGTCGATCATCGGCTTCGACAATATCGATCTTGCTGCCGTGGTGACCCCCGCTCTGACCACAGTCCATGTGCACAAGACGTGGATGGGGGCCCTCGCTGTTCGGCAGCTTCTCCACCGTGCTGCAGAGCCCCAGCAGCCCAGGGTGAGTATCACCCTGGCCACACAGTTGGTGGAGCGGCGCTCTGTCGGTGTTGTCAGAGATCAGGACCATGCAGAAAGGTCCTTTGACCCCATCGATGGTCATCTGGAAAGGAGGTCAGACGGAGCCGATATTGACGCCATTGGACCCCAGGCCTTTGAGTAACCCAATCCATTCTGTCTATAGGAGGAGTCAGACATGCGTAAGCTGAAGTGGTTGAACATCCTGCTGTTGATGGGAATCCTGTTGAGCGCCTGCGCGACCAGCGTCCCTGCAACAGAGGAAGTGGCCCCCGTCGTTGAGGAAGAGGAAGAGGAGGCGCCCGTCGTCGAGGAAGAAGAGGAAGAGGCGCCGGTCGAAGTCCCCTCCAAGTTCCAGGAATCGCCTATGCTGGCAGCGAAGGTTGCTGCGGGCGAACTGCCGCCGGTCGATGAGCGCCTGCCCACTCCAGCGACTTCGAACCGAGCATTATCGAGTCCTGGGAAGTCAATGACACGGCGACTGAGTACATCTGGCACCTGCGCAAGGGCCTGAAGTGGTCGAATGGGGATCCGTATACGGCCAATGAGATCACGTTCCTCGTCAACGATGTGCTCAAGAACGCGGAGCTCTTCCCCAACGGTCCCGGCGCTGACTGGATACCTGCGACTCAGGCGGAGGGTTTCGCCGTTGAGAAAATCGATGACTACACCGTCAAATGGATCTGGCCCCAGCCCTACGGTACCTTCATGATGGTCCTTGCGCCGTGGGCCGGTCGCTACTTCGCCCAGTATCCCTTCGAGTATCTGAAGCAGTTCCACGTGGATTACAACCCCAACGTCGGCGATCTGGTTGCGGCAGAGGATCAGGCGGAGGACTGGGCGGCGCTGTTCCTGTTGCGGGCTCCCGGCACCTGGGGCGACCCATCGTACTTCTTCCTGTACCCGGAAATGCCCTCGCTGGGCCCCTGGATCGTCACCCAGCCGCTTGGCGCCGGCACGACAGTCCTGATGGAGCGCAACCCCTACTACTGGAAGGTCGATACAGCGGGCAACCAGTTGCCCTATATCGACAAGGTCGTCGCGACCCAGTTCCAGGAAGATGAAGCCCGCACCTTCGCGATGATGAACGGCGACATCGACTTTATCAAGGATGCTGGGAACGCCAATCGCGAGCTCTACTTCGATGCTCTGGACGCGGGCAAGCCGATCGAGATCCGTCTGCCGCAGTATGACCAGGGCAACACGCAGTCGATTCACTTCAACATGACCACCAAGGACCCGATCAAGCGCGAGATCTTCAGCAACAAGGACTTCCGTATCGGGATGTCCCACGCGATCAACCGCGCTGAGATCATCGAGGTGATCTTCAAGGGTGAGGGCGAGCCCGTGCAGGTGTGCCCGTATGAGAGCTCGCCGTTTTACAATGAGCAGCTCTGTAACCAGTACATCGAGTTCGACCTCGATTTGGCAAACGAGTACCTCGACAAGGTGCTGCCCAATAAGGACGCCGAGGGCTATCGCCTGCAGTCGGACGGCAAGCGCTTCAACCCCATCTTCAGCGTCAGGAACAACGACAATGAGGGCCAGCATTGGGTCGCAACAGCCGAGCTGCTAGTTGAGCATTGGAAGAAAGCCGGTGTTGAGGTGCTGCTCAACTCGGTCGCGGGTGCGGTCGACGACGAGAACCGCACAAACAACGATGTCGAGATGTTCATGTTCCACGGCGCTGAGGGCGGTTCCGGTATGACCGCTATCCTGGATCCGCGCTGGCACATCCCTGGCGAGCACTGGGGTAAGTTCGGCAACGCATGGACGTTGTACCTGCAAAATCCCGACAATGAGTTTGCCGAGGAGCCGCCGCAGTGGGTGATAGACGCCCGTGAGGAGTACCTGGAGGCCACGCGCCAGCCGACCCGCGAGGGCCAGATTGCGGCTATGAAGAAGGTGATGCAGACTTCCGCCGACAACTTCTACACCATCGGCATCTGCCGGGCAGGAACGACCATCTACCCGATCAACGCTCGGTTGGGAAACATCCCGGAGACCTGGCTCCATCTATGGACTTGGGGCTTTGACAAGATCCTTCGTCCGGAACAGTGGTATCTGAAGATGCAGTAGTCACTCAGCCCAGGAGTCCGTGAATCATCCGTCTGGTAACCGGGGCGTCTCCCCGGCTACCAGACGGAATCCTGAGGCAGGGGGCCAATGGTGGCTCAGCGGTTAGGGCTATTGCGCCGGGCAGCCGGGCGTGGGGCTGTGAGGTTCGCTCGAAGCTGTATGCTTGTGGCCGAAAGCCCACGGGACGGTGCGGGGCCCTTCGGCCTTGAGCGTCCGGCTTTGAACCCAGATCAGGAGTGATCCAGCTATGTCGAAATACCTGTTACGCCGCTCTGCGTACGCCCTATTCACGGTATGGGTGATCTCGCTGATATCCTTCGCGGTCATCCAGCTGCCACCAGGCGACTATGTCACAGATCTGGTCAATGACCTGCGGGCGCAGGCCGGCGAGGTCTCGCCGGAGTGGGAGCAGCGCATGCGCGAGGTCTACGGTATGGACGATCCCTTCATCGTGCAGTACTTCAAGTGGATGAAGAACATCCTTACCAAGGGGCAGTTCGGCTACTCGTTCTACTACAAGCGCGATGCCGTCGAGATGATCACGGAACGTCTGCCGATGTCATTCGCGCTCTCTTTCATGTCAACGATGTTTGTCTGGATCGTGGCTCTGCCCATCGGTTTCTACTCGGCGGTGCGCCAATACAGCGCGGTTGACTATGTCGCCTCCTTCATGGGCTTCTTCGGGATGGCGATACCCAACTTCCTGCTTGCCCTGATCGTTCTCTTCCTGACCTACAAATACATGGGGCAAGCGGTCCTGGGGCTTTTCTCGCCGGAATTTGCCTCTGCCCCGTGGTCTTGGGGCAAGGCAGTTGACCTGCTAAAGCACATTTGGGTGCCGATGATCATCATCGGTATCGGCAGCACGGCCGGACTGATTCGCACGATGCGTGCTAACCTGCTCGATGAGCTCAAGAAGCCCTATGTAGAGACGGCGCGTGCGAAAGGACTGGGTGAGACCAGGCTGTTGGTCAAGTACCCGCTGCGCCACGCGCTCAACCCCTTTGTCAGCACGCTGGGTTGGATGTTGCCCAGTCTGGTCTCGGGCGAGACGATCGTCTCGATGGTGCTCAATCTGCCCACGTCTGGGCCCATCCTATACCGAGCGCTGATCCAACAGGACCAGTATGTGGCAGCCGGCTTTATCCTGATGTTGAGCACGCTCACGGTGATCGGCACTTTTATATCGGACCTGCTGTTGGCGTGGGTCGATCCACGAATCCGACTGCAGCAGTAGAGGTCTAGCTATGGAAAACGCGATGGGTCTGGTACCGGATTTACCGGCGACTTCAGAGGAATCCCTCAAGCTCGAGGTCGCCTCGCAGTGGCAACTCATGTGGTGGAAGTTCCGCAAGCACAAGTTAGCGCTGATCAGCGGCGCCATTGTGATCCTGTTCTACATTGTGGCACTCTTCTGCGAGTTCGTATCCCCCACAGTGCCCACGAATTACCTTGACATCTACGCAACCGCGCCGCCACAACCTCTCAACCTATTCCTCGACGGCCGGTGGTATCCCCACGTCACCGGGTATACATACGAGCGCGACCCGATATCGCAGCGCAAGACGTGGGCGATCGATCCGGGGGTCACGGTTCCTGTGGGTCTCTTCGTTCGCGGTGCTCCCTACAAGCTGTGGGGTCTGATATCCGCAGATCTGCATCTGTTTGGCGCCAAGAATGCCGGCGATGGAGGCTCCGGATACGCCGCATGATCGGTCGTGACGTCTTGGGGCGCCTTATCTATAGCAGTCGTATCTCACTGACCGTGGGGCTCGTCGGCATGGCGATCAGCCTATCCCTGGGCATCCTCCTCGGCGGGGTCTCCGGCCTGGTGGGGGGCGCGCTGGATAACATCATTCAGCGGGTCATCGAGATTCTGATGTCGATCCCCACGTTGCCGGTATGGCTGGCGCTGGCTGCTGTCGTCCCCATCGATTGGCCTGCGCTGCGCGTCTATTTCATGATCTCGATCATCCTGTCGCTGATCAGTTGGACGGGGATGGCGAGGGTCGTGCGGAGCAAGTTCCTCGCTCTCCGTGAGGAAGATTTCGTGATGGCCGCGATGCTCGACGGCTGCAGCCGTACGCGGCTGATTCTGAGGCATATGTTGCCCTCCTTCCTTAGCCACATCATCGCCTCGATCACATTGTGGATCCCCGGCCTGATCCTGGGTGAGACGGCGCTCAGCTTCCTTGGCCTGGGGCTCCGACCGCCTGTGGTAAGCTGGGGCGTGATGCTTCAGGATACGCAGAAGGTCGCTGTGATAGCGCGCTACCCGTGGCTATTGGCGCCCGGTGGAGCCGTCTTCCTGATCGTGCTAACGCTCAACTTCCTCGGCGACGGCCTGCGCGACGCGGCCGACCCATACTGATAGAGGGTGTCCAATGGCTGAAAACCGAATTCTGCTGGAAGCGCGGGACCTCAAGGTCCACTTTTTCACGGATGAGGGCGTGGTGAAGGCCGTGGATGGTGTGGATCTTGCGATTCACAGTAGCAAGACACTGTGCCTCGTAGGGGAGAGCGGGTGCGGAAAGAGCGTTGCGAGCCGGGCCTTCCTGGGGATCGTGCAGCCGCCGGGCCGGATTGTCTCCGGTCAGATACTGTTCCGGCCGGACGGGGCGGACCAGACCGATGGCGAGGCAATCGATATCGCCGGCATGGATCCCAAGGGAACCGAGATACGGCAGATCCGTGGCCGGGAGATCTCAATGATCTTCCAGGAGCCGATGACGTCGCTGAGCCCGATGTACACGGTGGGCAACCAGATTATGGAGAACATTCTTCTGCATACGCCGGATTCCAGGGAGGTGGCCCGGCAGCGGACTATTGATCTGCTCGATCAGGTCGGCATACCCAAGCCTGATCGCCTGGTGGATGAGTATCCGTTTAGGCTGAGCGGCGGGATGCGGCAGCGGGCCATGATTGCGATGGCGCTTTCCTGCAATCCGACGATGCTGATCGCCGATGAGCCGACGACAGCGTTGGATGTCACCACGCAGGCCCAGATCATCGATCTGATGCTGGCGTTGCAGCGGGAGTATGGTATGGCTGTGCTGTTCATCACCCACGACCTGGGAGTAGTTGCGGAAGTCGCGGACG
>JALOOJ010000308.1 GCA_025454475.1 Anaerolineae bacterium
TGAAGCGCCAGCCTGCCGCTCGGTGCAGGCTAGCTCCGCCTCGCCAGCCTCTGGATGGCGTCTGCTGCGTGCTCGCGCACCAAGGGGCTCGGGTGCCCTGTCGCTGCAGCGACCAGATAGGGATGCGCTGCAGGATCGTCGGTGTTGCCCAGCACGACAGCTGCGTTGCGCGCCAGCCCCTCGAGTGTCGCCCGCCAGATCGGGCTCCGACGGAACCGCCGCGCGTAGGTGTCAGCGTCCATCGTCAGGAGATCAGGCAGGAACAGCACTGCCGTCTCCGGGACGGAATCGGTGCTTGCGCCTTTCATGGGTTTCCGGTTCCACGGGCAGACGTCCTGGCACGTATCACAGCCGAACGCTCGACCGCCGACCGCCGCCCGAACAGGTTCGGGGATGGCGCCGCGATTCTCAATCGTGAGATAGGACAGACACCGTCGCGCATCCAGCACGCCCGGCGCCACCAGAGCCCCTGTCGGGCACGCATCTATGCAGGCCGTACACGTGCCGCACGAAGGCAGTGACCCAGGAGCGGTCTCAGGCAGGTCGACGTCGAGCAGAGCCACGCCCAGGAGGACAAAGGAGCCCAGTCCCGGATGGATGAGACACCCATGCTTGCCCACCCAGCCCAGGCCGGCGGCGCAAGCCCACGCTCGTTCCAGGACGGGTCCGGTGTCGACGAAGCATCTGGAGACCACGGACACGTGGAGCGCCCCCTCGAGCAACTGCACGAGTCGCTCCAGTCTTGCCAAGAGCCAATCGTGGTAGTCGGGGCCCCATGCATAGCGCGCCACGCGTCCGCCCAACGGCGGTAGAGATGGCACCGCGGGTCCCGCATACGACACCCCACACACCAGCACAGTTCGGGCTTGGGGCAGAACCAGCCGCGGATCGCTGCGCCTGGCGACAGCATCGGCGCGCGTGAGATACGCCATGCCGCCGGCATAACCCGCGTCGACCCAGTGCACGTATGCGTCCCACGTGGGGCTGGGCCGGACCGGAACGGCCCCAACCAGGTCCAGCCCAGCCTCCACAGCAAGCTGTCTCAGACGCGCTGCGTCCACTGGATTCCCAAGGGCGTCTCCGCGGTCGGATCTATTCGCCGTCCTCCAGAATCACGACAACGCTCGTGGTCGCTCCGCCATCGCTCGACGAGATCATCAGGTTCAGCGTCTGCTCGTCCTTGGACCATGAGCTCATAGCCGTATCCTCGGTCACGGTTGGCTCACCATCCAACGCCCAGCCCGCCGCCTCTAGAGCATCCTGGTAAAACGTGTTCACCGTGTCCACGTCGTCGGCAACGGTAAACGTCGTCATCGTACCGAACTGCGTGACATCCGTAGCATCGGGGTACATCGGCACCCCCTCGGGAAGCCCGCCCAATGCCACATCCTCAGGCGGGGCGATGACGAAGGGCTCATTGATATCGCTCACGTCCTGGCTCAGGGTCATCGTCGCCGGAAGCCCATCGATCTCGCCCTGGACCTCTATCGTGGACCGTACGACAAAGCGAGGAAGATCGGATTCGTCAGCAATCCATACGTCGGCGACACCGCTCTCGGCCTCTCCGTCCGCTCCCAGCATCCCAAAGAACATCCCCCATTGGTCAGAGCGCTCCGCACGGTAGTGCCGAGTCTGAACACCATTGATGGTCTCCTTGCCAAGGTAGTCGTACTCGTCGTCATCCAGACCGGCAACCCAACCATCACTTGTCTGCAGCGCGTCGCCGAAGTCGCCCACGGTGGCGTCGTCTGAGCTGGACCGCATCCACTCGTCACCAAAACGCATCCACGTGTCGCCACCGATCTGGATCATCTCCACGGTCTCGCCATTGGACACCATGGTCGTGTGCTTAGCCGCCGGCTCACGGGTCGCGGCCTGCTCGGTCGAGAACGACTCGACACTGCCATCTTCCTTCTCGACACTCCATGCCATCTTCGCCCGATAGCTGCTGAGCTGGTCCAACGAGTCCTCATCCAAGGACAAAGCATCCTCGGGCGCCTCCGTCTCGTCCTCCTCAACCGGGGCAATCTCGTCCTCTTCCACAGCATCCGCGACCACGGGCGTAGGCGTAACTGGCCCATCCGTCCCTTCAGAGGACCCAGCGCCGCCCAACAGCGAGCACGACAACGAGAACATCACCAGCAATCCCACAGGCCACCAGATTCTTAGCCGCATCTGAGCCCTCCTAGAGTGTGACATCGTTCACCGCCACCGCAGCCACGCCGCTACCGGGTCACGGACGGTGATGATTCGAACCTGCTTCACCACATTCTATCACCGATCAGGGGCAAGCCTCGACCCCCGGTAAGGTTGTCCATCTGCCTGTCTGACAAGTGCGCCGCTCCCCTTCGGAAGAACAGGGCCGCGTGTCGCGCTCTGAGATCGTGGCACCCTACGCAGTTGTCTTACGCCGAGTGACATCAAATGCCGAGGTTCCTCTTTTTTGCCCCACCTGCAGGGTTGCAGAGCGCCCTGTCCGGTGCTACAATGGGGCTGGAGATAGAACATAAGTTCTATATCACCGCCAGGCCTCTGCGGTGCCGGGGCCTTTCCCGGCCTTCTGAGGCGCGTCCCCGGCACCTGGAGTGCAGCCTCGTTCGCATCATGTGCCGGGCACTCCGGAAAGTGCCCGGCACGCAGAGCGGCGCAATCTCGCCGCCCAGGGACGCTCTCCGCTCCCAAGGGCCTTCCACCCGAGTCCGCTCGGGCGAGTCCTTGGGAGCTTCCGGGGCGCAGGGAGAACCGCCCAAGGACGCTCTCCGCTCCCAAGGACTTTCCACCCGAGTCCGCTCGGGCGAGTCCTTGGGAGCTTCTGCCGGAGCGCGGTCGGAACCGCCCAAGGACCGCGGAAGGTCCTTGGGCGGGAGAGGCGGGAGAGGCGGCAGTGGGGGCGGATAGCAGCCCATAGGAGGTATTCTGATGACGCCAGATCGCGACGGCCCGTTTGCCGGATTCCGTGAGCCCCACGACCACTGGTTCAAGACGCCTCACGCGCTGATCGACGCGTTGCCGTCGATCTCATCGATGGCCGAGCTCAAGGTGCTCCTCTACGTGCTGCGCCACACCTGGGGCTACCAGGAGTACGACGCCGGCAAGCGCATCACGCTCGACGAGTTCTCCCACGGTCGCTATCGGCGCGACGGGTCTCGGATCGACAACGGTACGGGGCTGTCGACGCACGGCGCCAAGTCGGGTGTGCGGGCCGCCGTCGCGCACGGGTTCCTGATCCGCGAGAGCGACGGCCGCGACGCGGCACGAAGTGCCTACACCTACCGCCTGAGGCTGGGGCCCGACCAGGCAGAGGCCGATAGGAGTCCCGTTGGGACCCCTCCAGAGACCGATGGGTGTCCCGTCGGGACCCCCGGGGGATCCCGACGGGACACCCGATCAGGGAAAGAAACTGATGCAGAAAGAAACCAGATTCCCCCCGCAGACGGGGGCGAGCACGGCCTTGTCGGGCGGGATCAGCAGACCGGAGCAGAGAGGCGCGCCGCGGACGAGGCCTTCGAGCGGG
>JALOOJ010000309.1 GCA_025454475.1 Anaerolineae bacterium
TTATGTGGCGAGCCCATTTATGTGGCGAAGTCCTGCGAAGCCTGCATTGTTGCAGGTGCTGGAGGCTGAAGTTCGCTACATAATTCGCGGCGCCTGCCTATAGGGACGCGAGGAAGGACATCAGGTCGATGTCGGTACGCCAGCGCGGCGCAGGCGTGGGGGCGGGATCCGGGCCGGTTATCGCGCAGGTTTCCAGCGCCTTGGCCTTCATCTCTAAGTCGACCTCGGCGTAGCGATTGGTGGTCTCGAGGGAGACGTGCCCCAGCCACGCGCGGATGGTGTTGATGTCCACGCCAGCTCGGAGCAAATGGACCGCCGTGGTGTGCCGAATGGTGTGCGGGCTGACCCGCTTGTCACGAATCGACGGCACGGACTCGGCAGCCTGATCAACGGCCCGGGCGACGAGCGCGTGGACGCCGTAGCGCGTGATCGGCTGGCCACGGACGTTGAGGAAGACGGGGGACGCGCGGGGGCCGTCGATGCGTGCACCGAGCAACTCCCGCAGGATCTCGGCGGTTCGCGACCAAAGTGGGCAGGTGCGGATCTTCCGGCCCTTGCCTTCGAAGCGTGCCGACGGCGATGTACCGAGGTCGATGTCGGCGACAGTGACCTGGGCTGCTTCGGTGGCTCGTGCACCGGTGTTGTAGAGGAACAGGAGCAGAGCGTAGTCACGGCGCCCCTGCGCACGGCGGCGGTCAGGGACCTCGAGCATCGCATCCATCTCGTGCTTGTCGAGGTACGGCATGGCCGGCACAGCCGTGCGCCTCAGCGGGATCGCCTGGATCTGCGCCGCGTGATCGACCAACTCCGGCACGAGGCGGCCGATGAACCGGAACAGCGAGTGCAGTGCCGTGAGACGCTGGTTCCGGGTGACAATCGAGTTCCCCCGCTCGTCTTCCAGGTGCACGAGGAAGCTGCGCACGACCGCCGCATCGACCTGTTCGACTGCGACCCGGGTTGGGTCGGTCGAGTGGCGGTCGGCGATGAAGCCGAAGAGGAGACGGATCGTGTCGCGGTAGCTCTTCTGCGTGTGGGGGCTGAGGTTGCGGTCCGCGACGAGATCCTCGAGGAGAAACCGGCGGACGAAGGATCCTATCAGGTGTTGGTCAGCCATCGTTCTTCTCCTATTCGCCGATGGCGGCGTAGCGCTCGAAGCGCTTCGATGCCTCGGCGAGAAGTTCAGGGGTCATGGTCAGATAGGCCTGCGTCCCAGAGACGTTGACGTGGCCCAGGTAGGTCGACAGCAGCGGCAGGCATGCCTGAACGTCGGCGCCCTCGCGGTACCAAGCGACCAGCCGATGCACGGCGAACGCGTGCCTCATGTCGTGAAGCCGCGGCTGCCAGCGAGCGCCCGGTGGGCTCTGGATGCCGGCATGTTCACGGAGCCGGACGAAAACCGTTTCGAGCCTGCTGAGCGTGATCACGCTGCCTGTGCGGGAGGCGAAGAACGCCGACCGAGCCTGGGCCGGCATCGGCAGACCTTGGCGTACCTTGTTGTATGTACCGAGCGCCGCGGCCAGCGCAGTGCCGATCGGCACGAGCCGAGACTTGAAGAACTTTGTGTCCCAGATGGCGAGGACGCGGTCGTTGAGATCGACGTCACAGCACCGCAAACGCAAGCCCTCCGAGGGTCTCAGTCCCGCGCCGTAGAGCGTCAGCAGCAACGACCGAAAGGTGATGGGCTGCAGAGGAAAGCGGCTGTCCTGTAAGATCGAGGTGGCATCGAGGAGACGCTGCAGCTCCTCTCGGGAGTAGATGTAGGCCTCGAACAAACGTGGGATCCGCGGCCCCGGCTCCGATAGCGGCGACGCGGCCAAATGTCCGCGGGCCACCAGGTAGGCGAAGAAACCGCGCAGCGCCTGGTGCTTCCGCTCCCACCACCGGGTCGGCGGGTCGGTGCCACGACAGAACGTCTGCACGGCCGGGCGATCAATGGCGTCGATAGGGATGTCGCCCAAGGCGTGACCGAAGGAGCGGAGTATGCGCATCTCAGCCCTGAAGACCGCGCCCAGCGTATGTTTGAGAGCGATGTAGGCGTCGATGGCCTCGGTGAGGGCTGTCATGCGAGACCCCCGAGATCATCGAAGGCCACTCGGCGCAGCGATGCCAAGTCGACCTTGGCATAGAAGCGAGTGGCGTCTGGACTTCGGTGGCCGAGATGATCGCCCACCTCCTTGAAGTTTCGGCCCGCCTCGACGAGATGCCGTGCGCAGGCGTGTCTGAGGCCGTGCGGTCCGCGCCCCTTCTTCGGTTCCTCGCTGTTGGAGAAATGGCGTGCGACGATGTGGTAGAGCCCACCGGCAGAGAGTGGCCGGTGCGGTGCGGGCAACGTCAGGAAGACGACCCTGCTGTCTGTCTTGGGGCGACCCTCACGCAGATAGCGTGCTATGGCGTTTCCGACTGTGGGCTCCAGGGGGACCGTGTCAGCGCGCCTGCTCTTGGAACGGACGAGGCGAATCCGATCGTGCACCCAATCGATGTCGTCGAGCCGGAGCCGTCGGACCTCGCCCGAGCGCAGTCCGTAGACCGACAGCAGCAGGAGGATCGCGTGGTCCCTGATCGATTCCGAGTCCTCGCCGTTGGTCTCGGCGAGCATCCGGCCAACGGCATCCCACGTCGGCCCCAACGGCAGCCCCTCATGGCGGTAGATGCGTGGCAGGAGGATCCCGGCGGCAAAACCCGATCGCACCCAGCCCCGCCTCTCGCAATACCCGAACCACGCGCGGAGCATCTTCGCGGAGGCGCGCAGGGAGATCCGCGACCAACGCTGAGCCATGAGCTCGTAGAAAGCGTCGACGTCGGTCAGTGCGACATCCTCAAGGGCAAGGCCACGCTGCTCCAGGTATCCGAGGAACCGCATGATCTGCCATCTGGCAGAACGGCAGGTCGCATCCGACAGCCAACGGCTCTCCCGCTGTGCGGCGATGAACTCGGCCAGCTCGCCGTCGTATCGATGAGGCTCCGCCATCTGAGCCGGACGCAGTCGACCGAGGCTCCGCAGGAAGTCCGTCGCTACAAACTTGAAGTTCTCCTTGGGCCAAAATGGGCTCGATGCCCGGCCACAGCCCACGCGCCGCTCAGCCCACGCCGAAGCGAGATCTTCCACCTCGCTCTCGTCGAAGCACTTGTCGGACGGCCAGCGCAGCAGTTCGACCGCAACGCATAAACAGTACGAAGACCGGATCAGGATCGTCCCTCGAGCCATGCCCTCGGTAGCCAGCCTGCTCAGGTACGCGATACGGTCGGCGGCGAGAGGGCCATTGCGATGGCGACGAATTGTGCCCCGGTATGTGAACAGTTTCTCGAACATGGGGGTGCACCTCCTTGCTGGAGGGCACCACTTTGACCGGGTCGAATTATGTTGTGAAGTCCCGGCCGGCTACGGCCTGATCTTCAGCGTTTGGAGCAGCCTCGCCACATAAATGGGCTCGCCACATAATGCATCCGGCTCTCGGACTGGTTTCACGCGAGGCTTTGAAGCGACGCAGGGCCGCGAGCATCTTGGTGAGA
>JALOOJ010000128.1 GCA_025454475.1 Anaerolineae bacterium
CTCGACGGTGATGCCGCACTCGTTGGTGCTGTTGAACTCAGTCACCATCTCCATCAAGCCTTCTTCGCGCGAGCTGCTGTGGTTGTGCCACCACACCACAGTTTGGCCACGCGGGTCGACCCCTGCGAGGGGGCCCGTAGCTGCCGGGGCGCAAGGCTCAACGACCTCCGGCTCGTCGGGAGCCGTGGTTGCGGTAGCCTGGGGAGCCGTGGTCGGCGCTGGTGTCTCCTGCGTGCACGCCGCGATCATCGGCAGCAGCAGCGCAAGCACCACCAACACCGAAAGCCAGGTTGTTGTCTTGGTACGCATACTGATCTCCTCCTCAAGAGTAGTTTGAACCACACTAAGTCGTACAGGGTCAATCGGCCAGCAACTCAGATCAGCTATTTCGCATCGTACCTGCCTCTATCACCTCCCTTCCACCTGCTGTTCTTTGCCAGCCATCTGAAGTTGACCTGCCACAGATTTCCTGCTTACCCTTTCAAGCCTGAGGTAGCGATGCCCTCAGTAAACTGCTTCTGTGCCACCAGGTATAGGACCAGGATCGGCAGGATCGTGATGACGGCGCCTGCCATCTGCCAATGCACGTAGGAACCCGCCTCATCCAGGAAGTGTTGGAGCCCCGCCGAGATAGGGCGCCATTCGTCCGAGTTCGTCACCAGCATAGGCCAGGCCAGGGAATTCCACGCTCCCACGAAACCAAAGATGATCACCGTGACCAACGCGGCGCGCGAAATCGGCAGTACGATCTGGAGCAGATAGCGCAGGTGACCGGCCCCGTCGATCTGGGCCGAATCCCATAGGTCAGGCGGCATTTGCGAGAAGAACTGGCGCAACAGGAAGATGTTGAACGCGCTAGCCATGAAGGGAATCGTCAGCGCCGGCCAGTTATTGACCCACGGGATCGGACCAATCCGCCCGAGCCAGGTTACCGTGATGAAATTGGGCACCCAGGTCACGGCTTCGGGTAACATCAGCGTCGTCAGCAGCAGCGCAAATAGGAAGTTCTTTGCCGGGAAGCCCATACTGGCAAAGGCATAGGCTGCCAGTGTACAGAAGACTACCTGACCCGCGATCGTGATCGCCGTAATCTGCACGCTATTGAAGAAATACTCGGAGAACTTTCCGATTACCCAGGCCTGTTGGTAGTTGTCCCACTGGGCAGTGGCCGGCAGGATGGCGCGGCCGGTCGCCTCGCCCAGGGTCATCAGTGATGCGCTGATCATCCAGAAGAAGGGCGTGACGGCGACGATGATGCCGACGACTAGCACGAAATAGCTGAACCAGATCCAGACGTCGACGTAACGCGATCTGCTGCCGACCACAGAGACGGGCGACCCGGAGAAGACATCCGCTGCTTTTTTCGCGCTAGCCATAGAACACCTTCTCCTCCGCGATGCGGTTGTTGATCAGTGTCAACACCAGGATGAACCCCATCAGGATGAGGGCCATCGCTGACGCATAGCCATACCGGGTGTTCCGGTTAAACTCGGTGAAGATGACGATACTGGCCGTATCGGTTGTGCCTAGTGCAGCCCCACTGCGGAGCACCCAGATATGGCTAAAAGCCTTGAACGTCCCGATGACCGAGATCAGGGTGAGGAAGTAGGTCGTGGGCGACAACAGCGGGAGCGTCACATGTCGGAACTGCTGCCAACGACCCGCGCCATCGATTGCGGCCGCCTCGTAGAGCGGCGTCGGGATGCTGCCCAACCCAGCGAGGAAGACGACGGTGTTGTAGCCTGCGAAACTCCAGATCCCGTAGATGCAGATTACGATGAGCGCCAAGCTTGGCCCACTGAGCGCCTGTGGGAGGTCGAGACTAGGGAGCAGTGTCTGGAAGATACCCTTGGGCTGATCGAGCCACATCAGCGGCTCCACACCAAAGATGTCTAGCAGGCGGTTCAATGGCGCGTTGACCCTGCTGGAGAACAGGACCCGGAAGATGCCTGCGGCGGCGACCGGGTTGGTCACATAGGGAAGGAAGTAGATGAGCCGGAACAGCCCCTTGGCCTTGATCTTCTGGAAGAGCAGAATTGCCAGGAACAACCCGATAAACAGCTGAATCGGGACGGTGAACATCGAGTAATAGACGGTGTTAAGCAGACCCTCCCACCAGGTAGCGTATCCGGCCCTGATGACGCGCGGCAGCTCGGCGATCAACGCCCAGGCTCCCAGCATCATAGCGATTGAGGCGAGCAGCCACCCCACAACGCCGCCAATCGAGGTGCGCTTCTGGATCTCCTGCCAACTTCTCCACGACAAGAACAGAAGCACGACGCCGCCCAGAATCAGCGCGATATCCAGGACGCTCGCGTTTCCCGTATCAACCAAGAACTTCAGCCCGATCGCGAGCAGCCCGCCACCGAGGCTGAGCAGCGTTGTCGTCCGACCAGGGAACCCCAGCCTCCGGCTGACCACCGACACGGCAATCAGGGCTACCACGCCGCCGCTGATGGCGAGAATCTGGGGCCAGATGCTGACGACATCACCAGTCTCCGCGGCGCTGGCATAGATACCCCGGATGGTGGTCAGCGTCAGCCAACCTATTGCCGCGGCTGTGCCGATGAGGAGTAAGACGATGACGAGCCGTGCAAAGTAGCTCGAGCCGCGCACGCCGGTGAGACGCAGACGTCCCACGCCAAAAGCCAATGCAGCTCCCAGCAACAGGATCAGAAGTGTGGTCGTTCGGGCGGACTGGACCGCCGGCTCTTGCCAGGCCTCGCCGAGCAGCGAGACAAAGAGCTGCTGGGTGCGCTGTTGCCCCTTGACCTTTTCGGCGATATCGAGCACTTCCGGGAGGAGCCGAATGGCGAAGATGATGAATTGGTAGATACCGCCCGCAACGACCAGCGCCGGGACCGCCCAGAGCCAGGGCATGTCCTTGTGCTCCCTGGCCTCCTGTTTGATTGCCAGCAGTGTCCTAACCGCAAGATAGACAAGGAGGATCGGCAGCCAGAGCCCAACCACGTACGTAAGGTTGTCGATGGCCCTCACGAAGTTCTCAAGCCCCAAGTAGGGCCCGGGGATGATGCGCCAGCGATGGAGACTCACATACACTGAGAAGACCAGGGGAAATAAGCCGAACATTCCGATGACGGCGAAGGCAGGAAGGACAAAGAGATAGGCGTTAGCGCTTTCGCGGATGCGCCGCCGACGGCGTCCCGAGAACCAATGTCGCAGACCGGAGACTACCTGCGCGCTCATCTGACTCATACGGATCACCCTCCCCCCTGTGCTGTTCCTATCATAGTCCAGCATGCCGATAGCGCTATGCGGACTGAAGACCACGCCCCCTCAGGTGCGGACGGTCCACGAGAGGTGCTCAGCGGAGCTTCCTTGTTCGGTCACCACATACACGCGGCGATTCGTCGCCCGAGCAACGGCCTGAGATGTCGCGCCATCCAGCGAACACCCGTCCGGCCCGCGGAACATCTCGCCCGGAAGTAGGATGCTTTGCCCCAGGTCCCGGGCCTTGAGCGCATAGATCACATCCTCCACGGTCAGCAATCCCGCCACTGTGACCGTCTCGCCGAAGAAGCGATTGCTCACGGGCACCACGTCAACGCGGGCCCCGCTCTGCTCAGCAAAGAGTTGCGCTCGCTCACGCAATGTCGGCGCGAAGAGCTCGCCCGTAACCCAAGTCTGGTCGCGTCCCAGACCGGAGAGCACGGTAACGAGAGGGTCCCACCCGTCCAGGAAGCGCCGGGCCATCCCCACGCCGTTCTCGATGAGCGCCGGAAGCAGGTCATCGTACGCAGTGATATCGGGGAGGGGCGCTCGCGCGCGCAGGAACCACTCATCCGAAGGATAGACGAAGCCCACACCCAGCTCCGAGCGCAGTCGCGCCTGCCAAGCCAGCACCGTATCAAGGACCGCGGCGGCTTCTACGTCCTCATAGACGCGCAAGTCGGGCGCATGCCAACGTGTCAGCCCTACGGGCACTACAGTGACGTCTCGCACTGCCGGATAGAGCGCAGCCAGGTCAGTGATCGTCCGGACGAGGTGCGCGCCGTCGTTGCGCCCAGGCACCAACACCGCCTGCGTATGGATCTCGATCCCCAGATCCGCCAGACGTCGGAGCTGCTCCAGGATCCGGCCCGCCGCGGGATTGCGCATCAGGTCAACCCGCACCGCCGGGTCAGTTGCGTGGACCGATACGTAGAGCGGGCTAAGGAACTGCTCCTCAATCCGCTGCCAGTCCGCTGCATCGAGGTTGGTGAGCGTAATGTAGTTACCGTGGAGGAAGGAGAGCCTGTAGTCGTCGTCCTTGATGTAGAGCGAAGGGCGAAGGCCGGGCCTCATCTGACGTACGAAGCAGAACTCGCAGCGGTTGCGACAGACGCGCGCGCTCCCGTCGAAGAGATCCTCGGCAAAGGTAAGCCCCAACGGCTCGCCATAGTGGCGCCGGACCGAACAGGTGCGCTCCGTCTCGTCGCGCTGATAGCGCAGGATGAGCTCAGGTTCGCTGCCAAGGACCTGCACATCGATGACATCCCGTACCGGGTAGTCATTCATGGCGATCAGACCATCCCCCGACTTGAGCCCACAACGTTCAGCGGCGCTCTGCCCTGCCACACCGGTGATCACTCCAACGGAATCCTTCATCATCCCATTTCCAGAGCCAAGGCCGGCCCCAGCGATATCGATAGCCCCTGGCTTGTCGCCAACGCCAGTCTAGTCTACCTCATCTCACGCAATAACCTGTTAACGTGATGCTAAAGACTGCTCATTCCCACTCGATCGTGGCGGGGGGCTTGCTGCTCACGTCATACACGACACGGTTCACGTCAGCCACCTCGTTCACGATCCGGTTCGCTACGCGGCCGAGCAGATCATAGGGGAGTCGCGCCCAATCGGCGGTCATAAAATCTTCGGTCGTGACTGCCCGAAGTGCGACGACGTTGGCGTAGGTGCGTCCATCGCCCATAACGCCAACGCTGCGGACAGGCAGGAGCACAGCAAACGCCTGGGCGCTATCGCGATATAGCCCGGACTCCCATAGTTCCTCCAGGAAGATGGTATCAGCCGCCTGCAGCGTCGCGACGCGCTCGCGAGTGACCTCGCCCAGAATCCGCACAGCCAGGCCCGGCCCGGGGAAGGGATGGCGCCAGACGAGCTTCTCGGGTAGGCCCATCGCCAGACCCACCTGCCGCACCTCGTCCTTGAAGAGCATACGTAGCGGCTCGACTAACTGCAAGTCCATCTCCTCGGGTAGGCCGCCAACATTATGGTGGGACTTGATCCGGTGAGCCGAAGCGCTTCCCGCACTCTCGATTACATCGGGGTAGATCGTGCCTTGGCCCAGGAACTTGGCGTTGTTCAACCGGCGCGCCTCGGCCTCGAAGACCCGGATGAACTGCTCGCCGATGATCCGGCGTTTCTCTTCAGGATCGACGATCCCCGCGAGTGCGGCGAAGAAGCGTGTGGAGGCATCGACCATCACCAGATGCATTCCCAAGGCCTCGTTAAAGGTCGCGGCTACCTGCTGCGCCTCGTCGCGACGCATCAGGCCGGTATCGACAAAGATGCAGGTAAGCTGGTCGCCGACCGCTTTGTGAATAAGAGTGGCGACAACAGCGCTGTCCACGCCACCGCTGAGCCCAAGAATCACGGTGCCGTCGCCAACCTGAGACCGGATGTCCGCCACAGCCTGTTCGACAAACGCGTCGGGCGTCCACGATCCCTGGCAGCCGCAGATGTCATATAGGAAACGGTGCAATATCTCAGCGCCCTGCGGGGTGTGGTGTACCTCGGGGTGGAACTGCGTGCCGTAGATGCGACGGGCATTGTCGCCGATCGCGGCCAAAATGCCGTTCTCGCTGCGGGCTAACACGCTGAAGCCTTCAGGAACGGTGGTCACGCGGTCTCCGTGGCTCATCCAGACCGCGAGGTGCGCCGGCAGGCCTTTGAGCAGCGCCATATCGCCGCGCTCGATCTCAACATGCGCCGGGCCGTATTCCCGCGCTGTCCCTCGCGCGACTTCTCCGCCGAGGCGCTGCGCGAGCAACTGCATGCCATAGCAGATTCCAAGCACTGGTACCCCGGCCTCGACCACGATCTCGGACAAGGAAGGGGCACCCTCATCGTAAACACTATTCGGGCCGCCGGAGAGCACAATGCCCATCGGCGACAGCGCGGCGATCCGCGCCGGATCAACATCCCAGGGCAGGATCTCCGCATAGACGTGTTGTTCACGCACACGTCGGGCGATCAACTGCGTATACTGCGAGCCATAGTCGAGGATGACAATGGTTTCGCGGGTCGACATAGGCTGTGTCCTCAACTCCCGAAGATGATGGTGCCGTCGCTGCGCATTTCGTCGATGATGACCAGCGACACTATCGGGACATTGAGGTCGGCCAAGATCTCGCGCCCACCCTCAAACGACTTCTCGACCAGCGTCCCGATGCCCACGAGCGTGGCGTCTGCGGCCTGAACGATACGCGCCATCGCCGCAATGGTCTGGCCTGTGGCCAGAAAGTCGTCGATAATGAGTACGCGGTCCCCGGGATGTAGGAACTCAGGGGACACCATCAGCGACACCTCACCGCCCTTGGTGTGCGATGGTGCAAACTGCACGAAAACTGGGTCGGTCATGGTCACCGGCTTATGCTTTCTGGCGTAGACCAGCGGCAAGCCCAGCGCGTAAGCGGTCGCCATCGCGGGGATGATGCCTGAGACCTCTGCCGTCAGTACGCGGCTCGGTAGCGACGGCCCAAACTGCCGCGCGAACTCCGCGCCAGCCTCCAGCATAAGGGTCGCATCGACCTGGTGGTTGATCACGCTATCGATCTTGAGAATGCCTTGACCAAGGTTCCTACCTTCTTGACGGATTCTGGCTTTCAGATTCTCCATCTTCGCTGCTTTCCTCCTCCATGACCCAGCCACACTCGTTCATCATAGCACAGATCGTGGATTGGGCACGGCGCCACCCGAAGTGCCGGAGACCCTTCCGTCGCCTTCCGAGGCGCGTCCGGGGCGCTCTCGGAGCAGGCAGATTGCAGAGGCGCCGAAGCGTGATACCATGACACTTCTGCATCAGGAGGTGAGGTTGATTGACACGATTGCGTGGCGGGGAAGCCATGCTTGAGGCACCGGAGGAGCGCCCAGTGGCACCCCCGATCTGCAACTACGAGGGATCTCGGTACAGTACCGAGTTCTGGACCCGGGCGCGCAGCTACGAGGACGCGGTGGAACGTGTCGCGCTTAGAGCGTTGCTGCCGCCGAGTGGCGGCACACTGATGGAAATCGGTGCGGGATTCGGACGGCTCGCCGAGCTTTACGCGGGGTATGACACCGTCGTGCTCCTGGATTACGCCCACACCCAGCTCGCGCAGGCCGTCGCGCGGCTCGGTGAAGCGGGTGAACGGGGCCGACCACGCTATGTCTACGTGCAGGCTAACTTCTACCACCTGCCCTTTGTCGCGGGGCGCTTCGATGCGGTGACGATGGTTCGTACGTTGCACCATGCCTCGGATGCGCCGGCGGTCTTGTGCGGTGTGTCCGAGCTGCTGGGTCCGGAGGGCGCTTTCGTCCTCGAGTTCGCCAACAAGCGCAATCTCAAGGCCATCACGCGCTATCTGCTGCGGCGTCAGACGTGGTCGCCCTTCGCTCCAGACCCGGTCGAGTTTGCCGATCTTAACTTTGACTTTCACCCGCGCTGGATGTGGCAGCAGCTTGCCGGCGTCGGGCTGCGTCGTGAGGCTGTGCGCACCGTCTCGCACTTCCGCATCGGCCTGCTCAAGCGTTGGGTGCCGATGCCGATCCTCGTGGCCCTCGATGCGTTGGCCCAGGTCACGGGGCCGTTCTGGCAGCTCAGCCCCAGCGTCTTTGTGCGGTCAAGAGCGGCCGCCGACAAGCCTGCGCCGACGTCGGAGAGCTTCTTTCGCTGTCCCGCCTGCGGCAATGCTCTGGGCGCCCCGCCCGAGACATCGTTTCACTGTAGCTGCGGCCAAGTGTGGGTGCAGAAAGACGGGATCTACGACTTTCGCTATCCCGTCGCATAGTCACCATGCAGTTGACGAGGAAGCAGCGTCACCGCTGCTTCATCTTTCTGTTAGGGGTATCTGACCGCTATGCAGTTGATCAGAGAATTCAGACTCGACCCGGAGCGTCGGCAGTTGATGCGCCGCGCCCTGTGGATTACGTTCTTGGGCAATCTTGGCCTTGCCGCGGGTAAGGCGGTCGCTGCGCGTCTGTCCGGCAGTGTTGCGCTCTATGCCGACGCGGCTAACTCCATCTCCGACGTCCTTTACTCGTTGGCCATCGTCCTGGGACTCTGGCTCGCCCAGCGTCCGCCGGATCTAAGCCACCCGCAGGGACACGGTCGCTACGAGCCTCTGGCGGGCCTCGTCGTTGCCGCCGCAATGACCCTCGCTGCCTATGAGGCCGGGCAGACGGCGATTCAGAGGCTGGTCGAAGGCGGCGCAGAATTGTCCCTCGGTTGGCCCACGGTTGCCCTACTGCTCAGTGCGATCGTAAAAGCAGGCATGTTTGCCCTCATTCACAGGATCGCTGCGCTGACACGTAGTTCGACGTTGGATGCTACCGCAAAGGATAACCTTGCCGACGTCCTTACCTCCCTCGCGGCCTTTTTGGGTATCCTTGGTTCGCAGCTTATCCATCCGATGGCAGATGCCGTCGCCGGCATACTGGTTGCACTGTGGATCCTTAGGTCGGCGCTGGGCGTCTGGCAGGCGAATCTGAGGTATCTGACTGGGGGAGGCGCATCGGCGGAACTGCGCACGGCTATCGTGGATGCGGCACGGGGCGTCCCTGGGGTAGGAAGTGTTCACCAGATCCTGACCGAGCACGTGGGCCCGGAGCTGGTTGCGGACTTGCACATCAACGTAGACGGAAATATGCCCCTTTTCCACTCCCATGGTATCTCTGACGAGGTCCGTGTTCGTGTTGAGAGCCTTCCGGGCATCGATCGCGCCTACGTCCACGCTGAGCCGTTTGAGGCCACGCCGCGACGGTGAGCTTCCGCGTGGTGCTTGAATCGCTGATTGCGCTGAGGCGGATGATTGCGCTGAGCCGAGTGCGCGAGAAGGATCTCCGGGTCGCTTCCAGACGGGCGAAGGGCGACTTCGCCCTAGGGCGGTATAATGCGGCTGGCTATGGCGCATACTGACGACCTCCAGACTGACGGTGAGTCGCCTCCCCTTGAGGGCGGGTGGATCGTCCTTCCGCTAGTTGCTGTAGTGGGAGGTGCTTGGGCCTACTCCAGAACCTATGTGACAGGCTCCCCCACTCAGATGGCGCTGGCAGCAGCGTTGGTTGTCGGAGGTTGGCAGGTGCTCTGGCACGTGTTGGCCAGGACCGACTGGGCTACACCACTCGGGCAATGGAAGGGCTGGACCGCGTCATTACCCGTGCCCGCATTGCCCTATCAGCAACCCGACGCTCCCGGCGCGGCTCTGCGCTACCGGGTTGGACAGGCGCGCGCCTGGTGGCACGGGGTGGGCCGGGCTTCGCTGCGGACGCCTTTGCAGCGCACGGCCGTGGCGGTGCTGGTCAGCGTGCTGCTGGGTCTCGCGCTCGGGCGACTTGCGCTGCTCCTCACACTTTGCTTCCTCGCGCTGACGGAATTGGCTGTATTGTGGCACGAGGGGGACGGGGAGGTCGGCTCCGTCTGGGCCGGGATCGCGCTGGTCGGGCTGCCCTGGTTCCTGGGTGCCACGCTGGCTGAGGGCGATCTGGGGCTGCCGGTCGTGACAGCAGCAGCGATCGCTCTCCTCACCGGGCTGTACGCGCAGCGCTCGTGGTGGGCTGCGGTCGGACCGGTCCCGGCTGCGGCGTTGCTGATCGCGTTGGGTCATTCGATGGCGGCGGGATGGCTGCTGTTGCTCGCGCTGCCGGGCCTCATTGTTCTGAGCAGCCCTGTGAGCCGGTCCGGTTACCGCCTGGCGATCGGCCCATGGGTGATCGCGATGGTCGTCCTAATGGCCTGGGTGCTTTAGGATGGGCTGGGCACTTGGCATCGGCGCGGCGCTTGTGATCGCCGCGCTCCTCTATTGGCAGCTCATCATCGCGGAAGGAGCCTACCTGGGACGGCGCGTCGTGGCGCTGTTGTATGATTGGTCGGCGCACCTGTACGACCGAATCAAGCAATACGACAGCGGCTACGAAGCGCAGTTCCTGGGCCGTCCGCTGGCCAACGCTCTATTCGCTTTCCCGAACGCGCTGGTGTTGGATGTCGCTACTGGGACGGCAAGGCTGGCGTGTGCCTTGTTTCCCGAGGTTGGATTCCGCGGGCGGATTATCGGGCTGGATCTCGCGCGTAAGATGCTCAAACACGCTGCCGAAAAGACCCGTCGCTGGTCCGACCGCACCATGCTGATCTGGGATGATGCCTCGCAACTGCCATTTCTGCCGGACTGCTTCGAGGTCGTGGCATGCCTGGAGGCCCTGGAGTTCATGCCCGATCCGGATCAGGTGCTCGCGGAGATGGTACGTGTGCTGCGGCCCGGAGGGATCCTGCTGATCACCAACCGTATCGGCAACGATGCGCGGCTGATGCCGGGCCGGACCTTCTCCGCGGCGGAAATCGAGGCTAAGCTGAGTGGATTGGCTCTTGAGATGGTCCAGGTGCGACCTTGGCAGGTTGAATACGACCTTGTCTGGGCCACAAAACCCGGGTTCTGCACGCCCGACCCGCCACGGGATGTGGAGGCCGTCCTGCGCTGCTCCGTGTGTGAGTCAGGCATAACGCGGCGCGACGGTACGCTTGTCTGCGGCCAGGGGCACACGATCCCAATCGCCGCGGATGGCGTTGTAGAGATGGCGCGCGTCCGAAAAGACCTTTGAGCTCTTCCGAAGAGCTCAAAGGTCTAAGAGATCTAGCGCCGTCCCAGCCGCGGTAGCTGCGACATTGTCCTGCGGATCTCGGCAAGCACCGCTCGGGACTTGGCGCGTTGCGCAGTCCCGAGCGCCCGGTTGAGATAGGCCTTGGCCCGGTTGCGGTCGCCGTGCTGCGCGAAGAGGATCGCCAAGTTGCGCACTGTCTTTGCCTCGCCCTCGAGATCCCCCAACGACTGACGAAGCGCGAGGGCTTCCTCATAGATGGCAACCGCTTGCTGCCAGTCTCCCATCCCGTCGTGAGCCGCCGCGATGTTATTGAGGACCACAGCCTCGCCGGCGCCATCGCCTGCCTCGCGGTAGAAGGCGCGGGCCTCGGTCGCATGGGTTAGTGCCTCGTCCCAATGCATCATAGCCAGATGAACGCTGGCGATGTTGTTGACCGCCTCGGCTTTGCCCGCGATGTTACCGATCGCTTCCATCAGCCTAATGACCGCGTTATAGGCTTCAATCGCGGGCTCCCATTCCCCCTTCGCCAGGTGGGCGCGCGCGGCTGCCGTCAGCTCTGCGGCTTGCGTCTGGTACGTCACTGCGTCGGATGCTACCTGGCCTTCGTTGTTTTCCATCGATACCCCCTAAGCTTGCAGAAGACCTTTGAGCTCTTCGGAAAAGCTCAAAGGTCCCGGTCGTATACGCTCAGGCGCGCTTTTTGCGCGCGCGTTGCCTATCTCCCACACGCTTGAGTACAAACACCGTCACGAGAACGACGGCCATGACAATCGAAACGATCCGAACGCCCAGGTGGACGAAATTGGGCCCGATGAGCAGCGCGTGGACGGTACCCAGTAGAAACGCGACGTAATTCAGCCAGTGGATCGTCTTCCAGTTCTTGCCGATGCTGGCACGAAACAGCGCGGTCAGCGAGGTGATCGCGATCAACCAGAAGGCGGGGCGCCCGCCGAGGCTGAGGAACAGCCGGATGGAGCTGACCTCGGGCACAAAGACCGCCGGGGTCCCCGCACGCCATGCAACACTGGTGGCGTGAATGGCGAGGGCGACCAGCGCCGTGACCGAGACGACATGGTGCACTTTGGGGAAGGGACGGCCAAAATAGCGGGTCAGCTCGCGCATCGCATATAGTTTGACGAGAGCGCCGCCAGAAAGACGGACAGGTAGCCCAAAAGTGCACCCACGCGGATTACGCCATCGACGGGCGCGGACAGGCGATCCAACGACACGACCCCAGCAACCAGGAGGAGCGCGAGCGCTCCACTGGCAAAGAAGACCCATGTGTTCTGCGGCTTGCGGCTTGATGGCATGATGACCCTCCCGTTACCTAGACATAAGTTGGTATCAAGACAAAGTGATCCGGTGCGGGGCGAACCGTCGTGTTCGCCGCTGGGCTGCGAGATGCCTTGCGACGCAGTGGGCCTTCCAGTGCGTATGGCGTCTTGCCGTGGGCGAACAAGGCAGTTCGCCCCACATACCGAAGGCAGGCATGTCGGTACGTCCTATGGCTTTGCTCCTGCTCCCTTGCGCTTCGCACCCTGAGCGCCCTGTGCCTGCTTCTGCCAGGCGTAGAGCGTCGTGAGCGCGTCGAGGGGGGTGAGGCTGTTCACATCGAGCTGG
>JALOOJ010000014.1 GCA_025454475.1 Anaerolineae bacterium
GTTGCTGTGGGAGACTTCTGGCATCTGGCCTGGCCAGGTGTGGTTCCCTGCGCTGGTGGCCTTGGGTATCCTGATACTTTCGCTATGGGAGCTGATCCAGTCTCGCCGGCATCCCGGACGGTTTAACCCCACTGAGACCTGGGCGTTGACCGTGGCTGGGGGCACCTACCTTGGCCTTGGGGGCGCCTATCTGATCGCGCTTCGCGCGGTGCCCGACGGGTTCTGGTGGACCCTCAGCACGTTCATGGCCGTTTGGGTTGGCGACTCCGCAGCGTATTTCCTGGGCAGGCGGTATGGCCGGCACAAGATGGCCCCCACGATCAGTCCCGGCAAGAGCTGGGAGGGATATGCAGCCCAGGTGGTCGGGGGACCTTTGGCCGGGCTGCTTATGGCCTGGCTGGGCCAGATGATCTATGGTGAGACAGCCACATTGACGTTCAGCCATGGCATCATCCTTGGCCTAATCGTTAGTGTTTTCTGTCCAGCTGGGGATTTCCTGGTGTCGATGATGAAGCGTGAGGTAGCGGTCAAAGACACCAGCGGCTTGATTCCAGGCCACGGTGGGATGTTGGATCGCATCGATAGCCTGCTATGGGCAGGGATTCTGGGCTATGTTCTGGCCCTCTGGTTGCGGTGAATCGCCGTTGACGAGGGCTAGTTGCAGGGCTCCGGTCGGCGCGCTAAGATGGCGCTCGGAGTGTGGCAGGTCGAAAAGCAGAGGAGGCATGACGTGGAGTCAACTGTGAAATCCCAAGCCGAGGACGAATTCGAGTTCTCGGAGCCTGAAGAAGAACCCATCGTTGCGGTTGCAGAGGCAGTTCCAGAAGATGCGGGAGATGGCGCTGGGGCAAAGAGCAAGCACTCTGTCGGAGCGCAGGGCGACGTGCTGCGAAAGCTGGCTATGGCGGATCTGGAGCGCATGCGTCTTCAGGAACTGCGTGAGTTGGCCCGCGACTATCGGGTCACCGGCTACAGTGGGCTAAAGAAGGATGACCTGATACTGCTCCTACTCCGCACCAAGGCTGAGCGCGAGGGGTTCAGTTTCGGTGGTGGCATCTTGGAGATCACCGACGACAGCATGGGATTCCTGCGTTCGGCGCGTTACGCGCCTGGCCCGGAAGATGTCTACGTGTCACAGAGCCAGATTCGGCGATTTGGCCTGCGGAGTGGCGACATGGTCGCGGGGCAGGTACGTCCGCCCAAGGATACCGAGAAGTTCCGGAGCCTGCTGCGAATCGAGGCCGTGAACGGCATGGATCCGGAACTGGCTAAGCTCAGACCAGTCTTTGAAAAACTGACACCCATCTTCCCCACCAAGGGGTTCACTCTGAACACCGGGCCGCGGATGCTTACGCAACGGCTGTTGGAGTTGGTGGCTCCCATCGGCTTTGGTCAGCGTGGGTTGATAGTCTCCCCACCCAAGGCGGGCAAGACGACCGTGCTGAAAAAGGTAGCCAACGGCATCTCGGCAAACCATCCGGATGTGCATCTGATGGTTGTCTTGATCGGCGAGCGACCGGAAGAGGTAACCGACATGGATCGGTCGGTAGATGCCGAGGTGGTCAGCTCCACGTTCGACGAGGCGGTAGAGCATCAGGCCCACGTTGCGGAGATGGCGCTGCATCGAGCCAAGCGCCTAGTGGAGATGGGGCGGGACGTGGTCATTCTAATGGACAGCCTGACCCGTCTGACACGGGCCTATAACCTGGTCGTTCAGCCAAGTGGTCGAACGTTGTCCGGCGGCCTCGACCCAGCAGCGCTATACCCGCCCAAGCGTTTCTTCGGCGCTGCACGCAATATCGAAGAGGGCGGCAGCCTGACCATTCTGGCGACCTGCCTGATCGACACAGGCAGCCGTATGGACGACATGATCTATGAGGAGTTCAAGGGAACGGGTAATATGGAGCTGCATCTCAACCGCAAGCTCGAGGAGCGACGCATCTTCCCGGCCTTTGACATCATCCGTTCGGGCACACGCCGTGAGGAGATGCTACTGGATAAGGAGACGCTGCGCAAGGTGTGGCTGATGCGCCGCATGATCTCGCAGATGATGTCCGGCACAGCGACAACGCAAGGCTACGACATCACGGCGGCACACGAGGCTCTTCTGGCGCAGATGCGCAAGAGCCGCACCAACCGTGAGTTCCTGGACGTGTTGACCAAGGATCTTAAATAAGCACGCCTACTGCTTTGGGATCACGTTGCGTTTTCTGTGGGATCATACGCGGTGAGGTCGCTGCCGACATTGTCTATCGGGATGCGTCGGTGACGGCCTTCCGCGATCTAGCCCCTCAAGCTCCGTGCCATGTGTTGGTCGTTCCAAATCAGCACGTGCGAGACCTCTCCGAGCTTGGTGTAGAGAAGGCCGACTTGTTCGGGACGCTGCTCTGGGCTGCACGGGAGATCGCTGCGGCGGAGGGTCTCGCGCAGCGTGGCTATCGCCTCGTCCTCAATGTGGGCGCTGATGGGGGGCAGAGCATCCAACACCTGCATCTCCACATTCTGGGGGGACGTCGCCTCGGGTGGCCTCCAGGGTAGTACGCTTGCGGTCGGGTTGGGACGCGGTGGGGCCAAGCCCTGTAGTGTTTTTCTCCTCTGTCTGGGCGCAAGGAAAATTGCATGTCTGTGGGCTGCGAGTTGACAACCGACCTCAGACCGGTACAATAGCTGAATGTCAGATCGAGCCATAGAGCGTCTTCGGCCGGAGCGGGGCAAACTCAGTGTGTTGCTCGCGGTCACCCTCTCCAGCGTGACGCTCTTTCGCTTCGTAGAGCTGCCCACATTGAACTGGGGAGCGTTACAGATCTTCGGATCGCCTCTGGGATTCAGCCTCGATGGTGGCGTGCTCCTAACACTCCTGGTTGTGGGTCTTGTCGCCACTGGGACCCTTGCCATCCTACAGGATCATCCCCAGCGGGAAGCCGGAGAACGTCCCCTGCTAATAGCCCTCATCACACCATCGATGGGCGCGTTGGTAGTCTCGATCTTCCTTATCCAAGCTGCGACGTGGCCGCTTTGGTTAGCAGTGTTGCTCGTGGGCGGGGCCATCATTGGTATGCTTGTCCATCTTAGCTATCAGGCTATCTCACCACGCAATCCTGCCTACCCGGGTGCGAGAACGCTGCTGAATGTCGTCGGTTATCTGATGGGATTTGTGCTCTTCAGCTTGAGCCTGGGGCAGGAGGGGCGCGGGCTGATCATTGCCCCCGTGGTGATGGTGTTGAGCGGGTCGCTGGCGTTGGAGCTCTTGAGCGCGACCGGCGCCCCGATCGGCTCGGTGCTGCTCTACAGCGCCACGATAGGGTTGCTTGAGGGCGAGTTGGCATGGGTCCTGGGATACTGGCCCATCTCGACGTGGACGGCGGCAACGGTGCTGACGTTGGGACTTTACATCTGGGGGGGCGTTGGCTACCAGCATCTCCTGGGACGGCTGACACGTCAGATCGTTGTGGAGTTCACCGCAATCGGACTGCTGATGCTGGTCCTGGTGTTGGCCATACGCCCGTGATGCGTTATGGGTCTGCTTCCCGCAGATTCTCGCAGTCTACCTACAGTTAGGGGATAGGTGCAAGTGGAAATAAGAGAGAGGTCGGTAATTGCTGAGAAGCTGACGCCGCGCTTGGCGCGCGTTGCGGAGTTGGCTTACAACTTCTGGTGGTCGTGGAACCGTCCGGCGCGCGATCTGTTCAAGCAGTTGGATAGGACGTTGTGGACAACGACACGTCACAATCCGGTGCGGATCCTGCGAGAGGTGCCTAAAGAGCGCGTGCTGAGCTTGACACGGGACCCGGCATTCCTGCGCGATTTCGATGCGGTGTTGATGGAGCTGGACCGAGAAACCAGGAATGGCCACCTCTGGTACCCGCAGGCTTACCCGAACCTCTGCGCGCATCCGATAGCTTATTTCTCGGCGGAGTTCGGGCTGCACAGCTCGTTGCCCATCTACTCCGGCGGCTTGGGAGTCCTGTCCGGGGATCATACGAAGGAAGCCAGCGACTTGGGTCTGCCGTTCGTGGCGGTCGGATTCCTGTATGAGCAGGGATACTTCCGGCAGAGGCTCGACCACAGCGGGTGGCAGGAAGCTATCTACCCGCCTCTTGACCCGGATGAGGTGGCCCTTCGGCCTGTCACGCAGGAACAGGATTCCTGTGGTGCGATTCTTGTCCAGGTGGGCGATCGCGAGATCTGTCTCAAGCTCTGGGAGGTCATGGTCGGGCGCACGCGCGTCTACCTGATCGACGCAGGTGTCGAGGCGAATGCGCCCTGGGATCGGCAGCTGACAGCGCGGCTGTACGGAGGGGATCGCGAGATGCGCATCCAGCAGGAGATCCTCCTGGGGATTGGTGGTGTGCGTGTCCTGCGCGCCATGGGCATCCAGCCTTGGGTGTGGCACATCAACGAGGGACATTCCGCGTTTATGGTACTGGAGCGGGTGCGCGAGTACGTCGCTCAGGGATTGACGTTCGACGAAGCTCGTGAGCGCGTTCGTGCAAGCACCGTGTTCACGACGCACACGCCAGTGCCGGCGGGTCATGATGCATTTGACTTTGGCCTCATTGACAAGTACTTCCATGACTTCTGGCCTCAGTTAGGGCTCACTCGAGAGGATTTCCTGGAGTTGGGTAGCTACAGTCCGGGCTATGGTGCCGCGTTCAACATGACCAAGCTGGCTCTGCAAGTGTCCGGGCAGGCCAACGGCGTGAGTGCGCTTCACGGCGAGGTCAGCCGCCGCATGTGGCAGAGTCTGTGGCCGGACCGCAAAGTTGAGGATGTGCCCATCGGCCACGTCACGAATGGCGTTCACCTCTCTTCCTGGACCGGTGAAGCTATGCATCAGCTCTACCGGCGCTACATAAGCCCCGATTGGGTCCGGCGTCAGGACGATCCCCTGCTATGGGCCCGTGTCGAGGAGATCCCCGATGGGGAGCTGTGGGACGCGCACGTCATACTGAAGCAGAAGATGTTCGCGACGATCCGGGAGCGGGCTCGCCAGGATTGGATCACCCGCTCGACGCCGCCTGAGCAGTTGTTGGCCTCCGGTATTTTTCTGGATCCCAATGCGCTGGTGATCGGCTTTTCCCGGCGCTTTGCGACCTACAAGCGGGCCAACCTGATCTTCCAGGATTTGGACCGGCTGATGCGGCTGGTTCACGATCCTTACCGGCCCGTGCAGGTGATCTTTGCGGGCAAGGCGCATCCTGCGGATGACCCTGGGAAACTTGCCCTGCAGCGGCTCTACAACCATGCGCGTGATCCGAAGTTTGGCGGGCGTAGTGCCTTTGTTGAGGATTACGACATGCATGTCTCGCGGTACTTGATTCAGGGCGTTGATGTATGGCTCAACACACCGCGCAAGCCTAACGAGGCCAGTGGTACCAGCGGGATGAAAGCGGCGTTCAACGGTGTTCTCAACCTGAGTATCCTCGACGGTTGGTGGGCTGAGGCTTACAACGGGCGCAACGGTTGGGCAATTGACGCCGGGGTCGAGACAGATGACTGGGATGAGCAGGACCGGACCGACGCTGCGGCGCTCTATCGTATACTCGAGGAGCAGGTTGTTCCGCTGTACTACCAACGCGATCGGGACTACGTCCCACGCGATTGGGTCGCTATGATGCGCGAGGCGATCCGGACCATTGGCCCGCAGTTCTCAACGCGACGGATGGTCAAGGAATATACTGAGCGTTACTACGTGCCCGCACTGCAGGCGTCATTGGCGCTGGAGGCACAAAGCCAATAGCCAGGGTACCACGACACAGATGAGCGCCGCCTCACATCGAGGCGGCGCTCATCTGTTGATACGCCATGCGTGTCCCCGTAACAACCCTAATAGGCTCCCAGGTCGCGCAGCCGGTCATCGCTGATTCCAAAATGGTGGGCGATCTCATGCCGCAGGACGTGTTCGACCATCGTGCGGACGTCTTCCTCTGTCTCACAGCGCATCTGGATAGGCCCGCGGTAGATGCTGATCTTGTCCGGCAGTACGAGGGTGTAGCTGCGAGTGCGGTGCGTCCGTGGCACGCCGTGGTAGAACCCCAACAGCTCTGTGCGATGCCTGATGCCGGCCTGGCGCATGGTCACCCTGTCTGGCCAATCCTCAACAACGATCTCCACGTTGTCCAGCGTCTCAAGCAGACCGGGTGGCAGGGCGTCGACCGCCTCCGCAACCAGGGTCTCAAACAACGTTCGATCCATGGCCCCGTCTATTCAGCCAGGCTAAGTACCATACCCGCTGCGACCTCCTTCTGTACCTGGAGGGCACGGGCAAATGGAATCGAGATGAGGATCAGGACTGCCGAGGCCAGGAAGATGCCCTGGTAGTTGATGATGGGCAGTAGCGCTCCGGCAAGGAAGGGCACTCCCACCGAGCTGATGTGGTCAAAGGTAACGCCGGCGGTCAACGTCGGGGTGAGTTCCTCTGGTGGCGCGGTGCGATAGACATAGGTCGATAGGCCCATCCCGAGCGGTGTGACCAGCTTGATGATGATCCAAAGCGCAATCAGGATCCACAGATTGGCAACCACGGCGAAGCCGAAACAGCATAGGGCGAGGACCGCATAGAAGGCCACGGTCGTGACCTGCTCGCCCCGTCGATCGATGAGCTTGCCCATTGCGGGGGAGAGGACCAGCGTAAGGACGCTGCTGATGAGGGTAAGCGTGCTGATATGCCAGACTCGTAGACCGAAGGTTTCGACCAGCATCAGCGTGATAAGGCTACCCAATACCAGCTTACGGGCACCAGAGAAGAAGATCAGCACGTAGTAGCGCCAGTAGCGACCCTTGATGAGGATTCGCGGAGGCTCGACCTCTGTCGTACCAAGGTGCTTGGGCAGCCAGTAGAGCAGCAGCGAGGCTATGATGATCACGACACCGCCTGCCACGTAGTAGGTGGTCAAGGGCATGGAGGGCAACAGCCCCGAGATGAGTGAGATCGCTCCCATGCCTGCGATGCCTGCTAGCGAGCCCACCGAGGCCAGCGCGCCGAGAACGTATCCGGCGTTCTGCCGATTGCTCAGCGCAAGTCCGATGGAGCTGTGCAGTGGAGCCCAGAGGTGGAAACCGAAACTACCGGCGACCACGGCCAGGAGAAGGGCCGAATACGATCCTACAAACGCATGGACGAGATAACCCACGCCCATTACGAACAGGGCCAGCGTGCCCTGGCGCATCAGCGGCAACCGCATCGTGAACGCTGCCAGGAAGATCAGGCCGAGTCCGGGAAGCTCCCGAATGCCCTCCAACCACAGGACCTGGCCCTCGCTCAGGTTCAGCGTCTCGATGAAGAAGTTCATACGGGTGCCATCCAACAGCCCCTGACCGAAGCGAGACAGGAACAACGTGGCGGCGAACAGGACGAGGTTCCTGGTCCAGATGGAGGTGTCGAAGCGTATTCGGGTGCGTTGTTGCATGAAATCTCCTCGGCTGCACAGGCGCGGGCCCCCAGATGGTGTTGGATACCCAACCCGGGGTGGATTATACACCTTCCGGGAAGCTCGGCGGAGCCTCGCAGATACAGGGATTACGGCAAGTGCGAGGAGCTTGCGTGACGGCGGTTCTACAGCTTCTCGCAAGACCGGAACGCGCGCCTTGATCTCCGCGCCGAAACTGCTATAATAGTGTCTGGGGATGATCGGTTTCGACGGGGAAGGCTGGCTGTGGGCTGCGAGCCGGGGAGGCTTCGTCTCCGTAAACCCAGAAGCAAACCAATAAATGCCAACACTATGGCAAACACTTGGGCGCCCGTCGCCGTTGCTGCGTAAGCAGTAAGCGACTAACCCCAAAAACCTGACCGGGTATCCGGTCACGCCCCTCTGGCATCTCGTATGCGTGTCAGAGTAAGGTGATATAATGTATACGTGCTAGCTGGCAGACACCGATAAGCCAGTCCAAGAAAAATCGGATGGCGCGGATGCGGCGTGGTCGGCAACGGCCCTCCGCGCGACACGAAATCGCCGACTACGCTCGTAGAGGCTCATTGTCGATTTCTTCGGACGCGGGTTCGATTCCCGCCATCTCCACCAAGTAACAAGGAAAGCCACCGCAGATAGGTGGCTTTCCTTGTTATCGCCTCAGGCCCAGATCATCAGGAGGTATGAGCGATGAACAAGGTGTCAGTGCCGATATCCAACAACTTCTGCGATCGCTGGATGAGCCTGAGCCATAGTGAAACCGCAACACCCTCATCGGGGACCCGTGGCGGACTCTAACGTCATCCTGCTGACCGGCGATCGACAGATCGGCAAGACCACGGCGCTGTGGGAGGCGGTGGGGTTGCTGCGAGGCGTCGGCATGAGGGTTACAGGGCTGTTGACACAGCGCACCGGGCCTCACGATTTGGCGGTTATGGAGCTCCACACCGGAGACCGTTACCCATTGACCGATCCCTGGTACGAGGATCATGGTACACCGACGCCCAATTTCGTTATGAACGAGGCGGCGATGGCTCGCAGCAGTGGTGCATTGGCGGCGTGTTTTCCGACGCAGGTGTTCGTGCTCGACGAGATCGGCCCGCTCGAATTGCGCCACCGGCGTGGATGGGTGGGTGCGTTGGATCTACTGAGGCGCGAGGCCTACGAATTAGGCATTCTCGTGATCAGACCTGAGCTGTTGGGAGTGGCAATCGCCGAATTACCTGGAACAACCTTCACGGTGATCCGAGTGGACGCGGGCAACCGGCAGGGTTTGGGGACCGAGCTATTTGGCACAGCGATGGCGCTGTTCTCGCGCACCGCGATGCTACCCCAGGGGATTCGTCTGTGAGCCAGTGGCCTGTTGTCGGTCATCGTTGGGCCGTACAGCAACTGCGCCACGCGATCGAGGTTGGCGAGGTCCCGCATGCGTTGTTGATCACCGGCCCGGAGAGCGTGGGAAAACGTACGCTGGCGCAGCAATTGATCGCCGCGATGCTGTGCCGGGCCACAGGGGAAGAGCGTCCCTGCGGTCGTTGCCCTTCCTGCCGGAAGCTGGCTTCTGGCAACCACCCGGACTTCTATGGGGTGGAGTCCGAGGACCGGACGACCCATCTGCGGATCGAACAGATCCGAGACGTGGAGCGGTTCCTGACGCTGACGCCGAACGAGAGCCCGTGTAAGGTAGCGCTCATCAGCGACTTCGAGCGTGCCACAGTTGGGGCGGCCAATGCACTGCTCAAGACGCTGGAAGAGCCCCCGACGTATGCGCACTTAATCCTCTTGGCAACAGACGCCGACTTGCTTTTGCCGACGATCGTGTCCAGAGCACAGCAGATCGTGCTTAGGCCCCTCGCAAGCCATGAGATTGAGGGAGCCCTGATCGCCACGTGGGGCGTCGAGGCGGGGTTGGCCGGTCGCCTGGCGCGACTCGCGGGAGGGCGGATCGGGTGGGCGGTGCGAGCTGCGACAGGGCAGGAGCCCCAGACACAGATGGAGGTCGCAGTCGAGGCGCTTGCCTCGGCGCTGCGGGAGGATCTGCCGTCGCGGTTTGAGCGTGCTCAGGCGCTGGCGCGGGACACAGCCACATTGGCCGAGACGCTGGAGGCCTGGCTGACGTTCTGGCGCGATGTGCTGTTGCTGCAGACAGGCAACGAGGTCGCGTTGGTCAATCTCGAGCGGCGCGACCTGTTGGGTTCGATTGGTAAAGCGGTGGACATCGCGATGACGCTCCACATCCTGGCGGAACTCGACCATTCACAGGATGCCATTCTTGCGAATGCCAACGCGCAACTGCTGGTCGAGGCCCTGATGCTCGAGCTGCCTACCCTAAGCTGATCGCCGGAGGGGATAGACCTGTTCCAGGGTGAGGAGCGCGCTTAGGGGCGGCTTTGCTCTGTGAGGGTGACGCCGACCTCGGTCGCGAAAGCAGTGATGGATTCGACCGCGAATCGCATGGCCGTGCGTTCCTTGCCATCGATGCTCACTTCCGAGAACGAGGGGATGCATGCGATCTCGATGGCGTCCAACTCGAGGTAGCCCCGTGCGATGGCGATAGCCTTGATAGCCTGGTTGACCGCGCCCGCCCCGATGGCCTGTACGTCTACGCGTCCCCTTTCTCTGATGATGCCTGCGATGGCCCCTGCCACTGCCGTGGCACGGGAGTTTGCTGCGACCTTGACGAGATCCACGGATGTCTCCTTGGGCACAGGTTGGTGCACGCCCCGTGTTTATTATACCAATATTCGTGTTCCGAGGCAAGTAAATCTGTCGCTCGCCGTGGTTTGTGCCACTTTTGTATACCAGTTCGCCGCAAAGTTTGTTGATCGCGTGATCTTTGCGCATATTATCCTGGCTCGGGAAGTTGTCAGACCACCGCTCGTGAGTATAATCGCACGGGATGTTCCATTATGGCGTGGCGTACAAACCTTACGGCGTTCTCAGCATTCATCACGAGGACCCACTCGGCCGGCGGACTTTGACTGCGATGGGTATTCCGACGACGCTGTCTTCCGCTGGGCGACTCGACCTCGACAGTGAGGGACTCTTGGTGCTCACCGATGACGGTCAGACGTTGCATCGCCTGACGCACCCGGCCTTCAGCCACGCGAAGACCTACTTTGTGCTCGTGCTGGGACATCCCGACGTCGAGGCGCTGCGATCCCTACGCCAAGGCGTGGAGATCAAGCTGGGGCGGACTCGCCCCGCCGATGTCGAGATCCTAGCCAACGCGCCGCCTCTCCCTCATGCGCCTGTGCCGCAGCCGCCGCCCGATCATACGACTTGGCTGCGCATCGTGCTCCATGAGGGGATGAACCGCCAGATCAAGCGCATGACAGCGGCAGTAGGTCACCCAACCGTGCGTCTGACGCGCGTGGCGGTGGGGCATGTGACGTTACCGCCGGATCTTGCCCCCGGCACGTGGCGTGAGATGACTGCTGTCGAGCGTAAGGTGTTGCTTGACGATGCCTGGCCCAATGGCCGTCGGGCTGCCGTGCGCCGCCATCGTTTATAGGTTCGGAGGTTCTCGTGAAGCTTTCTGTGATCATTCCTGCGTACAACGAGATCGAGACCATCGAGGAGATCATCGCCCGCGTGCGGAACGTACACCTTGAGATCCCAATCTGGTCAAGTCACGCGAGCGAGACGTTGGTCCAGATGGACCGCGAGATCGTCGTCGTGGACGATGGTTCGACGGATGGTACGCGCGCTTATCTGGATACGCTCCGCGACGTTGAGGGAATCATCCCCATTTTTCATGAGCAGAACCAAGGCAAGGGTGGCGCTGTCTGGACCGGGCTCAAAGCGACGACGGGCGACATATGCCTTGTCCAGGACGCGGACCTTGAATATGACCCTCGCGAGTACAGCAAACTGCTGCAGCCCATCCTCGAGCACCGCACACACGTCGTCTATGGGTCTCGGTTCCGCGGTGGACCGACAAAAGCTATGTTCTTCTGGCATATGATGGGCAACCGCTTTCTGACCGCGGTTACGAATGTGCTCTACAACACGATTCTGAGCGACATGGAGACTTGCTACAAGGTCTTCACCCGCGAGGTGGCGGACCGTCTTCACTTGCAGGCGCGCGGTTGGGGGTTTGACCCTGAGATCACGGCTCAGATCCTGCTAAGTGGTTACCGCATTTATGAGGTGCCGATCTCCTACAGCGGCCGCGAATTTGCCGAGGGCAAGAAGATCTCCTGGCGCGATGGCTTCACGGTGCTCTGGACGCTGCTCAAGTACCGGATCGCGGGCTACCGCTAGCGTCGCCGGTGTCTCATATTCCGCTTGGTATGGATGCCGCCGAATCTTCACTTGACGATTTGGCCGAGAATGCCATGATGGCTGTGTGAACGCCTCGGGTCCGGCTGAGGGGGACGTAGAGTGGGAGTGACGGAGTTCAGACTTCCTACGATCTCGCGCCCAATCCGGCATCTGCAACGTTACCGGCAGATCCTGATGGTCTTTACGCGCCACGGGTTTGGCTTCGCGCTCGCGCATCTTCCCACAGAGCCCCTCTGGTTACGCGACCTCTACCCCTATCCGAGACAGGAACGGGCTTCGCTGCCTTTCCACTTCCGCCAGGCTCTAGAGGAACTGGGGCCGGCATTCGTGAAACTGGGCCAGGTTCTGAGCACGCGTCCTGACTTGCTGCCGCCGGACTATATCGTTGAGCTGACCAAGCTGCAGGACGAGGTCCCGCCCGTGGCTTGGGCCGAAATAGAGCACGTGCTTATCGGCGAATTGGGTCGCCCGTTGGACGAGGTATTTGAGGAGATCAACACGCGACCCCTGGCAGCTGCTTCACTGGCACAAGTCCATCTTGCGAAGCTGAATACGCACGAGCGCGTGGCGCTGAAGGTTCAGCGACCGAATATCCTTCGCACACTCAAGACCGATTTGGAGATCATCCACGATATCGCTGAGTATGCCCAGGGCCATACGCCGCTAGGACATGTGTACAACCTTGAGGAAATTGCAGAAGACTTCGCGGACACGCTGAATCGCGAGCTTGATTACGTTGCAGAGGGCCGCAATGCGGACCGTTTCCGCCATAACTTTGCAGATGAGTCTGGCGTCTACATCCCAGTGGTGCACTGGGATTTCACCACCAAGCGTCTTCTCGTTATGGAGTTCATCGAAGGCATCAAGATCGACCAGATCCGAGCCATCGATGGTGCAGGATACGATCGCGAGGAAATCGCCAAGAACGCTGCGCGGATGATCATCCAGGAAGTGCTGCTGGACGGCTTCTTCCACGCCGATCCACATCCCGGGAACTTCCTGGTCATGGAGGGTAATGTTATCGGTGCGCTCGACTTCGGCATGGTGGGATACCTGACTCGCGCCGATCGGGTGAACCTAATCCGTCTCTATAACGTCGCCGTCCAGATGAACGCCAAAGGGGCAACCGAGGAACTCATTCATATCGGCGCGGCCCCCTACGATGTAGACCGGCGGGTCCTGACGCGCGATATTGAGCGATTGCTGCAGCACTATGGTGGGCGTGCGCTCAAGGACATCCACCTCGGCGATCTGGTCGACGAGGTGATGCCCGTGATCTTCGAGCACCGGCTCAAGATGCCCACGAACTACTGGCTGTTGGCCAAGACCCTGGCGATGATGGAGGGTATAGGGCTCAAGCTGGCGCCGGGGTTCGACATCTTCGGTTTCTCCGCACCCTATGTCAATCGGCTCATTCTGGGCACTGTTGTGCCCGACGGACGGTGGCTTGGGGACATGGTGCGCCGCGGAATGTCGTGGATCGATCTGTTGGATGCACTTCCCCAGGCCGGCCGACTGCTAATCGACAGGTTAGAGAAGCACGAACCTGTCAGATTGGCGCTGGACGATCGCAGCCTCAACGTCCTTGACCGCCTTGCAACTCGGCTGGCGCTGAGCCTGATCGTCGCGGGGATGATCGTCGGACTGGCATGGCTGATACCCGCGGTCACTGGGGCCAACTGGCTCGTTCAGGCGTCTGTGATTGTCAGCTTCATCGTAGCGATTCTGATGGGATTCAGGATTCTGTGGTCCATCGTGCGTAAGCGGTGAGGTAAACGCCTTACAGCCGGTGCGGTTGCTCGCGAGTATCGCTATGTTACAATGGTGAGCATGAAACAGGACATTCATCCCCTCCTTCGCGTGCTCAATGAGCAGCAGCGCGCCGCGGTGACGACTCCCACAGGCCCGGTTCTGGTCCTCGCTGGCCCAGGCTCGGGCAAGACGCGCGTCCTGACCCATCGGATTGCCTGGATGCTATCCGAGATGCATGTGTCTCCCTGGCAGGTGCTGGCGGTCACTTTTACCAACAAGGCGGCTCGCGAGATGAACCATCGGTTGGGCACGATGTTGGGGGACACATCCGCCCGCGCGATGATGCTCGGCACATTTCACGCCACTTGCGCGCGAATCCTGCGGCGTGAGGGGGAGACGCTCGGCCTTTCACCAAACTACCTGATCTTTGACACTGATGATCAGCTCACGGTGATGAAACAGGTCGTGGCGGATCTTGGGTTGGATGACAAGAAGTACCGGCCCCACAACCTGCTCAACGCGATCTCCTCGGCCAAGAACGAGCTGATTCTCCCGGCGGATTACCCGGTGCGTACGTATCACGACGAGATCGTCGCGCGAGCCTACGTCCGATATCAGCAGACACTGCGTAAGAACGACGGGCTCGACTTTGATGACTTGCTTATGGAGACCGCCCGGATGCTGCAGACGAACCCGACTGTGGTGCGTCAATACCGGGATCGCTTTCAGCACATCCTGGTCGATGAGTTCCAGGACACGAACATCGCACAGTATGTGATTCTCAAGCAACTGGCTGCGGAGCATCACAGCCTCTATGTCGTCGCGGACGAGGATCAATCGATCTACTCGTGGCGGGGCGCGGATTACCGCAATATCGTGCGCTTGCGGGAGGATTTCCCAGAGCTCCTGGAGTTCCTTCTGGAGGAGAACTACCGTTCCACACAGGTCATCCTCGACGGCGCACAGGCGATCATCGCGCAGAACTCCGATCGGACGCCCAAACATCTGTTCACTGAGAAAAAGGGCGGACAGCCGATAAGCCTGAACGAGGCGTACGATGAGCAGGAGGAGGCCGATTTCGTCGCCGACGAGACGACGAGGCTGCTGCGTAACGGTCACAAGCACGGTGATATCGCCGTGATGTACCGGACCAACGCACAATCGCGTGCTCTGGAGGAAAGCTTCATCCGGCACAACATTCCCTACCGACTGATCGGTGCGACGCGCTTCTACTCGCGCAAGGAGATCAAGGATGTTCTTGGCTATGTGCGCCTGGCGCACAACCCTGACGATGACGTAAGCTTTGCGCGTGTGATCAACGTCCCGCCGCGCGGAATCGGCGCCCGCACGATCAGCGCCGTGGCTGCCGCAGCGCAGCGTGCTGGGGGCAGTCTATACGCAGGGATGCTCGCGCTGATCCAAGCCGGCGGTCAGGGCGGACGGACGGAGCGTGCGTTGTCCGCTTTCGCCGCGATGGTCGCGCAGTGGGTGGTGCTACGGCAGGAGCTCAGCGTTGCCGGGCTGATAGACCGTGTGGTGGCCGATACGGACTATGAGACGTTTATCCGTGATGGGAGCGACCAGGGCGAATCGCGGTGGGAGAATGTGCTGGCGCTGCGGGCAGTGGTGGCCGAGGCGCCTGACATATCGTTGACCGATTTTCTGACTGATGTGGCGTTGGTCGCCGATGTGGATGAGCTCTCCGAGGAGGTTGATGCGGTTACGCTGTTGACGCTGCACAGCGCGAAGGGGCTTGAGTACCCTGTTGTGTTTCTCACCGGTCTGGAAGAAGGACTGCTGCCGCACAGTCGGTCGATAGAGTCCGCAGTCGAGGTGGCCGAAGAGCGCCGTCTGCTCTACGTGGGCATGACGCGCGCCGAGCGGCGCCTCTATCTGACGTACGCTTTCCGCCGGAGCTGGCGGGGATTCAGGGACAGCGAGCCGTCAGCGCCGTCGCGGTTCCTGGAGGATCTGCCGGACGCGGTGCTCAAACAACCGCGGGACCGGGGTCGGCAGGCGACGAAAACCAGCTGGACACCTTCGTGGCGCGCGGCGCCAAAGCGAGCGGAGGCGCCGGTCCGTGTAGAATTGCAGTACCGCACCGGGCAGCGCGTGGCGCATGCGTTCTATGGCGAGGGAATGGTGTTGGGCAGTGAGCTCGAGGGACGGCAGGAGATGGTGACCGTGCTGTTCGGCAACGGGATCGGTGTGAAGAAGCTCCTGAGCAGCATGGCGCCAATGGAGCCGTTGCCGCAACACTGAGGCGCATATTGGATGCAGATCCTTTGAAAGGGTGCACGACGCAACACAAGGGGGACGCCATGGGAGCGCTGGGATCCGAATGCAGAGCACGCGACGTGCTGGTTGGCTTGTTGGCGGGCCTGCTGGTGTTTCTGGGGGTGCTTTCGTTCCTGGTTGGTGAGCGGGCGCACGAGATCTTCCCCTCCGCACACAATTCCGCCCTTGTCTCCCTGCGCGAGGACCCGGTCGCGCTGGCGGCTGCCGATCGCGCCCGTGGCTTGTTGGTTGGTCCGCTCTATGTTCTAGCGGCGCCCAATGTGACGTGTACTGTCGATATCACGACGACGGATAGCGCCCCCGTGGGCAATCTGACGCTGGACACAGCCGCGAGTATCGCCAACTACACTGATCAGTCGCTGCTGGTAGGGACGGGCCCGCACGTCCCTGGAGCATCAGTGGAAACGCGGTCCGATTTCTATAGGCTCGATAATGCTACGCCCGGCTACAAGTACACAGTGCAGGCCAAGCCGGACCGGACCATCAACTACAACCTGGGGATGATCGTCTACAATCGCGACAGGGTCGCGATCATCACTGACACCAATACCTTTGACAACAACTTCGCAAGTGTGACCGTCACGGCTGACAACTTCGGCCCCTACTACTTCGAGATCTTCCAGATCAGCGACCAGTGTTCGGGGCATACGTACAGCCTGATCCTGGGCTCAACGGCTCCGACACCTACCCCTTCGCCCACAGGGACTTCCCAACCTGCGGCAACAGCGACCCCTGTAGCGCCAAGTTGGATGACGGGTTTCGACCAGTACGAGCCCAACTACGACTTTGGTGTTGCCACGACTATCGCACCCGGCCTCAGCTATGAGATGAACTTTGTCCCCTGGGGTGGGGCGGATGTCGACAACGACTTCCTCAAGGTTCGGGTCAAGCCTGGCCTGCAGCTGACGTGTGAGACCTCCGACCTCGACCCGGCGGTGGACCCGCGAATCGCCTTCTATACTGGTCCGGGCGAGCAGTTCTTCGTCATGGCTAATGACGATATCTCGCTCGGGGACTTTAACAGTCGGCTTTCGACTTACATTAGCTATGAAGGGTTCCTGTACATTCTGGTCGGGCAGGGGACCCGTATGGCCAAGCGCGATACGGTGAACAGTTCGTATACGATCTCCTGCCAGCTCACTGTGCCAGGCCAACCTACCACGCCGGGACAGCCCACTCCGATTAGCAAAGCACCCATTCCTGCGCCTGTTGCCACAGCTACGCCGCGGACGTCGCCTATCGACACGCCCACACCGCCCCCGGCGGCTCAGGATGTTCCGTTGACCTTCCGTCTCGTCACCCGGCCTGAAGCGCCGACGGAAACGCCGGCACCCAACGAGTTCCGCACCTTCCGAGTCCTGGTCTACTTCGATGCGGACATGGATGGGGAGATGGGGGCTGGCGAAGGGGTGACCGGTTTCTTTGTTCTGGCCTTCTCTCCCGATGGTCAAACCGGGTTGGCTCAGGGGTACACCGACGAACTGGGTCAGCTCTCCTTTACTGTCCCGACGGTGAGCACCGTGCGCATCCTGGTGCCTCTGTTGGGCTATGATCGTCTGATCGAGTCCTCAAGACCCGAGGTGCGGGTGCGTATTGCGCCGCCCAACCTGCCGGAGATGATCCCGTGATGCCATTTGGCGAACAGTGATGAGGCAATATCCATGACCCAGAAAACCGTGAAGGACTACTACGCCGTCCTTGGGTTATCGTCACGGGCGTCGCTGGATGAGATTCGGCTGGCCTATCGCAAGCAAGCGCGGGCCTACCATCCTGACCTGAGCACAGACCCGGATGCTGCAGAGCGGTTCCGGGAAGTGAACGAGGCGTATGAGGTCCTGGCCAATGCGGAGAAGCGTCATGCCTACGACTACTTCACTGCGGGGATGCCACCCCTGGAGACGCCCCAGATGGACGATGTGCCCCACCTTGATTCATCACCGCCGCTATCAGCCCCCTTTGCGCCATCTTTGGCTGGGCCCGGGCCCGTGATGCCGCCGCCGTTATCGGCAGCCAGGGCAGAGGCTCCGCGGCGGGTCTATCCGCCCACTTGGGCGATTCTGCTGATCGTGGTCGGCGCATGTACCATCGTTGGCGTTGGCATCGGAGCGTTCCTCTCGCTTCGGCGCAATCGCCCCACGGGCGGGGCTGGGGCCGTCGATGTGGTGAAGCTGGCCACGTTCCTCTCCCCGCCGTCGATTCCGGAGAATCTCACGGTTCTGCAAGAAGACGATATGCCTTTGCGCACGGTCGCGCCCATCCAACTCATGGTAGGCGGTGATGTCTTCCCCGTTGTAGCCGTGGTTCCGGAGCAGGGGCGGTGGCCGATGCCTGCGGAACAAGAGCAGTTGGGGGTATGGATCCACGGGACGCTGATCAACTATGTGATCGGGATGCCCTACACGGCCGATATGGAGTATTTGCTCTCCGGGCTGACGAGCAGCGATCGCCTTACGCTCACGCTGGAGAGTGGGATGGCCCTCGTGTTCGGATCTCCTCAGTTGAAACGCGTCGCGCTCGATGACATGTCACCGCTGGCTCAGGACACCCCGGAGCTCACGTTGTTGACGCTGGGCGACGGCCGCTCCAACCGTCTGGTCGTCAAGGCTCGATACCTGCCGGAGAACGTGGCTCCAGTCGTTGAACAGAGCGCCGATGGCCTTGGGGTCAAGATAATGCGTGCCGACGTGGTCCCGGGCGTGGCCCCCGACGATGGGGAATCGGCGTACTTCGTAGTCGAGTTTGAAGTGATCAATGGAAACGCGTCCGCTGTTAATCCGGCGTTCTTCGATATGGTGCTGGAGGATGGTCGCGGACAGCGATATATGCTGAATGACACCGCGACAAGCAAGGGCAACTACGGCAAGCTCAGCCTGCCGGTTCTAGCTGGCGCGAGCGTCTCCGGCAGCGCCGGCTATGTGATACCACGTCAGGTTGTCGCGCCTCTCGTCTGGATTTTCAGGGCCGATGTGACTTCCAGCGATGTGGTCAGGTTTGTCACGAGCTACGAACCCCCTGCGCCAACGCCGGCGGCGCCCGAAGTTGAGCTTAGCGAAGCGTTCTTCGACCGGAATCGCGATGTGATTGTTATCTCGGGCACGGTCTACAATGATGGGGGCTCGAACTTGAGTGTTGCCGCTGAATCCGTTGAACTGACCTCCAGCATGGGCCAAAGCAGGCTGGTTGCCTCGACGCCGTTGTTGCCGTGGCCTATCATTCCCGGTAGCTACCAGGACTTCGAGCTTCAGTTCGAGGCGCCGGCGAGCACCGACTCGGTGCTGCTCAACATCCTGGGGTTTACCTTCGAGATCGAGGGCTTGACCCCCTAAGCTTCCAGGACGATCAAGGCGCCGAAGCGACCTGTCCGGCCCCCTTCGGAACGGTGCGAGTACCACTCGTCTGTGCGGCACGCCGTGCAGATTCCTGCGTGGTCGATCGCGCGGACCCCCAATGCTGTCAGCTGCGCATGGATTGCGCCCGGCAGGTCGAGGGTCCACTGGTCTGCCCGTCTGAAAGCGACCTGCGCTCCGGGAGGAAGCGTGGCCTGGACCGCGTCAACGACTGCGTCGCCCACCGCATAGTGGTCACTACAGATCGATGGGCCGATTCCTGCCCAGAGGTCGCTCGGATCTGTCCCGAAGGTTGCGGTCAGGTGCGCCAGGGCGGCGGGCACCACCTGTGCAGCTACGCCGCGCCAGCCGGCGTGTGCCAGGCCGATGACGTGGTGCACGGCGTCATAGAACAACACCGGAACACAGTCGGCAAAGCGCAGCAGGAGCGCTAAGCCGGGCTGGTTGGTGACGAGGGCGTCGGTCGCCGGGATCACCGAGCCCCCATCGCGGCGGTCCGCTGTGGCGACGTGCGCGCCATGGACCTGGTGCGGGCTCACGACTGCGGCTCTCGATAGGCCCAGTGCCCCAAAGAGTCGCCGATGGTTCTCCTCAACGGCCCCAGGATCGTCGCCGACCGAACTACCAAGGTTCAGGGCGGCGAATGGGGCCCGGCTGACTCCACCCAGGCGCGTGACCATCGCGTGTTGGAAGCCCTTCAGGGAATGGATACCTCGATCCCCTGAAGGGCGCGGGTCTATGAAGTGGTACCAGGCGATGCCTGTTCCCGGATCCTCGACGCGCTGAAGGGGCATGCCGCCCCTACGAGCGGGCGGTTCGGAAACCGTGGGCGAAGAGTGTCTTCAGGACGAGCCCAACCCAGCCGACGGCCCAGAACCCGAGGAGGATGCCCGCCAGAGCCACTTTTTGCTCGTCGACGATGGGCTTGACGTGTGTTCCATCTGGACCGACCTCGATGTAGGCGATGGGACGTACATGCGCGCCAGCCCCGCCGCCTGCGCCGCTCGCTGGCTCGTGTACGTCGCATTCACAGGGCTCGTCCTCACAGCAGCCCTCGTCCGCGCAGCATGCCTCGCCCTCGGGTTCAGTCTCACTGCCGCATTCGCACTCGCCTTCACACTCACACTCTTCCTCACATCCGCACGAACATTCCGGCGGCTCTGAGGTTCCTGCTCCCATTCCGAAGCCATACGTCACCTCAGCCACGGGGATAAGCGTGCGTCCCTCAATGACCTGCGGTTTTCCGAACACCGCGTCCACGTTGGCCTCGGCAGACATCTTCTCGAATCGGTTCACCAGTGCTGTGATTGCTTCCATTCAACTAGCCTCCTCTATCTACGCCACAGGAATCGGATCGCGCCTATCAGGAATACGGCGGCCAAGGCGATACCTACGGCTGGAGCAGCCATGGTACTGATCGTGGCTGTCGTTTCATTGGGAATCTCCATCCATTGTGCGCCCTCGGGTCCCTCAACCACGATCGATACTGGTCTTGCCTTCACTTGGCGGAATAGCCCACGCCCCGGCACTCCATAGGCCGTTGTATCCACGAGGACTGAGGGCAATAATCTCACCTCGCCCAGGTCGATCGGCGTTGCTGCCACCAATCGGGTTCGTTTTTCGGGTAGCTTCATGGATACCTCCATACGGGAAGGCGCCTCATTGCAGGAGCGCGTCCTTGTCACAGTAACTCGGCCATCCGTTGGGCAGATCCAGGTCACAGACATCGGAATCCACGGGATAGCGGGTCAGCTCAAGCGCCATATCCAGGCCATCGGCGATGTCGTCCAGTGTCGTGGCCATCGGCGTGTCGGTCCAGCGTAGATCGGTGATGTGCTCCCGAATCCACCTGGAGGCCATCAGCCGTTGTGACTCAGGGACCTTGAGCAAGATGACCTCGCCCTGGCCGATAGCGTCCAGCAACGCATCGAGGCTGCTATAGCCCATCATCTTCGCGATCTCACGTGCTCGGTCGATCATAGTGTCACTCCTTGTCGCGCCACATTAACGTCAGTATACCTTCGTTCAGCCGATGAAACCAGCCTGAGGGATCAAGTCAGCGTAGTCCTGGACTGAGCCCTGATCCAGACAGCACTCGATGATCCGGCGCCCGAGGGGATCCAAGCTATCAGTCAAGAAGAGGCCCAGTTGCTGGTGGAAGAAATCGGTCAGAATACGTGCGCCCTGGTCGTAGCCGTCATTGCCGACCTCGGGCTGAGTGTTCACTTGCAGGAACCACCGGGCAACAAACCGGCCCTCCAACTGCAGTTGGTGGAGTGCATAGCCGAGCAAGGGGCTGCGCGCTGGGCGAATCTGGTCAGCCTTGAACTTGGCGCTTCCCCGACGCGCCAGATACTCGCGCATAAGCCACTCAGCCATGAACCCGACGCGCCATGCGCCGATGTACTGGTTGGGGCAGAGCACATAGCGCGTGTTGAGATTGTCTCGGAATTGCGTCAGCAGCAGATTGGCTTGATCGACGCGCAGGCCGGTCGCAAAAGGCCAATAGGAGCCCACGCCCTCGCTGCTCATACCCTTGGTGTCGATGATGCTCGGGCTGTCGTGCCCGCGCGGTGCAGCGAGTCGCCACAGCCACGCCAGTGCCGGCGGTAGCAGGTGAAAGAGGCCGATGATCCCATACGTAGGATGCTCCTCTGTACACGGGGGCGTGCGGACGCCGAAGCTGCGGATGTCGACCTGCACCGGCTCGTTGACGATATTGGGGAAGATGCTGCGCGGGACAACCACGCGTGGATTTGGGCAAGGCTTTCCTGGCGTGTCTTCAATGTGCTCCCAGATCAGGGCACGGCTACCGGGCACTGCATAGAGGTTCATAAAGAGCAGCGGTTCGGACGGCTCCGCCGTCAGGCGTTCCAGGTGGACATCGGTCCCGTAGTGATCGATATGGTTGACGCGGAGAAACCACGCATCTTCGGCATCGACGACGGTGAGTTTGCCGGAGCCGGTTTGCAGCGAGGGGTGGCAGAGCGCCATGTCATCGGCTACGGGGTATAACTCGCAAGATCGTGGGATCTCGAGGTAGCGGCGCTCGCCGGTCAGCATGTTCTCCCCGAGCAGTAGCCGCCCGTCTTCCTCACGCTGTGCGTGCTCCAGAAGCTCGCTCTTGCCACCTCCGCTCGCAGCTTCGTGCATCATCGTTGTCACGTTATCGTAGGGTGTCACCACCATCACGGCCGAACAGTGCGCAGTCACCCATCCCTCTTTTTCGCCCTGGGCCAGCAACATTCCGTATACACCCTTTTTTGCGCTCGGGCCCGGGTAGAGGTTGTAGGAGAACATCTCGTGCAGGTCCGGCATGCGGTTGTGGACGACCACCTGTCTGCCGTCGAAGTGCGTGTGCCTGAAGGGTGGGGCCACGTAGATGATCGACTTAGGGCAAAAGTCCTCGGGGATGTCTTCCTCAGCGATGATGCCTTGCAGGAGGGCGAGACTCATTCCGAAGAACCCCGCGTTTGCGGGCGCGATGACCACGGAATCCTGTCCCATGCCGCGCTGCCCAGTCACATAGCCAAACATCATCAGCGGGCGCGCTGCCAGCCAATCGAAGGTGGCTTGGCGCATCGGCGCGAACTCGCTTCCGTAGCGCTCCAGGTACGTAGGCTTATCGGTAGGACCGTCGTCGGCGACGACCAGGCAGTCGGGATCGCGCCGTCGCATGTAGGGTTCGGGGTAGTTGACCGAAACGCCATTGCGCACCCGGGCGACAATTGCCTCGACGACGTCGCCCTGCTCAGGTACGTCATACGAGACTTCGAAGTGGCTGCTGCCCATCCCGCCGCAGGCGAGGTTGACCAGTTCAGTCACAGTGCTGGCAATCGTCAGGCTGGGACAAGCTTTGACGATCCGCGCGGCCTCCGCAGGTAGATGATATCGCTCCCAATCCATGGCCTTCTCTCCTCTTCCTTTCCCTTGGGATAGCACAAGCGGCGCCTTTGACTTGCGCCGCCTGTCATCCCTCAACCCCGAATCTCTTAGGTCATCCCCGGCGGCGTTTGCGCTCGAAGCGCTCGCCACAATCGCTCAGGTGTTACCGGCGTTCGCTGGACCATCACGCCAGTGGCGTCATAGATCGCATTGATGACCGCAGGGGCGACCCCATTGACGACGATCTCCGCCACTGACTTGACACCCACAGGGTGCGACGGCTCGAAGGTCTCGACGAAGAGCGTTTGCATCGGTGGCATTTCGTCAGCGCGGAGCACGCGGTAGTCATCGAAGCGCGGGTTCACGGTGCGGCCCTGATCGTCGTAGATAAGCTCCTCGGTCAGCGCATAGCCCAACGCCTGATGCATCCCGCCCTCCGCCTGGCCGCTTGCCGTCAGGGGGTTGACGATCTGCCCGGAGTCCAGGGCGATCAGCAGGTTGTCTACCACTGTCTGGCCGGTCTCGGTGTCGACGGTGACCTCGGCAAACTGTGCGCCGAAGGGCGGCGGGCTCACAGGACTCACAAACGATGCGTGCCCCATGATTTGGTGCTGGTTCTGCGTGTGGAGCGCGAACAGCGCGATCTCGCGAAGCCCCAAGCTTGCGCCGTCCTTGCGCCAGGCCCGTCCACCCCTCAGCGTGAAAGCCGAAGGAGCGCCCCCGACCATCTCCGCAGCCACGGCCCGGATCTGGTCCGCTACTGCGTTTGCAGCCCGGGCAACGGCCCCGCCACTGACATAGGTAGTACTGGACGCGTAGGCGCCCTTGTCGAAGGGCGTCACGTCCGTGTCCGAAGACCGGATGATCAGGTTCGTCAGACTGCAGCCCAGGACCTCTGCAGCGATCTGGCCCAACACCGTGTCGGATCCCGTGCCCAAGTCGGTGGCGCCGATCATCAAGTTGAACGAGCCATCGTCGTTCATCTTGATATTTGCCGCCCCCATGTCCAAGTTGGGGATCCCTGAGCCCTGCATCAGGAAGGCAACGCCGATTCCACGGCGCAGGTGCGGCTTGCCCCAGACCACGTGCCAGTCTGGGTGGCCGAACTTTCGGGACCAGTCGACGGCTGCTGCGCCCTGGATGGCCGCCTCACGCAGCGCGTTGGTTTCGATGATTTCGCCACGGGCCTCGCGTCCCTCACTCCACGTCTTGCTCATGATGTTTTCGGTGTGTGGGGCGATGATGTTGCGCAGGCGGAACTCCAATGGATCGAGTCCCAGTTCGTGCGCCGCGCGCGTGATAAGCGTCTCGGTAGCGATGACCCCCTGGGTGACGCCATAGCCGCGGAAGGCCCCCGCACGGGGGAGGTTCGTGTAGTAGGTCTCGCCCCGGAAGCGAACGTTGGGGGTGTTGTATAGCGGGAGGGTCTTGTGTCCGGTGTTGCCCAGCACCGTCAGCCCGTGCCCGCCGTAGGCGCCCGTGTCGCTGATGGCGTGCATATCCTGCGCGACCATGATGCCGTCCGCGTCGACGCCGATGCGATACGTCACTCGCATCGGGTGCCGCGTGGTCGTGTAGATGAACTGCTCCTCGCGCGTGAGCTCCAGGAAGACTGGGCGCCCGGTGGCGATCGTCAAGTGCGCCGGGATGTCCTCGTAGATCTCCTGTTTATTGCCGAAGGCCGCCCCGATGCGCGGTTTGATCACGCGGATGCGGCTTTCGGGGAGTCCCAGAACCGGCGCCAGAATCCTGCGTACGTGAAATGGAACCTGCGTCGAGGCCAGGATGACCAGCCGGTCGTCCTCGTCCCAATACGTCAGGGTCACCCAAGGTTCCAGGGGGACGTGCTTCATCTTCTGCGTGTCGACGGTAGTTTCGAAGACCCGAGCCGCACGGCCACATGCGTCATCGACATTACCGACCTCAAGGTCCACCTTGGCGACGAGGTTCCGGGCGGGGTCGCTCTCCCCGAATCTAGCATAGTCGTCCTGATCGTGGATGATCGGCGCGCCCTCTGCCATAGCGGCATCCATCGTTAGCGCCGCCGGTAGCACCTCGTAGTCTACCCGGATCAGACCAATGGCTTCCTCCGCAATCTCGGGGCTGTCGGCAGCCACTGCCGCCACACGATCGCCCACATAGCGAACCTTCCGGTCGAAACTCACGTAGTCCAGCGGTCCAGGAATGGGGTAAGACTGCCCGGCTGTTGAGTAGACGACGCGGGGCACGTTCTTGTGGCACAGTACCGCACGCACGCCGGGCAGGTTCTCAGCCTCGCGCGTGTCAATCTCCCTGATTCGCGCATGGGCGTGGGGGCTGTGGAGGATCTTGGCATAGAGCATCCCGGGACGCTCGAAATCGGCTACGAAGGCTGCGTGTCCCTGCACGAGCTTCGGCGCATCCACTTTGGGTAGGGGCTGGCCGACGACATCGAAGCGCTGCCCCTCCGTTGAGACAAAGACTGTCGGATGCGTCTGGATGCGAGTCTGTGTGGCTGAATGAGGTGCACCACCGGACTCCAGGGGCTCGGGTTCGACGCTGGGGGCGGGGCCAAACGGGCTGGGAGGGAGCAAGTCGTCGGGCATACGATACAGATCGGCGGTCGCGTCATCGCCGATGGGGCCGAGGTCCTCGCCGCGCATGATCGCGGCTGCGCGCAGGATTGCGGAAACGGGCTTCGCATACCCGGTCTCGCGCGATACAATGCCACTGATGGCATCGCGAACTTCCGCCTCGGTAGGGGTGCGCGTGCGCTCCAATAGCGCCAGCCCCGCGAGGATCAGGGCAGGTGTGTCGTAGCCGCTCTGGATCGCCCCGGTGTCGATGAAGGCCTGCTGCAGCGGGTGCCACGCGGGACCACGGTCCCAGCCCAGTAGCTGCGGCCCCCTCAGCCCTTCGAGCGTCAGGACCTCAGCGCCATCTACCTGGGCGGCGAGCAGGGTCACACTGCTCACCGCGTGCCCGTTCACCAATACCGTGCTATACCCATCGGCGCCGTCCTCGCTGCCGAACTTCATACTGTGCAGACCAGGCCGCTGGGAAGCGGGACGCCGGAGAAGGCGAAACAAGGTGTCTCGTGGTGATATGTCGAACTGGCGTTTTTCTCCGTTTAGGGTAATGGTGATCTGCATAAAGTCCTCGTCCATGCCGCTCGGGAGCGTTGAGACCGGGATGTTTTTCGATTATCCGAGCCATTGTACCGGGATTGATGCGTCTGTCAAAGGTCTGAGGCGTAGGTTTCAGGGCTGAGTGTGCTATAATTGGATTGGATCGTGACACTCATTGCCTTCGGGCTCTGGGCACCCGCTGTCAGAATGCCTCGTCACGACACCTCGGGAGATCCAATGAGCAGGAGCGAGGATCCTTTGCACAAAGTGCAGGCCAACCTGAACTACCAATTCCGTGACCCTGCATTGCTCGAGCTTGCGCTTACCCATCCCTCATATGCTCACGAGCATCCGGACGAGGGTGGGGAGGAGCATCACAATCAGAGACTCGAGTTTCTTGGGGATGCGGTCCTGGATTTCCTGGTTGCTGCATGGCTCTATCGCACCTACCGCGGCTTTCCGGAAGGTCCACTCACGCGCTTGCGGGCGACCCTCGTGCGTACGACCACGCTCGCTGATCTGGCGCGGGAACTGGAGCTGGGGGATGCGCTCCGGCTCGGACGGGGTGAGGAAGAGAGTGGCGGCGATGCGCGTTCGGCGAATCTGTGCGATGTGCTGGAGGCCACAATAGGCGCCCTATATCTCGACGCCGGCCTGGATGCGATCTGGACGCGACTGGAGCCATGGTTCGCGCAGAGAGCTGAAGCGATTCTGGACGCGGAGTCCTACGTGGACGCCAAGTCGCGGTTCCAGGAATGGGCGCAGGCCGAACTCGGTGCCACGCCGGCCTACCAAATTGTCGCAGAAGAAGGCCCAGACCACGCGAAGACCTTTACCGCACAGGTACTGGTTGGGCACCAGATCGCGGGAGAGGGGATCGGCGCAAGCAAGCGGCTGGCTGAACAGGCCGCGGCGCGGGCAGCTTGGGCTGGTTACCCGCGAGCCGGTCGTGGAAACGACCGAGGCCGTCAGAACGGCTTGGAGGGATAGCACTGATGATGCGCTTTGATCGTTTCACCGAGCGGGCACAAGAAGCTGCCCAGCGGGCTGTGGAGCTGATGACCCGGTACGGGCATAGCCAGGTTGATGTCGAACACCTATTGTTGGCGTTGGTGCAGCAGAAGGATGGGACCGTTCCGTCGTTGCTTACTGAGTTAGGTGCCGATCCTGCTGTGATTGCAGACGCGCTTGACAATCAACTGCGCGATAGTCCCCGCCCGGGGATCTATGGCGCGCGCGGCAATCAGCAAGTTTTCATCACTCCGCGGGTGAAGCGGGTGCTGGACGCCAGCCAAGAAGAAGCTACAGCGCTGAAGGACGAGTACATCTCGACTGAGCACATCCTTCTGGCGATTACCCACGAGCTCAATACCCCTGTGGCACGTATGCTGGGAGAGCACAACATCACTCACGAGCGGGTGAAGGAGGCGATTCAGCAGATGCGGGGGGGGCAGCGTCTGACCACGCCTCAGGCGGAGAGCAAGTATCGGACGCTGGAGCGATACAGCCGAGACTTGACGCAGTTGGCCCGGGAGCACAAGCTCGATCCGGTGATCGGTCGCTCTGGGGAGATCCAGCGGGTGATCCAGATCCTCGTGCGGCGGACCAAGAACAATCCGGTTCTGATCGGCGAGCCCGGGGTGGGCAAGACGGCGATCGTGGAGGGACTGGCGCAGAATATTGCCAGCGATGATGTGCCCGAGATTCTGAAGCACAAGCGACTCTTGCTCCTGGATCTGGGTGCGCTGGTTGCGGGGACCCGCTTCCGTGGGGAGTTCGAGGAGCGGCTGAAATCGATTCTGGAGGAGCTTCAGCGGTCAGAGGGGGAGAACATCCTGTTCATCGACGAGCTGCACACCGTTGTGGGCGCGGGGAATGCGCAGGGAGCTCTGGACGCGTCGAATATGATCAAGCCGGCCCTGGCGCGCGGGCAGTTGCAGTGCATCGGCGCGACTACGCTGGATGAGTACCGGCAGTACATCGAGAAGGATGGCGCACTGGAGCGGCGTTTTGCGCCGGTCTTTGTTGAGGAACCCTCGGTCGAGGATACGATCGCGATGTTGCGGGGCTTGCGCGACCGCTATGAAGCGCACCACAAGGTGCGTATTAGCGATGAGGCATTGGTCGCTGCGGCACGTCTCTCTCATCGCTATGTCACCGATCGTCACTTGCCGGACAAGGCCATTGACCTGATGGATGAGGCATCGGCCAAGCTACGGGTCACGTTGTTCACTCTGCCGCCGGACCTCAAGCGGATGGAGGCTGAGATCAATCGACTGCGGGTCGAGGAGGAAGCTGCCGGCAACACGCGCGACTACGAGCGCGCGGCCGAGGCTAAGACTGAGCGTTTGCGCGCCGAGCAAGCTTTCTCCGAAGCGTGGTTGAGCAGCCACCAGCTTGACGAGACGGTCGAGGCGGAGGATATCGCCGACGTCGTGTCAGCGTGGACCGGAATCCCGGTCTACCAGGTGATGGAGAAAGAGGCCGACAAGCTGTTGCGGATGGAGGAAGCGCTGCGGGAGCGCATTGTGGGGCAGGATGAGGCGATCGGCGTGATCGCCGACGCGATCCGCCGCGCCCGCGCCGGGCTGAAGGATCCCCAGCGGCCTATTGGAAGTTTCGTCTTCCTGGGCGCTTCCGGCGTCGGCAAGACCGAGACAGCCAAAGCGTTGGCGGCATTCCTTTTCGATGACGAGGATGCGCTGCTGCGCATTGATATGAGTGAGTATCGCGAAGGTCATACGGTCTCACGGCTGTTCGGGGCGCCGCCGGGATACGTCGGCTACGATCAGGGTGGGCAGTTGACCGAGGCCGTGCGCCGTCGCCCCTATCAGGTAGTGCTATTTGACGAGATTGAGAAGGCACACTCGGATGTCTGGAATGCGATGTTGCAGATCCTGGATGAGGGACGCCTGACCGATGGCCAGGGGCGAACGGTGGACTTCCGTAACACGGTCGTCATCATGACATCCAACGTGGGCACGGACTATATGAGCCGCGGTGGGGCATTGGGGTTTGCCAGGGGCCGGGACGAGGAGGAGGAGCAGAATCACCGCCGAACCCTGTCGGCCCTGAAGGAGACCTTCCGCCCCGAGTTCATCAACCGGGTCGATGAGATCATCATCTTCAATAACCTCACGCGCGCCGACGTCGAGCGTATCGTGGACCTCCAGATGCAGGAGATCCGCGAGAGGTTGCTGGAACACGGTCTGCACGTGACGTTGACCGACGCGGCCAAGGGCTGGCTTGCTGAGCAGGGCTACGATCCCCAGTTCGGCGCCAGGCCGCTGCGCCGGGTGATCCAACGCTGCGTTGAGAGTCCGCTCAGTATCGACCTGTTGCGGGGCCAGTTCACCGGCGGCGCTAATGTCCTGGTCGACCTCGCAGCCAATGCTCTGGTGTTCCGTGCTCTGTCCGAGGAGGCTGTTGAGGTAACGTCTGTGGTCGAATCGGTTGATCTGGAGCAAGAGGGCCCCTGACTCACGGAAGCTTCAGTGCCTCACGGGATCTGATGAAAGGAGGTGCATCCGGCAGCGACTTCGTCGTACTGGGGTGGCTTGTCTCGAAGTGTGTTGTTAGCAAAGCCGGCGTTTCGGTTTCACTCAAACCAAGGAGGGTTTTCTCTATGCGTAAGCATCTGTCGATTGGGTTGGCCGCCATTCTTCTGGCGAGTCTCGTGATGACCGCATGCGGTGGTGGCGCTGCCAGCGGCTACAAGGTCGGTATGGTGACCGACATGGGCGGAATCGACGACAAGTCGTTTAACGCACTTGGGTGGAAGGGTATCGAGGATGGCATCAAGGAGCTTGGCATTGAGGGCTCCTACCTTGAGTCGCAGCAACAGACTGACTACGCTACGAACATCACGCAGTACGTGAACCAGGAGACGGATCTCATCGTCACCGTAGGGTACATGCTAGCCGACGATACGGCGAGCTTCGCGGCGGCTAATCCTGACGTGAACTTTGCCATCGTCGACTTCTCGTACGCTCCGCCGATTGACAACGTCCGAGGTCTGACATTTGCGACTGATCAGGCGTCCTTCATGGCGGGTTACATCGCGGCTGCCGTGACCAAGACCGGCAAGGTCGCCTGCTTCGGTGGTATCAATATCCCCTCGGTGGCGATTTTCATGGTGGGCTATGAGGCGGGTGTCAAGTACTACAATGAGAAGCATGGCACCAATGTCGAGGTCTTGGGCTGGGACACGGCGGCGAACAATGGGGTCTTCGTCGGCAACTTTGAGTCCACGGACGATGGACGTCGTACGGGTGAGGAGTTTCTCGCCGAGGGCGCCGACGTCATAATGGCTGTGGCCGGTCCCGTGGGTCAGGGTACCGCTGAGGCGGTGCAGGCAGCTGGGAATGCATGGTTCATCGGTGTCGACGCAGACTGGACGGTCACGGCATCTAAGTACTCGGACATCATCCTGACCAGTGTCCTGAAGAACATTGATGTTGCCGTCCTCGACACGATCAAGTCGGCCTCTGCGAGTGGTTTCGCCGGCTTTGGCGGCGAGTCCTATGTTGGGACGCTGGCCAACAACGGTGTGGGCCTGGCCGATGTGGCAAGTGGCGCGATCTCCAACGATATTGAAGATGAGCTCGAGGATGTCCGCCAGGGCATCATCGACGGCACTATCGACTCGGGTTGGGAGACCTACCTGTCCAACCTGTAGTGTGATGGGCGAAGAGGGGAGCGGGCTGCTCGGAAGCGGTTCGCTTGTGAGCGACTTGCTCCCCTGAGTCGGCGGCAGGCGCCGGGATGCTGCCTGGCGGCGGGGCGTCCCTATGGGGCGTGCTCTGCTATGGTTGCTTAGGTTGCCGCTAGAGCATTGGAGGTGACGATGCCCCCTGTACTGCAGCTTCGAGGGATCACCAAGCGTTTCCCCGGTGTTCTCGCCAATGATCACATCGACCTGGAGCTCGAGCAAGGGCAGGTCCTCGCCCTGCTTGGCGAGAATGGCGCCGGCAAGAGCACGTTGATGAACATCCTATATGGTCTGTATCACCCGGACGAGGGCGAGATCTACGTCCGCGGCGAGAAGGCCGATATTCAGGGTCCGAGCGACGCTATCAAGCTGGGCATTGGCATGGTGCACCAGCATTTTATGCTCGTCCCTGTCTTGACTGTCACAGAGAATGTGATGCTGGGCATGGAGTCCATACGGAACGGCATCGTCTTGGACCGCGCCAAGGCGGCGAGGCGTATCCGCGATATCTCAGACCAATATGGCCTGGAGGTCGATCCAGAGGCAACGGTGGAGGACTTGCCGGTAGGGATCCAGCAGCGGGTGGAGATCATCAAGCTGCTCTACCGGAACGCAGACATCCTCATCCTCGACGAGCCCACAGCTGTCCTGACCCCGCAGGAGGTCATGGGACTGATTGCCGTGATCCGTTCGCTAGTCGCCCAAGGGAAGTCGGTCGTCTTCATCTCTCACAAGCTCAAGGAAGTGCTGGAGCTCTCAGATCGCATCGTAGTGCTGAGGCGCGGACGTTCGGTAGGAGCCACGACCCCAGCGGAAAGCGATGAGCGCAGCCTAGCCTCGATGATGGTGGGACGGGACGTGATCCTAGAAGTGCCCAAGGGTCCGGCAAATCCGGGTGACGTGGTCCTTGATGTTCGGGATCTGGTAGTCAAGGGAGATCAGAACAAGGTCGCTGTGTCCGGCGTCAGTTTCCAGGTTCGGGGCGGCGAGATTGTGGGCGTGGCAGGGGTCCAGGGTAACGGGCAGACGGAGCTGATAGAGGCGCTCACGGGCCTACGAGCCGTCGAAAGTGGGCGCGTCGAGCTTGGAGGCCGAGACGTCGCCAATGCCTCTCCAAGGTCGATCACGGAGGACGGAACGGCACACGTGCCGGAGGACCGGCAACGAGATGGGCTTGTGCTGGGCTACTCCGTTGCTGACAATCTGATTCTCAATACGTACTACCTGGCGCCCATTGCCAAGGGCCTTGCTATGCAGGAAGCGGCCATTACCGATCGGGCCGATCGCCTTATCAAAGAATACGATGTGCGTACACCCACGCCCCTAACCCCTGCGGGTAACCTGTCCGGCGGCAATCAACAGAAAGTCATCGTCGCGCGTGAGCTGAGCCGACCGGTGAAGCTGACGATCGCGTCCCAGCCTACGCGGGGCCTGGACGTTGGCTCGATCGAGTACATTCACTCACAACTAGTCAAGAAGCGAGATGAGGGGGCGGCGGTGATCGTCGTATCCGCGGAGCTTGACGAGGTGATGGCCCTGGCGGATAGGATTCTCGTGATGTATGAGGGGCGGATCATGGGCGCCCTCGATGCTGCCGCTGCTACCAAAGAGTCGCTGGGTATGCTCATGGCAGGTGTAGCGACAGAATAGCGGGGATGTCTGTCTGAATCTCGGATTACACTGATTACGATATCCCACGGACGGCGGAGATCGTCCCCTGGTTTGGTCCGTGAAATCCAGGAATCTGTGTCATCCGTGAATCAGACTCTCCAGTACAAGCGTGGGAAGAGGAGTGTCCATGGACGACAAGACTGTAGCGAGCGCCATTGCCAACGCGGTCCAACAACCGAAGAGCGGGGCCCCTACCCCGAAGGGGCAGCATCGCCGGGGCGGCTGGCTGAGGCAACTGCTTGTCCCACTTCTGGCGATCATCACGGCATTGATCCTCGGGGCTCTAGTCATCGCCTTTACGGATGAATCCGTCTTTCAAGCGTTTGGCGGCGGGTTTGGGCGTGGTGTCGGACAGGCCTTCTCTGTCATCGGACGGGCCTACGGCGCGTTCTTCTCCGGGGCCTTCGGGAATCCTGTCCGGATCATCAGCGCGCTCATCAGCGGACAGGGGGCCCAGATACGGCGGGCCATCTACCCGCTGATGGAGACGCTGCGCATCTCAACCCCCTATATCTTCGCCGGTCTTGCGGTCGCGCTAGGTTTCCAGGGCGGTGTGTTCAACATCGGCGCCGAAGGTCAGTACTTCATCGCCGGCCTGGTAACGGTGTTCGTCGGATATGCCATCAAGGGCCTTCCTGCCATCGTGCACTTGCCGCTGGCGCTGCTCGCTGGGGTAGTGGGGGGCGGTCTGTGGGGCGCGATCCCAGGGTACCTAAAGGCCAAGACCGGCGCGCATGAGGTCATCAACACGATTATGTTGAACTACATCGCGTTCCGTCTTGCGGAGTTCATGCTGGATGCCAATGGGTTGATGGCTCGGGGCGATGGGCGGCCGGTCAGCCCAGAGATCCAGCCAAGTGCCTATCTACCGCAGTTCTTTCCCAACCAAGTCGAGCTGCGGGTCAATGTCGGCTTCTTCTTGGCTCTGGCGGCGGCAGCCCTGGTCTGGTGGCTGCTTTACAAGACGACGCTCGGCTATGAGATCCGCACCGTTGGTGCAAATCCCCGCGCTGCTCGCTATGCTGGCATGAGCGTTGCCCGGACCATTGTCATCACGATGGCCCTGAGTGGGGCGCTCGCCGGGCTTTCAGCCTCCACGGACATACTCGGCGTGTTGCACTATATGCCTAACGCTTTCTCCTCGGGGTACGGATTTGACGCTATCGCTCTCGCCCTTCTGGGCAAGAGCCATCCGTTTGGTGTGGTGCTGGCATCGTTGCTCTTTGGGGCCCTACGGGCGGGGGCTCAGAACATGCAAGGTATTGCGCAGGTGCCGGTCGACCTGACGTCGATCGTGCAGGGCCTGATCATCGTGTTCATCGCCGCTCCCGAGATTATCCGGAAGCTCTACCGGCTACGACAACCCGTGGAGGGTGAGGAGTTGGTGACGGTTCGCGGATGGGGTGGCGCGTGATGACGATCAACGGGTCGTCTTACAGGAGGGATCGATGACACTGATCAAGACGTCGGCAAAGGCCCAGCGACGGGCACGGACGTTAGGCGTTGTCTTGCTTGTGTCTGCGCTGGCCATTCTGCTGTTGTTCGTCCCAGGAGCAAATGCCGGTCAGACAACCACGTTCGCCTTCAACGAGACGCGTAGCGAAGCCTTTGCGATTCCCGAGCTTGCCTTCCCGACACGGGCCGGACTCTATCTCATGGCGGCCCTGACTGCGTTCGCTGGAGCCTACCAACTCGCCCGGGGGTTCACGCGCCAGGGTGCCGTGCTAGGCATTGTCGCGGGTCTGTTTGTGCTGGCCTTTCTAACATGGGCGGCGCGTGGTCAGTCGATGAACCTCACCGGTATGATGAAGTCCTCGCTCTTGCGCGCGATTCCCATCATCCTGGCGGCGCTGAGCGGCGTGATGTGTGAACGGTGTGGTATCGTCAACATCGGGATCGAGGGCATGATGCTGAGTGGCGCGTTTCTGGCTGCGCTTATCGGCAGTGTGGCGAACAACGTCTGGGTCGGCCTGATTGGCGCGATGCTGGGAGGCGCCCTGATGGCGGCCCTCTTGGCTGTGTTGGCGATCAAGTACCGGGTCAACCAGATCGTCGCGGGGACGGCTATCAACATCCTGGCCACCGGACTGACGAGCTACTTCAGCTCGCGCTACCTGCAGAAGTACGAAGTGCTGAACACCCCCCCCACCTTCTTGCCAATCCCTCTGCCCGGCCTGTCGCGCATCCCCATCATCGGTCCGGCGCTGTTCAATCACACGGTACCGGTCTATCTGACGCTTGTGCTGGTGATCGCGATCCAGCTGATGTTGTTCTACACGCGCTGGGGCCTGCGCACCCGTGCTGTGGGCGAGCACCCCAGAGCGGCTGACACGTTGGGCGTGAATGTCTTCTTGACGCGCTACGTGAATGTACTCCTTGGGGGATGTGTTGCGGGGCTCGGCGGAGCCTATCTAGTGCTGAGCTCTGTCGCGCGCTTTGACGAACTGATGACCGCTGGGAAGGGCTACATTGGCCTTGCTGCGATGATCTTTGGCAAGTGGAACCCTGTGGGGGCCTTTGGTTCTTCGCTGATGTTCGGGTTTGCGGATTCGCTGCAGACGCGGTTGGCCATTCTGGCTGTCCCCATTCCTTCGCAGTTCCTGTTGATGGCACCCTACCTGCTGACGATGGTCGTACTGGCGGGCGTTGTAGGACGGTCCCGTGGGCCGGCTGCTGGCGGCCAGCCTTACGAGAAGGAATAGCCCCTTTGGCTCTGTGGCCGGAGGATTTCGTCGAGCGGATGCGCGGCTGGCTGGGCGCGGAGAGTGATGATTTCCTCGCCGCGATGGCCAAGCGCGATGTTGGGCTACGGCTGAATCCCAGCCGCGGCGAGTCCGCACTCCTCAGGACGCAACTCCCCTGGACTACCGCGCCGGTGCCTTGGTGTCCCGAGGGGCTGGTGTTGCGGCCAGTCCCCCATGCCGACTCAGGCGCAGGTGATCCCGATCCCGAAGTCTCTATCGGCGTACATCCCTATCACATCGCCGGCGTGTACTACGGCCAGGATCCGAGCGCGATGGCGGCGGCTGTGCTGCTCGACCCCCAGCCCGGCGAGTGGGTACTGGACCTCGCCGCAGCCCCAGGCAGCAAGGCCACCCACATCGCCGCGCGCATGCAGGGCGATGGCCTGTTGGTCGCCAACGACGTTTCGCGGAAGCGCACAACTGTCCTAGCGATGAACCTGGAGCGCATGGGGGTGACCAACGCCGTCGTCACCAATGCGTATCCCGAACGATTGAGCGAGGCATGGCCCGGGCTGTTCGACGCGATGCTGGTGGACGCTCCGTGTTCGGGCGAGGGGACCTTCTCGCGCGAGCCTCAGGCGTTGCGCGATTGGAGTCTCGATACTGTAAGAAGCTATGCCGCGCGACAACAGCGCATCCTGGATCAGGCCGCCCCACTCGTGAGGCGGGGCGGCCGGGTTCTGTATGGGACCTGCACATTCTCGCCTGAGGAGAACGAGGGGGTCATTGCCGGATTCCTGAGCGAGCATCCGGAGTTTGAGATCGCCGACCTGCCTGCGGTGCCGGGGATGAGCGCAGGGCACCCTGAGTGGATAGGGGTCTCGGAGGACCTGCGTCGCGCAGGTCGGTTCTGGCCTCACACCGGCCCAGGCCATGGGCACTTTTTCGCGTTGTTGAGGCGCACGGGCAGGGCGCCTGAGGACCTCCCGGTACGCTGGACAGGACAGAACATACCGGGACGTATCCTGCGGTTGTACGAGAAGACGTTGGCCCAGGTCCTGGTCCACGAGCCACCCGTGGCTGGGTTGGTACTCACCAAGGATGATGAGTGTTACATCACGCCCATGGCGCCTGATCTGCTGAGTCGGGTGCCTGTGTTGCGACGGGGATGGTGGGTGGCTTCACTGCGGCACGACAAGATCCTGCCCGACCACGCGCTGGCGATGGCGTTGCGCCCGGACGATGTCCAGTACACCGTCCGGCTCTCTCCCGGGGATCAGCGGCTGCCCAGTTTCCTCGACGGAGGGTTCTGGATTGAGGAGGGGCGTCAGACCACAGAGCCATCTGGTTTCGCGCTGGTCACGGTGGATGGGTTCCCGCTGGGGTGGGCCAAAAGCGACAGTAGCAGAGTCCGCAGCCGCTACCCCGTTCACCTGCGCCGCGGCGCAGCGCTCACGCTGGGCTGAACCTGGTTCTAGGGCGTGTCTTCCCCGTCTCCCCCCAGCACGACCTGACGGCTGCGGCCAGCGCTTTCCTGAGGCCCAACCAGACCCATTGTCTCCATCTGCTCCATCAGCCTCGCCGCGCGCGGATAGCTGATGCGAAGGCGACGCTGGATGCCCGATGTGGAGACCTTGCCATGGGTTCTTGCATAGGTGATTGCCTGTTCGAGGAGGTCCGCGTCCTCGCCAAGTCCCTCAATGCGCCAGTTCTCCGGGCCCTGCGAGTCAGCCAGCACATCCCATGGCGCTCGCGCCGGGGTTGCGCCAGCTTCCTGCTGCCAGAAGCGGATCAGTGCCTCGAGCTCGTCGTCGGAGATGTAGCATCCCTGAACCCGGATCGGCGCCGATGCGTCGGGCGGCATAAAGAGCATATCGCCTTGACCGAGGAGTGTCTCGGCGCCAGGTGTGTCAATGATCACGCGCGAGTCGACGCCACTGGCAGTGGCAAAGCTGATACGGGCCGGGAAGTTGGCTTTGATCAGGCCGGTGACTACGTCGGTGCTGGGACGCTGCGTCGCCACGACGAGGTGAATACCTGTGGCCCGCGCCATTTGGGCGATGCGCGTAAGCGTTCGCTCGGTCTCCTCGGGCTCCGACATCATCAGATCTGCCAGCTCGTCGATGAGCACGACGATACGAGGTAGCGGGGCTTCCTCTTCCTCTTCCGCATCGGGCACCGCGCGTCGGCGTGCCAGTCTGGCATTGTACTCGTCGAGGTTGCGCGCAACGGCCTTGGCGAACAGCTTGTAGCGCTCATCCATCTCATGGGCGACCCAACGGAGCACGCGCAGACCGCGCTCCACGTCCGTTTCAGCGCTCCCCAGGAGATGGGGGAGCCCGTTGAGGTGGCTGAGCTCCACCATCTTGGGGTCGATGGCGATCAATTTGAGTTCCTCTGGCGTGTTGTGCGCAATCAGGCTCGCGGCCAGTGCTTTGATGAAGATGGACTTGCCGCTGCCTGTAGTCCCGGCAACCAGCAGATGGGGCATCCTTGATAGATCGGCGACCTGCGGGCTTCCGGCGACATCAAGTCCGATGGCGATGCAGAGCGGGCGACCGCATTTGTGAAACGCATCGCTCTCGAGCAACGACCTGAGCCGAACTGTGGTGATGTCAGCATTGGGTACTTCGATCCCCACGACAGCGCGTCCGGGCACTGGTGCTTCGACGCGTAGCGAGCGTGCTGCCAACGCCAGAGCCAGATCGTCGGAAAGCGTGGCGATTTGGCTGACGCGCACCTTGCGCTGCCGCTCTCCCTCAGTCCCACGGTTAATGTACCCGGGCGAGACGCCAAACTGGGTGACTGTAGGGCCAGGACGCACTTCGGTGATGCGTGCCGGGACACCAAACTGCTCGAGTGTCTCCTCGATGATGTGGCTCTTACGCTCGATCTCCTGCGGGTCCATCCCGATTGTCTTGGATTCGCGGAGTAGATCCATAGGGATCATAAGTAGAGCAGATTTAGTGCGTCGGGGCTTTGCGATGGGTTGGGGCTGTCGGATCTTGGGCTTGGCTCGGTTCTGCTCCATAGGCGGCGCCATCGCCGCAGACCGGCGTCGCGAAATCGGCGAGACGGCGACGCCGGCGGCAGGGCTGTAGCTCTGCGCGTCGCCCAGGGCGTGTCGGGCATTGACTCGCGCAGTGACCTTGGCTGCTTGGGCTGCACGCCACGCTGACCAGACCTCCGTCAATCGCCCGCCGAAGGCTGCAAGTTCCTTGCCAGTCAGGTCGAAGACCAGCGCGATACCCAGCAAGGTCATCAGACCCATGAGCAGTCCGGTGATCAGCTTGCCTAGATAGTCGCTCACGAAGAGGTAGAGCCCCCAACCGATAACACCACCGCCTTTACCCGACTCAATAAGCATCCAGCCAGGCTGATCGATCAAGGCAAAGGTTAGGGCTTGTAGACCAATCAGGGCCAGCTCGAGGCCCAGAAGGGGGCGCCAGCGCCATGCTGTGGGCTGGTGCACGAGGTGTCGCAGCCACAACAGCCCCGAGGCCACAATCAGGGTCGCCACGGGATACGCCGCCCAGCCAAAGGCAAGAACCAAGAAGCGCACCCAAGCGATGACCAAGGCTCCGGAATTGACGCCCGGGATGAGCGTGATAAAGGTTACCGTGCCAAATGCGATCAGTGCTAGCGCCAAGACCTGCTGACCAGCAGGCCCCATGAGCCAGGCTCCCAGCCAACGGCTGAGTTTTGCTGGCCACGACTCGGCCAGGGGCTTGGGCGGTGCGGATGCGCGCGCTGCGGATGAGTGAGGCGCAGGTGTGCGCTGCTGCCTGGTCGTGGCCCCGCTTCGTGGATGGGCCATACGCGCGTAACGTCGCTCAGGCATTCTCGACCTCGCTTGTCGCCAGCGCTAGGGCAATCCGGTGTTCGTCAGGCAGAATGTCGAGTATGCGGACGTCGATTGCCTCCCCGACAGTGAACATGCTCTGGACATCGTTGCGGCAGCTCGCATCGCCCAGTCCGGAGATGTGAACGAGCCCCTCAATGCCTTCCAGAAGCTCAACGAAAAGCCCAAAGCGTTCGACACTCGCAACGGATCCTTCGATGACGTCGCCGGGCTTCAGGAGATCATGCACGGTCGCCCAGGGATTGGGCCGCAAGCGCTTGATGCTCAAGCCAACGCGCTGGTGCTCGAGGTCAACGTTGAGGATCCTGACCTTTACCGACTGTCCAGGGGCGACGAAATCCTGAGGGTGGCGCACGCGTCCCCAGGAGATCTCAGAGATATGGACCATGCCCTCGAGGGGACCGATATCGACAAAGGCACCAAATGGACGTACGCTGGTGACGATTCCATCGCAGACTGTGCCTATACATAACCATGCGGGCCATTCAGTATGCTTTGGCTCACAGTCGGCGACCCGGCGCTCTGAGAGCAGGATCCGGTTACGTGAGGGTTCGACTTCGATGACGCAGAAGCGCAGGGTCTTGCCCAGATAGCGCTCAAAGCAACTCTCTCTGGTGTCGGGATCAGCAGGAAACGGATAGGCCACGAGATGGGATGCTGGCACGAAGCACTCGATGGATTTCCAGTGTGCTATCAGGCCTCCGCGGTTGTAGCTGTCTACAGTGATACTGACAGTGCTGTGGCGATCCTGAAGGTCGCGGGCTTCATCCCATATCTCGAGAGCCACTGACGGCAACTCGATCCACTCCCATGGCCCTGGGACCTCACCTGTGCTGATCGGCCCCTCCCTAAGGATCGCCTCCCAGCATGCCTCACAGGGCGGGCAGTACGGCGGAACGTACGACTCCATTCAGCTGATCCTCCTCACCGGCTCTGCAGTCAGTGCACCAGCCGGTCTTCAGTCGGCCGGGGCGTTCTGTGCCTCTTCTTCCATCTCCGTCAGGATATCGGCCAAGCTTTCTATGGCGATCCGCTGTTTGCGGTAGAGGTCGCTCTCGCTGACGGCCAACCGCATCGCAACCTGTCGCACCCTGTGCCCGCGCAGGAACTTCATTTCCAGGATATTGTACAATAGCCATTCGGGGGCTGTCAACTTCAGCTCGCCGTCAGGGCGCAATCGCTCAATCGCATTGGCCAGAACCGCCCGCAGGCCTTTCACGGCGTCGCCTTCATAGTCCGAGGCCGCCTGGCGCACCACCTGGAGTTCGAGGAGTGGGTTGGCCGTCAGACGTGGCCCGCCCCAGTAGTGTGCTAAAGCGTCGTGTACATACTGGGGCAACTCGGGCGACTGTGCCACAGAGAATCCGACGACGGACTCCCCGCTGTAGCGCATCATCCCACCACGCATTTGAATGTCTCTCAGCTCGGGGAGCAATGGGGCAAACGCTGCGAAGACGATCTGCTGCAGTCGCCGATCAGCCAAAGCCGCAGATGCCTGCAAGAGCAGCTGGTCAAGACGGTGCTGTTGTTCGGATGTGAGTGGAGTCTCCACGGCTGGGGACCTCAGCCCGATGAAACCCAGCAAATCGCTGCCCGCCTTGTCGCGCAAGGGGATCACCCAATACCCGTCCCAGCGGATGAAGGCCTCGCCCGACGGATCGGTGTCGTGTGCTTGTGTGACCTGCGCGAGTTGCAGTGTCGCGATCTCGGCATCGGACATCGACAGGTCACACCAGATATCCCAGCGGAGTTGTCCCTGATCAAGAATCGCCAGGAAGCCCCCGTTGCTGCGCATGAGCTCGCATACGGCGGCCAGGACGTTTTCCAGGAACTGCTTGAGATCCGCCGTGGTGAGCAGACGTTGGCTCAGTTCTTGCGCTTGTGTGACCTCACGAGCTCCCTCGCGGTAGAGCATCAGGTCGATCACCGGCTTGAGCAGTTCAACGGCCAACTGCGCCAAGATGACGGCAACAGCAAGCGCGACAAGCGAAAGCGTGTACTGCCCCAGACCTAGCAGCGGCTCCAGGGTCAGTCCGACTCCGAATGCGATCAGCGCCACAATCGCCGTGACAGGGCCGCGTAGGAGGAAGCGCACCATGCGGTGTTTGATGACCCGATCGGGCATCAACGTCCCGAAGAACGCCACGCTGTATGCCACAAGGGCCAGCATCGCCGCTACCGCGAGGTTACCGGCGATTAGCAAAATCTGCAGAACGCCACTGGAGAGACCTGCGGGCCATCCAGCAAGCAGCAAGTATGGGAAGACGCCCATCGCCGGGGCCGCGAAGCCGATGGACAGGTAAGCCATGCGTCTGCGTGCCGTGTGGGTATAGCAGCGTTTCCGGGCAAGGAGAGTCTCACGCAGTCCCCACAGGGCCACGATGGCGAACAGAAGTGCAAAGGGATAGAAGAGCGGACCCGGTCTGAGGTGGAAAGTGCGGGCCGCCGTAGGGTTGCTTTGCACCACCAGATTCGTGGTGAGGGCCAAGATGCTGATGAGGCCACTCAGTACGACGCTTACGGGACGCAACCAGCCGAAGCTGTGATCTCTGACAACCGATAACCTGATGGCACGAACGAACTCAAGGTAGAGCGACGGTGTGAACGCAATTCCGATCCACTGCAGGCGAAGAAGGCGCTCTGCGTACTCGGGCCCGGCGATATTCCGCAGCAGCAGATCAGTCAGGTAGGCAACGATAACGCATCCCAGAAGGCCGACGAAGGTACGGGCGACCTGACTGGTCCGGTTGTAGACAAGCAGGTAGAGCGCGAGCGCCAGTGCGGTCGCGCCGACGCCCGCTGTGAGCACGTCGCTGGCGCGTTCGAGAAAGTGTACCCAATCCATAGTTGCGAGAGTCCGCGCGATCTAACGGATTCGCTGGCGGAAGAAGAGTGCGACTTCCTGGCCCGGCCAGTAAGCATCCTGGAAGCCGCAGAAAACGAAGCGTTGCTTCAGTGCGAAGGCGATTGCAGGATAGGCTTTCAGTGAGGAGACCAAAACGAGTTGGTTGACGTGCTGCCTGAGACACCATTCCGTGGCACGGGCCAAAAGGGCGGTCGCCATACCGTGACGCCGCTCCTCAGGTGCGACCACCAGATCGGTGATCTGGGCTTGTCGCCGGGCCTGGTCGACGTCCAATCCCAGGTAACCGCTGATCTTGCGGTGCTCTATCGCGACCCAGAACGCGTCACGACGTTGCCACGCCTTGAGCGAGCTTTCATCGGGAGGAGGGGGCTGGATACGCAGCGTGCGGGGAAGATGGATCTCACGGAACGACATCCGCCACTCGCCGCCCTCCTGGCGGGTGTCCATCTGCCAGGAGGCATCGGTCTCGTAGGACAGGTCGATGCCGAGACAAGATTCCCAATCGTCGTCACGGGCAATGCGGACAAGCACAGTACCCTCCTTATTCCTCTGCAGCCACGATATTCACCGGGATGACACACGCGGTGGTGTTCCCATAGATATCCACCACCACGAGTCGGAAGCGGTAGGGCCCACCAGGTGGGTACCGCGTCGGGTCCGAGATATCCCAGAAGCCCAAGGAACCATTGTCCACGGATGTGTCGATTTGAGCAACGAAGTTCGGCGTCTCCGATCCCGGGAAGATGACCTCAAAGCGGTAGAATGAGAACGCATTCACGCTTGCTGTGCCGAGGACTTCGACCACACCCGAGAGATCGCTTCCCGCTGCGGGGAACGTTAACTGAGCGCCGGGACTGGGGCAGTCAGGCTGCAGTGCGGCTTGAGGGACTGCGGTGGAGAGCGGCAACGGCGTCGGTTCGCCGGCACTCTCTGGGGCAGAGATGATTACGCCCGTCGCAACGGGTCCGCCCGTCGCAACGGGTTGGGTCACCGTGCCCGAGGCGCTCAGGGGTGGATTCGGCAAGGTGGATCCCGGGGTCAAGGTGAACAGCCCGCTGCTGGGAGTGGGCGAAGCCGTCAGGTCATCTGAAGTCGTCGGCGCCCAATACATTCGGATGGTGAACACGGTCGCCGCGAGCATAAGAAACAGCAATGTGACGAATCCTGCACGCGCCATACGTTGCTGGTAGACCTCACGTTCCAAGCTGAACTGCGCCGTGTCTCGTCTGCGCTTCGCGACGATGGCCGAGACCGAATACCCTATGGCGCCGAACAGGCAGATCACGCCGATCCAGATGACCTGTCGGCTGAGCCAACTGAGAATAACGCTCATAGCTCGCTGAGGATGCCCCGCACAAGCAACTCGAGCCGCGGTACCAGGGCAGCGCCGGCCTCGAGTACCTCTTCATGGTTGGGTGGTTGGGCCCCCTCTGCTCTCAGGGGCACAGGTTCGCCAACGAGGATGTTGGTGATCCCGGAGAGCCCCAAGACCCGGATTCCACTATGGCGTGCTGTGATAACTTCCGGCACCGTGGACATCCCCACAGCATCTGCCCCGATGACGCGCAGGAACCTCACATCCGCTGGCGACTCGAAATTCGGCCCCGCGAGGCAGATATACACGCCTTGTTGGAACGGAATTCCCTCATCCAGCGCGATCTTCCGCGCCAACTCCCGGAGCGCTGGGTCATAGGCGTCATTCATGCTGGGGAAACGCGGGCCGAACTGGTCAAGGTTAGGCCCGCGGAGTGGCGTGAGTCCCGCCATCCCGACCAGGTTGATATGGTCACGGATGATCATGATTTCACCGGGACGATAGGCCATATTGACGCCACCTGCGGCGTTGGTGACGATGAGGACTTGGATGCCGAGCAAAGCCATAACCCGGATAGGGAACCCGATCTGCCCCATGCTGTACCCTTCGTAGTAGTGGCTTCTGCCTTGCATTACGACGACTGGCTGTCTCTCCAGCATTCCCACAACCAACCGGCCAGAGTGTCCCTGTACCGTGGACACGGGGAAGTGCGGGATCTGCCCGAAATCAACGCGGACCGGCATCTCGACTGCATCAGCCAGGGGGCTGAGTCCCGATCCAAGGATGAGCCCCACACGAGGGGTCAGGTCCGCGAGCTGTTTGATGGCTGCAGTGGCTTCCTCAAGCATCGCCATTGTGATCAGTGGATCCATAGCTACCCTCCATCCTTTGCTTCGAAGTGAGCCCGCGGATGTGCTCGATTGTAGGCCTCACGCTTGCGACGGCTAGAGACGTCGGTATAGATCTGGGTTGTCGTAACACTGGCGTGGCCCAGCAGTTGCTGCACCTCCCGCAGTTCCGCGCCCCCCTCAAGCAGGTGGGTCGCGAACGTGTGCCGTAAGGTGTGGGGCGAAACCCACGCGGGCAGGCCGGCAGCCTCTGCATAGCGCTGCACGATGAGCCAGAGGCCCTGGCGTGTCAAGCCTTCTCCGGTGCTATTCAGGAATAACGGCAGGTCCGCCAGAGATTTGCCGTCAGAACGGTTGCCGTCAGACCGTGCCGGATCGTCGAGTCGGTCGGCTCGATAGCCCGTACGCAGCAGCAGGGGACGCCCCACCTGCACGTATCGCGCGACGCTCTCCAAAGCCCGCGGATACAGCGGGATGATCCGCTCCTTGCTGCCTTTCCCGAAACAACGTACGGTGCCCGCCTCGCAGTCTACATCGTGGGGTCGGAGCTGGATGATCTCTGAGGCCCGCATCCCTGCCGCATAGAGCAGCTCAATGAGGGCCCTGTCGCGTAGCTTCGTCGGGCCGTCGTCCGTCGGAACGGGTCCGCCCGTCAGGATGGGCCGCTCAGGAGTGGTGTCGTCCGTTGGAACGAGTTGCTCAGCTGCAGGGGCAGGGCTGCTCGTCGCACGCAACAGCCGGTCGATCTGATCTTGGGTCAGCACTTTCGGGAGGCGTTTCTCGGTCTTCGGCTGGTGCAGCCAATCCAGGTATTCAGGGCCGATATCACCCTCGGCGTAGAGGAACCTAAGGAAGGCACGTGTCGCCGCGATTTTCCGCGCGACTGTCGCGCTGCTGTACCCTTCACGCTGCAGGGCAGCGATGAAGCCATCCAGCTCTTCCGGAGTCAGGTCCTCCAGCGGGGCATTGAGGTCATCGACAAAGCCCTGAAACTGCTGGAGATCGTGCTCGTATGCGGCCAAAGTGTTGGGCGAATACCCACGCTCGAACCTAAGGTAGTGCAGAAAGCGGCGTCGTTGGGCTTCCATCAGGGCCTCAAGGTGCGGTGCGTTCTACTTGCGTGTGCGTCGCCTGCTATAGCTTGCGATCGTGGGGCTGCCAGAGACCATACTCCCCGCGCGATTTGCTCGGTCGCGAGGGGCCGGGCAAGGGCTCTTGACCTAGCGGCCATCGCGTGCCGTTCCTCTGGGTGTTCGACGAGGTGTACAACGGCGCGCGCGGCCTGTCGTGGGAATGGTGCCCAGAGCCCGGCGCCATTCTGAACCACGTGGTCGATGTTGCCCTCTTCCTGTCCAGGCAGGGCGGCGAAGAGCACCAACGGCAAGCCCGCGACAAATGCCTCCGCGAGTGTGTTGGGTCCAGCTTTGGTCACCAGAACGTCCGCGGCTCGCATCCACGCCTCCATATTGCTCACGAACCCCTCAATCTGGACTGTTGCTCTGAAGGGTACAGGTGCGGGCAATTCCAGACGAGCGAGTTCCTGCTGGAGCGCACGATTGCGGCCGGTGACGACAACCACGTGCATAGAAGCGCTCTGTCGCGCCAACGCACGAACGACGTGTCCCAACGGCCCCATACCATCGCCCCCGCCCACAACCAGCACGACGGGGCGATCCTGCGGTAGGCCGAGTTGGGCGCGGGCTTCGGACTGCGACAAGTCGATCGCCTCGACGAAAGCACGCCGCGCGGGCATTCCTGTCACATGGATGTGGTCCGGCGCGATGCCCCAGCGCTTGGCGCGCGCCTCGGCAGCCAGGGTGGGCACAAAGTACAGATCTGCGCCTGGCACAAACCAGGCGGCGTGTGTGGTGACGAGATCGACTGCGACGATCGCAAAGGGGACCTGCAGCCCCATATGTCGCAAGCTCATCGATAATGCATAGTTTGGAACGGGGTGAAAGGAGACGATGACGTCGGCTGGGTGTCGATGTAACAAGCTGCACAGGGCGCTGCGCGTGTACGGCCAGACGATTCTGGACATCGTCTTGACTAATCTGGCGCCATCGGATAGGTGGAAGCCAACACCCCAGGGGATCCCGTTCAGGCCGACGCATGTCGGATACCATTCGGGGAAGCGGTCAAAGGGCCACTGGCCCAGCGCAGCGAAGACGTCCAGGAGTTCCACGGTCGCAGCTGCGCCATAGAGCCGTTCCATCTCGCCCTTCACTGCCTGGGCCGAGGCGCGGTGGCCCCCGCCTGTGTCGGAGAAGAGAAAGACAAAGCGCTTTGGGGCCAAAGGATGTCCGATGCCAGCTGCAGCTTCGCGCAGGGTGTCAGTCCCCAACGTGAGCGGATGCTTTGTCATAGTGCGACCACTTCTGGGCCCCGCTCTACAAATCGTTTGATGTCGTGCTCAAAGCGCCGTCGGGGAATCAGGACATAGCGCCGGCATGTGAGACACTCTGCCCCGATGTCCAACCCGACGCGCAGGACCCGCCATAGCCTGCCGCCACAGGGATGGGTCTTTCGCAGCTCGACGACATCGCCGATGGTCAACGCTATTGGCTCAGCCATAATCCATCCTGCGCTTGGAGCCTAGCGCTAGGGCGGCGTAGCGTCGTAGGGAAGTCGCTGAGGCGCCGCGATACGATAATGCAGGCTCCGGCCGTCGGAACGGATGCGGCCGCGGAAATGAGCCGCTACGAAGCGGGAGGGACTGGATCATGCCAGAGAGACCTCCCGCGGGTGAACGCGCAGGTGCTCCGCCTGGATGATCTGGAGTACCTTAGCGACGGCGTCGTCGAGTTCACATTCCCGATTGATAACCACATAGTCGAACTCGACGATCCGCTCCATCTCCTGCCGCGCCGTCTCGATCCGCCGCTGCAGTTGCGCCTCCGACTCGGTCTGGCGCTTCTGCAGCCGCTCGACCAGCTCCGCTTCCGACGAAGCCGTGAGGAAGATGAGGATGGCCTCGGGAAGGAGGCGCTTGATCGTGGCAGCGCCCTGAACGTCGAGGCGCATGACGACATCCTGCCCACTGGCCAATGCTTCACGGACCTGCTGTTTCGGGATGCCTTTGTACTGCTCGTAGACGATGGCGTATTCCAGCAGTTCATCCTGTTCAACCATCGCCTCGAATGCCGCAGGTGAGACAAAGAAGTAGTCGACACCGTGAATTTCCCCCGGTCTGGGAGGGCGTGAGGTCGCAGTGATCACGAAATGGAACTGCGCGCCGTGCTCCTTCATTGCCTCCACTAGGCTATCCTTGCCAACCCCGGAGGGGCCCGAAATGACGACCAGTAGCGGCGTAATCTGTGGATGGTAGGGATCGACTACGGTGGCGTCGCGCATGCGTTTGCTCCTGGCCGTACTTCACAGTATAATGGCATCGCTCTGGCTAGATCGCACCTGGACCTGGCCGAGTTGTGTTTCAAGACTATACCACACTTGACCGAGGAGACGAAGGATGCCGATCTACGAGTACCGATGCGAAGCGTGCACACGTCGATTCTCGGTGTTTTGGCGCTCCTTTTCCGACGTTGACGAAGCCAAGGTCTACTGCAAACGGTGCGGGAGCGATCAGGTACACCGATTGGTGTCGCGGGTGCGGGTCGTTAGGTCAGAAGACAGTCGCCTCGAAGATATGGCGGACCCCAGTGCATGGGGCGATCTCGACGAGAACGATCCCAAGAGTATGGGACGGTTTATGCGCAAGATGATGAGCGAGATCGGGGATGAGGCCGGAGAGCTAGGTCCGGAGTTCGAGGAGGTCGTGAACCGCCTCGAGTCCGGGCAGGACCCCGAGCAGATCGAGAGGGATATGCCGGATCTGATGGGCGAGGGTGCGGGTGGCGCTCCGGGGATGGGCCCTGGCGCAAACGAATATAACGCGTCGGATTTCGATGATTGAGAGTGCCTCTGCGGTCCTGGGTAAGGGGTGCGGGGAGGTTGCATCCTTAGGCGGTAGGCTGAAAGGCCGGTGGGCGCTCATACTCGGCGCCTCGAGTGGTTTCGGTGCCGCCACCTCCCGGGCGCTGGCACGGGAGGGTATGAACGTGTTCGGCGTACATCTTGATCCGCGCCGAACAGTCGAGCGGGCTGAGTCCGTCATTGCCGACATAGAAGCTACTGGCGCTCGGGCGGTCTTCTACAATACCAACGCTGCCGATGCACGGCGACGTGCGCGTGTGGTCGAGGCGATAGGCGAGGTGCTGAGTGCGGATTCGGGTGCGGCCATCCATATGGTGGTACACACACTGGCATTCGGTAGCTTGCGCCCCTACATTGCTGACGACCCCATTGTAGCTGTGAACGAGAGCCAGATGGAGATGACGCTGGCGGTCATGGCGCATAGCTTAGTCTATTGGACCCAAGACCTTGTTCGCGCGGGCTTGCTCCGTCGCGGTAGTCGCGTCTATGCTATGTCCAGTATCGGTTCTCGACGGGTCTCGTCTCACTATGGGCCGGTATCCGCAGCGAAGGCCGCGCTCGAGGCCCACACGCGACAGCTCGCTGTGGAACTGGCGCCTGTGGGAATCGCAGTTAACTGTTTGATGCCTGGTGTGGCCGATACACCGGCTCTGCGCGCGATTCCCGGTCACGAAGAGATCCTACAGCAGGCACACACGTACCACCCGGCGCGTCGGTTGACTCAGCCCGAGGATGTGGCACAGACCTTGGTCGTGTTGGCGGATCCGCGCCTGACGTGGGTTTCCGGCGCCGTGATCCCGGTCGATGGTGGTGAGTCCCTTGTTGCTGCAGGCTAGCGAAGTTGACTTTGCGCCTGGGTATGATACAATACCTGGAGTTTGTGAGCCCCATCTAAGTTGCACCGATCCTTTTTTGTGCAAAACTAGATGGAATAGGAGTTGGATGTGGACGATTTGATTCATGCCTCTACGCCTTCGGAGTCTGTGGAAAGCCAAGTAGAAGAGCCCAGTGCTGTGCAGCAAGAGGTTGTGGCTGTGACGCCGGACGTTGCCGAGCCAACTGCTTCGCCTAAGGTGGCTGAAGTGCGAGCCCCGGTTGCTGCGGCTGTACCCAAAGAGGCAACGGCCTCCTGGGAGGAGCAACTCGAGGAGTCGCTCAATGCCAGTACGATCAAGCGTGGCGAGTTGCGCGAGGGCACCATCCTCTCTCGCCGTAGCGATGGCTTTGTCGTTGACATTGGGGCCAAGCGTGACGGCTTTGTACCTTTTGAGGATCTTGCAGAAGTCCACGGCCGTGAGTTCAACGTGGGTGACTTGGTTCCTGTCGTTGTGGCGCGGTTCCGTGACTCCGATGGCAACGTGGAGCTTTCCATTTCCCAGGCTCTCCTGCAGGAGGACTGGCTCATCGCGGAGAGACTTCTTGAGAGCCAGGATGTCTATGAGTCGCGTGTCACAGGGGCTAACCGTGGTGGCTTGACCGTTGAGTTTGGTCGACTTCGTGGTTTTGTGCCGATGTCGCAGCTCATTGGTTTCAACCGTATTCGTCAACCCGGAGAGCGCCAGCGCCGCCTGGAGGCGATGGTCGACGAGGAGATTCTGCTCAAAGTCATTGAGGTGAACCGTCGGCGACGCCGGCTGATCTTGTCCCAGCGCGCTGCGGCCAAGGAATGGCGCGCTACGCGGCGTCAGGATTTACTTGAGGAGCTCGAAGCCGACCAGGTGCGCAGGGGGCGTATCAGCCAGATCACGGACTTTGGCCTCTTTGTGAACCTTGGTGGCATGGATGGGTTGGTGCACATTTCTGAGCTCTCATGGGGTCGCATCGAGAACCCCAGTGAGGTATATCACGTTGGACAACGAGTCAAGGTCAAGGTTCTCAATATCGACCGAGACCGGCAGCGGATCGCGTTGAGCATCAAGGCGCTCGCCCCCGATCCGTGGGAAAGCGTGGTCGAGCGCTACAACATCGGTCGGTTGGTGCAAGGACGTGTGACCCAGGTTGTGGACTTCGGCGTCTTCATTGAGCTTGAGCCGGGCGTTGAGGGTTTGCTGCACAACTCCGAGTTGCGTGACGTCGCGCAGCGTGAAGATATGGTCTCCGGTGAGGCCGTGTTGGTGAAGGTAATTCGGGTTGAGTCGGACCGGCGCCGCATCGGTTTGAGCGTTCGCCAGGTGCGTCCCGAAGAGTGGGAGGAATGGGCGCTCGCTCAGATCGCCGAGGAGCAGGTCGCCCCGTCCGAGGATGACGGTGACGAAGACGTCGAGGATGATCTCGATTTTGGCGATGTCAGCACGCATCCGAGTGCTGATATCGGTGCTGGTGCCGCTGCTGATGAAGGCCTCGACGACGAAGATGCCGAAGAGGATTTTGGTGTCGATGAGGGTGACAACGCTGACGAAGACGTCATTGACGATGTCGTCGAGGGTGACAAGATCAGTAATGTAGACAGTATGGAGTCGGAAGGTTAGAGTTGTAAGTATGACAACAAAGGAAGAGAAGATCGTTGTTGAGGGTTTGGTAGTCGAAGCCCTCCCCGCCACCCAGTTCAAGGTCAAGCTGGAGACTGGTCACGAGGTTCTGGCGTACCTCTCCGGTAAGATGCGCAAGTACTACATCCGGATTCTGCTGGGCGATCGTGTGCGGGTGGAGCTTTCTCCCTACGATCTGACGCGCGGACGTATCGTCTATCGCCACAAGAAAATGCGGTTGGGCGATCCTGACGAGGAGTAAAACTCGCTTCACGTGAGCACATACGGACGCCGGCCTACCCTGTGGGGGCCGGTGTCTTGTTAGTTGGAGCCTAGGTATCGTGGGAGCCTTTATATGGATCTCTATCAAGCTATCCTCAGTCGCCATTCCGTGAGGCGCTATCGCAACGAGCCGTTGGACAAAGAGACATTGGCTATGATCGATGACATCGCCGCTCATGTGAGACCCCTCGTCCCGGAGAATCGTTTTCGCTTTATGCGACGTGATGTCGTCAGTGGTGAGGATCTCATCGCGGCAATGGGGGGGTACGGGCGGGTGCTTACTCCGCCGCACTACCTGGTGGCTTATACAGTGGGCGACCGTGCGCCCCTAGTGGATCTTGGCTATCGTATGGAGCAGATCTGCGTGCAGATGGTGCAGTTGGGTGTCAGTGTCTGCTTTATCGGCAGTCTGGGTCGGGAAGACAATGTGCGCGTGCGGTTCCGGTTGACTCGTGGCGGCCGAACAGGTGCCTTCTTGATCTTTGGGCGAGCTGCCGAGACCGTGACAGGGCGGACGATCAACGCCGTCATCCGTAGGACGTCCGGCGGAGCTACCCGGTTGGACCCAGAGGATATCTTCTACGATGGGGCGTTCGACAGCCCCGCGGTGCCTCCCAAACACCTGGCCAAGCTGGTCGATGCCGGTCGGCGCGCTCCATCGGCCAATAACGCCCAGCCGTGGCGGTTTCTGTGGCGAGATGGCGATCTGTGGCTTCTGCTGGAGAAGCATCATATCCGCTATGGCAGCAGTTCGGTGCTTCAGGAGTACCGGTATTTCGATGGTGGTATCTGCATGGCCAACCTTATGATGGCGATGGAGGCGCTCGATATGCCCGGTCGCCTGCATCTGCTCGGCCCGGCGGATCCCTCTCCGGAGGGCCTGCCCGACAGACTCGAGCCATTGGCGAGGATAATACTGAACTGACGCCCACCTATGGCGTTTCGACTGGGATGATGATCCCTTCCGAGACCCGTAACGTGGTCGTACGTTTCCGGAAGCTGTCCGGGAACAACTCGGCATCCGTCGTCGCCAGGATAGTTTGCTCGACATTACCCAGCAGGTCCAGTAGGTAGTTGCGCCGAGCTCGATCGAGCTCAGCGAGGACCTCATCAAGGAGCAGGACCGGCGATTCCCCCGTGGTCTGCTCTAGCCAACGTAGTTCGGCCAGGTGCAGGGCCAGTACCGAGGTGCGCTGCTGACCACGCGAGCCAAAGGTCCCCATATCGCGTTCATTGGAGATGAAGCGCATCTCGTCGCGGTGGGGACCGACCAAGGTCATTCCCCTGTCGATTTCCTGGGCGCGTTTGCGCGCGAGCGCTTCGCGGTACGCGGTATAAAGCGCTTCCACATCCAGGGTTCGCTCCTCCGCATCCTCGGGTAGTAGCCCCATCTGATCGGCTGCAGGGGGCCGTACGGGGTCGAAGTTGGGCTCATATTGTAGCCTGAGCCAGGCTTGTCCACCGGTCAACTCCCGATGCAGTCGATCGATATGTATGGTGAGCTCGCGGATCACCTGCTGGCGATAGAGTGAGACCGTGACGCCGGTTCGGACAATGCGCTCCTCCAGAGGAGCCAGCTGCATCGGATCTCCCCCATGCCGGCGCAGGTGCCGCAGCAGGGCATTCCGTCGCGAGACTGCGTGACGATAGGCATCATAGACCTCGACATAGGTTGGATAGACCTGTGAGAGCAAGTTGTCGAGGTAGGCGCGTCGCCCCACCGGCGGGCCGTGGACGAGCGCAAGGTCCTCAGGCAAGAAGAGCACGACGTTGAGATGGCCGGCGAGGTTTGACCGCCGAATGGGTCGCTGGTCGATACGCACGCTCTTCTGCATGCGCTGGTGGCCATTGGATAATGGCTTCCGCTCGATGGCGACCTCCAGCGTCTCCGTGCAATCGCGCCGCACGACCTCGGCCCTCACGTGTGAGAAGGGGAGACTGGCCTCCTCAGCGCCCCAATGGATGACTTGTTGGTCCACGCTGGTAAGGGGAGAGGCGCCGATGGCGAGAAACGCGATCGCCTCGAGCAAGCTGGTCTTTCCCTGCGCATTTGCTCCCAGGAGCAGAATGGGGCCAGCGGGCAGATCCAGCTCCAGGCGGTTGTACGTGCGGAATTGCCGCAGGCTAAGGCTTCGGATACGCATCGGAGGCGTATTGTAGCACGGGCGATCGGAAGCTCAATGCTGGTTCAGGCAGGTTTGTGACTGGGGTGAACTGTGGTAGGGTAGGTGCTGTGCCGAATAGGGCGATCCTTTACCGGAGTCAGGAGGGAGCGTACATGCGACCAAAGCCGATTCGCACGTTTTCCATTGTCCCATCGTTGCCCGAGCCGTTGCTGCCACTCTGGCGCCTGGCCTACAATCTGCGCTGGGCTTGGAAGCACGATGCTATTGAGCTTTTTATCCGATTGGACAGTGAGTTATGGGAGCGGACGAACCACAATCCTGTTCGTATGCTCGGGATGGTCAGCCAGGAGCGGTTGGAGAAGCTAGCTACCGACGTTGGGTTTCTGGCGCACCTCGAGCGGGCAACGGCGTACCTGGACGACTATACGGGCCAGACGGAGTCTTCGTGGTACAGCCGGACGTATGGCAAGAAGGGCTCGGCGCCCATCGCCTATTTCTCGCTTGAGTTCGGACTGACTGAGTCGCTCACTATTTTCGCCGGGGGCCTCGGCGTGCTTGCTGGCGACCACCTCAAGTCATCGAGTGACCTCAACGTTCCGCTGGTGGGGGTGGGCCTGCTGTATCAGCAGGGCTACTTCCAGCAGTATCTGAACCAGGCCGGATGGCAGCAGGAAGCCTATGAGGACAACCACTTCGACAATCTGCCCCTGACCCTTGAGCGGTTGCCCAACGGCGATCCTCTGACCGTGGACGTTCAGTTCCCTGGACACAAGGTGTTCGCCCAGGTATGGCGGGCCCAAGTTGGGCGCATCCCCCTCTACTTGCTGGATACCAACACGGCACTTAATAGCCGCCCGCAGGATCGTGACATTACCGATCAGCTCTATGGAGGGGACCAGGATCTGCGGATCAAGCAAGAGATCCTCCTGGGGATTGGCGGCTATCGGGCATTGCAGGCGCTGGGCCTGGCGCCGGTTGTCTATCATATGAACGAGGGGCACTCGGCTTTTCTGGCCCTGGAACACATCCGAAGGCTAATGGTCGATCACAACCTCACTTTTGCCGCGGCACGCGAGGCAGCCTCGGCGAGTTGTGTGTTTACCACGCACACGCCGGTGCCAGCGGGTCACGATCGCTTCCCAGCCCCCCTGATGCAGCACTACTTCAACGATTATGCTACGCGTGAGTTGTCCTTGGGCTGGAATGACTTTATGGAACTGGGGCGCGAGAACCGTTTTGACGCCAATGAACCTTTCTGCATGACTGTTCTGGCTATCAAGTTGTCATCGTACACTAACGGCGTGAGCGCTCTCCACGGTGAGGTGTCGCAGGAGATGTGGCAGAATCTGTGGCCCGGGGTGCCACAGCAAGAGATCCCGATCTCGCATGTCACGAATGGGGTCCATATCCTCTCCTGGATCTCTCGAGATATGAAGGTGCTTTACGACCGCTATCTCGGCCCGCGGTGGCGTGAGGAGCCTGGTGATCGGGAGGTGTGGCGGCTGGCCAGGGATATCCCGGCCGATGAGCTATGGCGCACGCACGAGCGCCGCCGAGAGCTGCTCGTGGGCGTGACTCGGCAGCGCTTGCATCGACAGTTGGAGCAGCGCGGCGCACTGCCCAGCGACATCCGTGCGGCTGACGAAGTCCTCGATCCAGAAGCCCTAACCATCGGGTTGGCGCGTCGTTTTGCGACGTACAAACGCGCCACACTGATCATGCGGGACCCGGATCGCCTCGACCGCATCCTCAATGACCCCCAGCGTCCGGTTCAGATCATCTTCTCCGGAAAAGCACATCCCCGTGACGACCCCGGCAAGGCGATGATTCAGCAGATCGTGGCCCTGAGCCGGGAGGATCGCTTCCGCAACCGTATCGTCTTTCTTGAGGACTATGACATGATCGTGGCCCGTTATCTGGTCCAGGGCTGCGACGTCTGGTTGAACACGCCCAGCCGACCAAGAGAGGCGAGTGGCACCAGTGGCATGAAGGCTGCCGCCAATGGCGTGCTGAATATCAGCACGCTGGATGGTTGGTGGGCTGAGGCCTACCGCCGTGAGGTGGGTTGGGCTATCGGCCGGGGTGAGACGTACAACGATGCCGAATACCAGGATCGCCTCGAGGCAGCGGCGCTCTATGATCTTCTGGAACGCGACGTCATCCCTATGTTCTACGACCACGAAGGGCGCGTCCCGCGCCGTTGGGCCGAGCAGATGAAGGCCAGTATTGCGGACCTTTCCTACTTCTTTAACACCAACCGGATGGTGGCGGAGTACACGGATAGATTCTACGTCCCCTTGGCGGCGCGATATCGCAGCCTTGCCGAGGACGAGTTCGCGGGGGCAAAGGATCTTGCGGCCTGGCGTGAGAGGGTTCTACGCGACTGGTCGCAGATCCGCGTGAATTCGGTCAACGGCGATCTGCCGGTCCAGATCCATGTGGGGCGAACGTTTACAGCACACGCCGAAATCTACCTTGGTACCCTGCAGCCAGAGGACGTATGCGTCGAGCTCTATATCGGATTGGTCAATCCAAGTGGCGAACTGGTTCGGGGACGCCCGGTCACGATGCAGGTCAGTGAGAAACTCGACGGGCAGCGGTATCTCTATGCGGCGGACGCTGAGTGCGCGATGAGCGGCCTGCACGGGTATACGGTGCGGGTCTTGCCCTATCACGAGGACCTGGTGACCCTATTCCAGCCCGGGATGATACGTTGGGCCGGCTAAGCTGACCTCAAGAACGCGATCCCTCCCCTCCAGATCCTGATGTATCTGGAGGTGGGTGGCTTGATGCCCACGTCGTGTGAATATTCGCTGAGCCAGCTCCATCACGGCGCTGGCTTGCTGCTCACCAATCTCCGTTAACAGACATCCCCCGGGCGCCAGTCGCGTTGCCGCTTGTCGCAACAGCCGCTCAATGGCATCTAGTCCCTCCGGCCCAGAGATCAGAGCCGCACGAGGCTCATGCCGGACCGAGCACGGAAGGTCCTGCCATTCTGCCTCGGCGATGTAGGGCGGATTGCTGACAATCAAGTCCACGGGCGCGGCGAACGGTGTCAGCAGATCGGTCTGTACCCACGCCAGGCGCTCCGCCACGCTGTTGCGCTGCGCGTTCGCTCGGGCCACTGCCAGTGCTGCAGCCGAGATGTCCGCGGCCCAAATACGCGACGAAGGCACTGCCGCCGCTAGTGCCACCGCGATACACCCGGACCCAGTGCCAACGTCGACCACGCGCTGCGCGCGCTGTACCCCGGAGTGGTGCCATGCTGAGAGCCGGGGCAGTGCCAGCTCCACCAGCAGCTCCGTTTCGGGACGTGGGATCAGAACCGCCGGCGTAACACCGAACTCCAGCCCGAAGAACTCGACGAATCCCAGGATGTACGGTAACGGGACGCCGGTAGCTCGGCGTTGCACTGCATCCGTGAAGCGATCGACTTGGGCTGGTGCGAGCGGCCATTCGGGGTGAGCCAGAACTGCGGTCCGCTCAAGGTGCAGTATCCAGGCAAGCAGGCGCTCTGCCTCATTGTGAGGACGATCGGTTGTTCGCTGAAGTTGGACGACTGCCCACTGCAGCGCCTCGCGAATTGCGAGCAGGCTTGGCGATGTCACGGCCGGCGCGGTGTTCCCTAAGCCGAGGTCTACTCGTTGCGGAAGCGGGCCTCGAGTTTCTCCAGCAGTTCTGCGGCTTCGACCAGCTTGTCGAGCGGGTTCTGCTTGCCCGTGAAATAGCGGTAATCGCAAGGCATAATATCCAGCTTTGTTACCAGCGTCTCGTGGTGTTTTCTGATGGTTTCTGCTGAGCTCTCGTAGGTATTGACGAGCTCTTCCAGCGAAACGTCGTGTAGGTTCACCTTGCGTACGGTGTAGTCCAATGCGGCGGCCCAAGCTTCGGGCTTGGGGATGGCGAGCGGTTCTTCGCCCAGGCTTATACGGAACTCCACCCACATCTGGATCGCCGCACCCGTTAGGTCGATGGGTAGATGCGAGGCAGTCATCTTCTCGGTGAGCTGGTTCTCAACTGGGTCCATCCCACTGGCAAAGAGCTGCTCGATGCGACTGGCTACCTTCGACTCGGGCTCGAGTCTGAGGTAGTTGGCCAGTGCTCTCAGAGCCCGGTCGAAGTCTCCCGAGCGCGACAGCACCTGCGCCAGGCGCATCTGGTAGGCCGCGTTGTCCGGATGCAACGCTACGACTGCTTCCAGTCCCCGCACTGCATCCTCAACATCCCAGCGCTCGTATGCCGCAAGTGCCTTGTCGTAAAGTGTCTGGGCTTTGCGCCGTTTGACCGCTGCTGACTGATCTGGACTCATCGCGACCTCCATAGGTGATCACGCCGTATGCATGTCCATTATAGCATTGACGGCAGGTCTGCAAACAGAGCGTAAGATTTCGGTATGCGCACGCGGATGCGCTGCTCCAGACGCTGGGGAGAGCGCGTCACCACCAATGCTCGGACGCTACTTCGACACCCCAGGAGTCCAGCAACGCCATAACCTCACTCCAGTGTGCTTCGTTGACGATCGCCAGGCTTTCCAGACCGGGCAGAGGGCGCAGCCAGCGATGCAGGGCTGGGTCCGCAGCGCGCAGTTCGGCCAACGCCTCGTTGCGTTTGAGGTGGAGCAAGCGTACCTGGGAAGTCTGGCCGTCGCCAAAGTGCTTGCCCCACGCTTTGACAAGTTTTTCCAAGCCGTCTGGGGGAGGCGCACCGGTTAGCATCTTCAGGCGGGCAATCACCTCAAGCGGGGGAGTGCCCAACGCTGCTGCCGCCTGAATAGACTGTGGGGTGAGGCGCCAACGGTTTCCGTGCGGTTCAGCGAACCGGGCCAAGGCGGCGCTTACATAGAGGCTGGGCAGTGCGGTGCGCGACTCCAGCTCACCATCACGCCACCGCATACTGTTTGGGAGGTCGGCTTGAGCTCCATGCGATACTGCTGGGAGTAGTTCGTGTGCCTGGAGGCGCTGTCGGACCAGATCGGTGTCCTCCGGTACGAACCATGCGGAACGATCGTCAATGCGATGAAGATGCTGGCCAAGTTGAGGATCATCCAACAGCGCGGTCAGGCGTTCCCCACTATCGACTTGCAGGATCCTTGCGCTGCGCCGGACAGTGATCCGCTCATACTGCCGATACCACTCCTCAAGCGAGCGGTGGATGTTTTGGGGGATCGGCTGGCCTGTGGTTTCTTCCAGGTATGCCAGTATGGTCGGCACTGTCTCGCCCGCTCGCAGCGCGCGGTAGATCGATTCGCGGTTGAGCCGGTACGTGACGACGCTCTCATCGATCTTCTCGCGGTGCGCGACTTGCTCGATACCGGCCAGAACACGCAACGGGATGGGGCCTAATGCCAGAACTTGGAAATCGGGTTGCAGGATCACTTGCCAGGGCTGGTCCTGATGGCTTGGTACGGTCTGTCCAAGGGTCTGATCCGTGCGTAGCGCCACCAGATCCTTCGAGTCGGCCTCGCTGTACCCTAGCTCGACCAGTCCCATGGCACACAACTCCTCCAGTGCGCGCTGGACCCATGCTCGCTCTATCCCCTTCAGATTGGCCTCCACCTCGCGTTGATAGGCGCTGCCATACCAGCGATATTGGTCATAAACAACGGCCAGGATGTTGTCATCGAGGACAAGGCCGCCCGCTTGGTCGCCTGTCAGCAGGCTCAGGAGGGTGGAGAAGGACCACCAGCCGGGAGCGGAGGCCTGTACAAGCGTAGCCAGGATCTGACTGCGCACGTCGCTGGGTGCGCGTAGGTCAAATCCCTGGAGATGCCCGGTCAGGCGAGAGGTCGCGCGATCGCTAGAAAGCGGCGATGACATGCGGGCATACGCTTGGCGCAGATCGCGTTGATATTGGGAGGTCTTCGCTCCCCAGAACAACGTGACAGCTTGGCCCTCAACCGCCGTGACCTCAGTGGGGGATTCGGTAACCAGATTCAGCGCGGCGAGCACGTGGCAGAGCCACGCGACCTTCTCCAGCCCATCGGGTTCTTCGAGCGCCAGCGCCGCGCACAGTCGGCGTCTATCGCGTTTCCCGATGTCTCCTGTCTTGAGGCGCTGGGCGGGCTGATCTCGGAGGTGAGCCCACACGAAGAGGAGCTCGCGCAGGAATGCCTGCAGATCGCGTGACACGACGTGATGCGGTGTCACGCTGCGTGCCAAGACCTGGCCCAGATCCGGCTGCGGTTCAGACAGCAGAGCGGTTGGAAGTAGACTGCGGACTTCTTCCGGGATGCCAAAGCGGCTCATCAGCGACAACGTCCGGCCGTCAGAGCTGCTGATTGGTGGGGTCACGTTCACGATCAGGCCCTTGCGCAACAGGTCGGACAAGATGTCTCGGGTCCGCGGCCGGCGAGAAGCCTCGGGTTGGCCCTCGATATGCACCAGCCCGGCTAGCATCAGGGGGCGGGCCACGGTGGCAAGTGTGGTAGGTTCCGCGCAGTTGATCAAGATTGCCAACGCCGCCCGCTCGGTGTCGCTCAGCGCCTGGATGAATGCTTCCGAACGTGCCATCTTGGGGATGAGTCTGCCAAGCTCGGTGACTAGCCATCCCTTTCGCGGAGGAAAACGATCTGACTTGAGCGCGAGCTGATCGGCGATTTCCTGCAGTGCATTGATGTGGTAAGACTGCAGCGTGGCTTCCAGTTGTGGGACCACGTTAGGCTTCCTTAGGCATATAGCCCTGCCGGGTTAGGTTGCTGAGAAGTGGGTCAACACTCTCTTCGTCAAGCAGTACCGTTTCAGGGGTCAGACTACCCAGAATTGACGACTGCAGACTGGGGAGGGCCACCTGCAGTTCATGCATGGTGACCGCATCGCGTGTCTGGAGCAGGGCTTGTGTCGGGTAGATGCGCACGTGTCCGTAGCGGAGCCACCAGGCATCCCACCACTGCGCAATCTCGGGAAGCGGCTCGAAACCTGTGGCGGCCCTCCATGCAGCCTTGAGTGCGTCGGGATGCATGCCGTGCTCAAAGGCTCTGTGAAGCCGCTGAACGTCCAGTCGATAGCGCACCAATGTGCGTGAGAAACCCGCCGGCACCGCCCATTGGAGCACAAACGTCACGAGATCCGGTGGAAGGGGGGCCTCGATCTCCAGGATGGACTCCGCCATAACGAACCGCAGGGTCTCTTGTCGCAGTTCACCAACGGCGTCCAACATGACCTCCATGCTTCGCCTCCAGTGGAGGTCCTGGAATCGCTGGAGGCGTATACTCTTGACGGTGTTCAGAGACGGCCCTACATCCGCAAGGCCGAAAGCATGCAGTGGGCCAGTGACCATACGCAGGAGGGCCGTCTCCAGAAAGTCCGTCCAGCCTCCCTTGGGGCCCTTGGGTATGACTCCTATCAGATACTGATGGGTGTCCGGCGTTGGGAAGAGCGCGGTGAGCCACTCCATCAGATCGCTGACAGCAAGCCAGGTGCCGTGTGGGAGGCAGGCGAGCAACTCAAGTAAGACTCCCCGCAGATCGACGACGCTGCTTCTGATGGCGTCGTCGATAGAATTGAGCCCCCAATACCCGTGGTAGAGTTGGGTGATGGTAATCTGCTGCTCACGCCATAGAGGCCACCACTCCGACCACGTTGTGATGCTGCACCAGAGGTGATAGAGCGCACCCAGTTGGTTCCCCGGAGTCAAGGCTAACCACTGCTGCGCTAAGGCGCTGTCGATCGTGATCGGGCTGCCGCTCAGAATGATGCCGCTGTATAGGAGTAACGCGTAAATAAGCTCCGCCCGCTCCGGCGTGCAACCCAGTACGTGGGTCCACTCATTGAGCGTTTCGGCATCGAGGTCTGGGTCTGGTGGCAGTAACTCTATTCTGCCCTCCAAGGCGGGCCTGGCAATGATCTTCTGGGCATCGGCTGGGACCGGGGGCCAACAGATGATGGGCTGCGCAAACGGATAGGGTGGCGCTTTCCACCTGAGTCGAGCCCTGAGCTTCGCAGGTTCGGACTGCAGGACGCTGATCAGCTGCTGGACCTGTGTGAGGATTTCCCGCGGGTTGGACGGCACAACCTTACGCGGCGCCGAACTGGCACGGAAGGGTATCTGCAGCTGTGGGAGTCTCCGGCGCAGTGCCGCTGGCAGATACAGCTGCCCGTCTTCGGTCACTAGCGCTAGCCCGGCTTTGCGGATGCGTTGCGCGAGTCTGGGCCACGGCGTCGTGAAGTCATACCACAACGCTCTTCCCTGGGGTACCGTGTGATAGGCTTGGATGAAGCTCTGCACGACCAGGGTGCCGTAATATCTGAGCTCTTCTTCAGAGAGATCGTCCACGCACTGCTCTAGGCGTTGGGGATCGAGGAAGCACTCGGCTAACTGCTGCGCCACCAGTTGCCGCGTTCCCCCTTCGGGCGGAAGCCCAAGGGCGGTGAGAAGGTCACGAAGTTGGGACAGCCGCCAGCCGGATTCCAGCAGCTCCTGCACCATATGGGTGACGGGGTCGACGAGTCCCGCCGACCAAGCGGGAGGGGCCGACAATGGGGTTGGCGACGTTGGGAACTCCCACAGATAGCCCAATTCCGAGCTCGGCGTCGCGTCCTCTCTGCTAGATTTCGCGCTCGAGGGCTTCTTGCTCATCTGCTGTCGATTCGTGGAACGCCGGGAATGGCTCGCTGCTGCGTGTGAGGCAGAGCCCCGGGGATCTCCTCCCCATAGAGGATCAGATACCGATAGCCTTGCTCGGTGAGGAAGCGTTGACGGTTGGCGCTGAAGTCCTGATCCACGGTCTCTTTGGTGACGATGGAGTAGAAGTAGGCCTGACCACCGTCAGGCTTGGGGCGCAGAATGCGACCGAGGCGCTGGGCTTCCTCCTGGCGCGAGCCGAAGGTTCCCGAGATCTGGATCGCAACATTGGCGTCCGGCAGGTCGATGGAGAAGTTGGCGACCTTGGAGACCACGAGTGTGGTGATCTCACCGTTGCGGAACTTCTCGTAGAGCTCCTCACGTTCGGACACCTTGGTCTTGCCGGTGATGATAGGATAGCCATAGTGCGAGGAGATCTGTTCTAGCTGTTCCAGGTACATCCCAATGATGAGGACCCGATCGCCTTTATGATACGTGAGCAGCCGGTCGAGGATGTCGAGCTTGACCGTGGCATCGGCTGCTACACGGTACCTAAGTCGTTGCTCCGCCATAATGTAGCCTATGCGCTCCGCCTCCGACATCGTCACGCGGATTTCATAGCAGATGGCAGGTGCGATCCATCCTTGTCGTTCCAGATCGTGCCACGGCACATCGTACTTCTTGGGACCGATTAGCGAGAAGACGTCCTCTTCCCGCTGATCCTCTCGAACCAAGGTCGCCGTCAACCCAAGGCGGCGGCGCGCCTGAAGCTCGGCGGTGATGCGGAAGACGGGCGCGGGCAGAAGGTGCACCTCGTCGTAAATAATGAGCCCCCAGTCGCCCTCGTTGAAGAGCGCGAAGTGCGGGTACTGTTCGGACAGCGGAAGGTGGTCGCCGGCCTTGGTGCCCCGCTTGCGATGCGTGAGGATCTGGTACGTGGTCACCGTGACCGGGCGGATCTCCTTGCGCTCCCCGGTGTATTCGCCGATCGAGTCCTCGGTAAGCGAGGTCTTGCTGAGCAGTTCCTCGCGCCATTGGCGGGCCGCGACGGTGCTGGGCGTGAGGATCAGTGTGTTCATTTGAATCTGCGCCATCGCTACCATGCCTACGATCGTCTTCCCGGCGCCGCAGGGAAGGACGATAACTCCTGCCCCACCGGCATCCGAGCCATGGGCCCAGAAGATGCCTGCAGCATCGCGTTGATACTCGCGGACGACAAACGGGCCGTCGTTCAGCGATAGGGCGCGAAGCTGGAGTGCCAATGGTTTGCCTGCGAGATAGCCGACCAGATCCTCGGCGGGATAGCCGGCCTTGAGCAGGGCCTGCTTCACATGGCCGCGTCGCGAGGCGGGTACCTGGAATGTGTGGGGCCCAAGGCGGTCCAGCACGTAGGGTTTGAGGTGGCGGTTATTCTCTAACTCGATGAGCAGTAGCGGCTCGTCTGATGTGAGTCGCAGTCGCTCCGGGTCATAGGGGTCGCGCGTGAGCCGCACCCTACCGTACCTGCCTATCGCGTCACGTATTTCGAAGACAACGTTTTCAGGCAGGGGATACTTGGCGAAGTTCTGCAGCCCGGCGATGATCTCCTCGGCGTCGAGGCCAGCGGCTGCGGCGTTCCACAGCGAGAGCGATGAGATGCGATACGTGTGGATGTACTCCGGGCTCTTCTCCAGCTCGGCGAACCTCGCCAGATGGTCTCGCGCGGCTTCGTAGTCAGAGCTGTTCACCTCCAGGAGGACTGTGCGGTCACCCTGGACGATAAGTGGCGCGTCGATTCGAAAATCCATAACCTAGCCATTCTACCCGACCAGGATGCTTAGTCAACGTCGCCCTTCATGATAGAATGCCTCTGGAGAGTTGGGGTACCCAACCTAACGCGATCCATATCCGATCGAGGAGGTTAACCTATGCACCATGTCATGGTGACGGGGGGAGCGGGTTTCATCGGGTCGAACTTCGTCCGGTATTTCTTACAGGCGCACCCGGACTACGACGTCGTCGTCTATGACAAACTCACGTACGCCGGGCGGCTGGAAAATCTGCAGGACGTTTCTGAGGCCTTTGCGGGCCGCTATGCCTTCGTGCGGGGTGACATCTGCGACATTCCCCTGGTGGAGCGGACGATATCGCAGCACGGTGTTGACACGATCGTGAACTTCGCCGCGGAAACCCACGTCGACCGCTCGCTAATGACGCCGGGGTCGTTTATCCAGACGGACGTGTATGGCACTTTTGTGCTGCTCGAAGTGGCCCGCAAGCACGGGCTGGAGCGCTATCATCAGATCAGCACCGATGAGGTCTACGGTCAGGTGCTCGACGGGCGCTCGGTGGAGACAGACCAGCTAGAGCCGCGCAGCCCCTATGCCGCCAGCAAGGCCGCCGGCGACTTGATGGCATTGGCATACGTCGAGTCCTGGGGGTTGCCCGTTACGATCACCCGAGGTTCCAACAATATCGGCCCTTTCCAGTATCCTGAGAAGGTGGTGCCGCTCTTTGCGACCAACGCCATTGATGATCAGCCTTTGCCCGTGTATGGCGATGGTCGCCAGATGCGTGACTATCAGCATGTGCTTGACCACTGCACGGGCATTGACACGGTTCTGCACAAGGGCGAGTTGGGTCAGATCTACAACGTCGGCACAGGGTCGGAGCTGACCAATATCGAGATGACGCGGATCGTGCTCGACACGCTGGGCAAGCCCGATAGTCTCATCAAGCACGTCGAGGATCGGCCTGGGCACGATCGGCGCTATGCCCTCGATGTTAGCAAGCTCCGTGCGCTGGGATGGGATAACGCCTTCACCTGCGCGCAGGC